>JALZEK010000052.1 GCA_030862065.1 Actinomycetota bacterium | reverse complement strand
CCGCAGGAGCGGCCCGAGCCGGCCGCCCGTCCCACCCAGATGCAGAGCCTGTCGGCCCTCATGCGCTCGCCGGTGCGCGCCGCCGCGGCCACGGCCGCGCCCGAGTCTCCGACCCCGTCGCGAGCGGAAGGCGCGCCCGCGCCGGTAGGGGTCGCCACCCTCAAGCTTCACGGTGGCGAGGTCTTCCCCTTGGGGGAAGGCCGAACCACGATTGGTCGGGGCCCGTCCAACGATCTGGTGATCGACGATCCGCTCGCATCCACGGCCCACGCCGAGATACGTCCGGCCGAGGATGGTCTCGTCGTGGCCGATCTCCGCTCGACCAACGGCACCTTCGTTAACGAAGCTCTCGTCCCAGCCGGCCAGACCCTTCGTCATGGGGACGTGATCAGGGTCGGCAACACGAGCCTCACCTTCTACAACCAGGTCCTGGCCCCGAGGGCCGAGACCGGACCCGCGGGACTACCCGACGAGCCGCTGGATCCCGTGACGCTTTCGCCCACCAGGTTTGGCACCGTCGAATGGGCCGGCGGTTCCTACGAGATCTCCGAGGATGTCGTGAAGATCGGCCGGGGAGACGAGGCTCAGATGGTCATCTCGGACCCCGCCGTTTCGTGGCTGCATGCCGAGATCTCCCGTCACGAAGACTCGGTCTTCTTGCGTGATCTCGGAAGCCGGAACGGAACCTTTGTGAACGGCGAACTGGTATCCGTACCGAGATCGCTTTCGGATGCCGACGTCATTCATGTCGGCAACAGCGACCTGACCTTCAGGGGCGGCCCGGGAACTCAACGATTCGAGGCGCCGAAGCCGTCCGAACGTGAGGGCCGCGCCCTCGTTCCGGGGCTGGTGGGAAAGGAGGGAGCAACGCTCGGCGTCACCTTTGCCCTCGTTGAACGGTCCGCGACCATAGGACGCGACCCGACCTCAACGATCTCCCTGCACGACCTGACCGTCAGTCGAACCCACGCCGTCCTTGAGGCATCCAACGGGTCGTGGTCAATCCGCGACCTCAAGAGCACCAACGGAACCTTCGTCGATGGGGCGCGCGTGGTGGAGGTCGCGCCGCTCCAAGAAGGCAACGAAGTGAGATTCGGTCGCTCCGCCTTCGCGTTCACGATGATTCCAGGCGGCGAGGTCACCGCTCCCCCCGAGCCAAAGGAACGCCCCCCCATCGACGTGACCGGGGCCACGACGATCATCGAGGCCCCCGCTGAGAGATTCGCCGAGTCGTCGTCCGTGAAGCGTTTCGACGTAACAACCGGGCCCGGAGCCGGCCGGACCATCGAGGTCACGACCTCGATGGTCCTTCTGGGTCGAGAGTCGACAACTGGGGTGGTGGGTCTGGAGGACAGATTCGTGTCGGGCCGACATCTCGAAATAAGACGCAAGGACGATGGGGATCTTCAGGTTGTCGACGTCGGTAGCACGAACGGGACATGGCTCAACGACGCCAAACTCGAACCCGGTGTGCCCTATGACGTCGCGCCCGGTGACCGGCTGCGTCTTGGTCCGCAAACGATCCTGGAGGCAAAAGAGTGACGGTCGACTTCATCGAAGAACTCCGCGACGTCGTCCGACACGACACCATGGCTTGCATCGGTTGCAACGACTGCCTCCTCGCCTGCCCGCTCCCCGAATCCCGCGCCGTCACGATCGCGGAGCTCAACCAAGCGGTGACCGAGGAGCAGATCACTGCCACGAACGTCATGGAGTTCGTGATGCGGTGCACGCAGTGCCAGCAGTGCGTCCCGGTTTGCCCGGCGGACCTCTCGCGGGCGGACATCGTGTTGTGGAACAAGATGAAGGTGGAAAGCGTCGCCCCCGACCGACCGGTCCCACTGCAGGCCGGCGAACAGATCGTTCCGTCGCAGTGGACGGTCGATCAGCTCTCGAGCCATCTCTTGACGCTCCCGCTGTTCGAGGGAGTGCAGCCCCTGTCGATGCGAAGGATGCTTCTGAGCGCGACGCTGCGGAGCCTGGCCCCGGGCGAGGTCCTGGTTCGGGAGAGCACTTATTACGAGCGCCTCATAGTCGTTGTGTCCGGGGCACTCGAGCAGACCGCGCAGGCCGCCGGGGGCCGCGCTCGCATCCTGGTCCTCGATCCCGGATGTTTCCACGGCTACATGGGAGTGATGAGCCCCTCGGTCGAGTCCTACACGATCTCGGCGATCGACAACGCGGTGATCGTCGAGTTCACGAAGGCCGCGGTGATGCAACTCATGCGCGAGTCCTCCGCCTTCAAGCAGACGCTGGAGAACCTCTACGAGCAGGGTTCGGTGTGGAGCCAGGCGAGATCGTCACCCGTGCTCTCCACGCTTCCGCCGGAGGGAGTGGACGCCCTGCTCGCCAACGCCGGGTTCAGGGCCCTGCGTCCCGGCGAGGTCCTTTACCGCGAGGGCGACCCTCCGTCGGCCCTCTATTTGATCAAGGACGGGTTCCTTCGTGTGGCCCGCCGTTACGGCGACACGGAAAGAGTCCTCCAGTACTTTCACGAGGGCGATGTGTGCGGAGCGACCGCTTTGCTTTTCGGTCAGGCGCAGACAGCCACCGTCGCCGCCAATACGAGATCGGAGGTAATAGAGATCCCCGCGGCCGACGTTCAGCGCGTTCTGCACGATTATCCGCACTTGAGGGAGCAGTTCGGTTTCGCGGCATCTCAAGCCGAGCAGTACCTCACGACGGTGACCGACTCGACGCAGGTTCGAGCCCGGCCCCCCGCCCACACGAGCGACCACCTCCTGACGATCGAGGGCTTGCTGGAGGAAGGAGTCGTCCAGGGCACCGAGGTCCTTGTGATCAACACGGCCATCTGCACCAACTGCAATAACTGCGTCGAGTCCTGTGAGCGGCGCCACGGCTATTCCCGTCTGTATCGCGGCGGGCTCCAGATGGGAGAGGTACTGTTTCCCACCGCATGCCGTCACTGCGAGGACCCCGTTTGTCTGTTGTGCTCGGTCAATGGGATCGTGAGGGAGCCGGACGGCGAGATTCGGATCGTCGAGGACAACTGCATCGGATGTGGAGCCTGCGCGGAACGATGCCCCTACGGAAACATCAACATGCACGAACGCGAGCGAAAGAAAGACGGCGGCATAAAACGCCTGATCAGTTTCCTTACCGGAAGTCAGGACTTCGACGTCCAGGAGGAGATGCATAAGGCCGACGTCAAAGGAAACCGGGTCGCCGTGAAATGCGATCTCTGCGCGGGCTACGACGACTACGCGTGCGTCACCGGATGCCCCGTCGGAGCGGCCATCCGGGTCAACCCGGTCGAGGTCTTCGGTCGGTCGGATGTCGTGGTCGGCATCGAGATGAAGAGAGGAACGACCATCTCGCCGGTACCCCCGCGGTGACACGGCCTCTCATCAAACGGCCGACGAGGAGCTCCGAGCAGTCGTGGCCGTGGGCGCTCGTCGGCGCAACGATCGGGACGATCGCACTTGCCGCCGCCTTTCTCGGGATAAGAGCGCTGCGGGGATCGGACGAACCTGCGGGACCGCTCTACCTGTTGATAGTGATTCTGGGATTCGTCGCACTCGTACTGGTCATCGTGGCCTTCGCCTATTCGGCTCGGAAGCGTCTGCTTCAGGAGCGGATGGGCGGAACGATGATGACCTGGCTCAAATCCCATATCTACCTGGGCGGGCTCGCCCTCGTCGCCGCGCTGGCACATGCCTTCCTGTTCCCTCTCACCGGGGGCCTGTCGAGCGGAAAACTCGCGCTGGTGCTGCTCGCCCTTCTGGGTATAAGTGGTCTGGGTTGGCGCATCGTCTATCTCCTCGTCCCGCCAAAGGTTCCCACCGACGTCGGGAATCTCTCGGTCGGCGATACGCGCGAACGACTTGCCGACTATCAGATCGAACTCGAGAAACTGCGGGCCGGCAAATCCGCAGCTCTCCAACGCGCCATCGACGAGATCATCATCCGCCGTACTCATCCCGCCGAGCTCGAAACATCGTTAAGAGATCTCGACGAAAGCGAGCGAGCCACGTGGGAGCGAGCGAAGCAACTGGCCGCCGGCCTTACCACGGAGACCGGTCGGGAGGCACGGCAGCGCCGTTACTCCCGGTTGCTCCAAGCCTGGCGCGTCGTTCACCTGCCACTGGCGCTACTGCTGGGAGTCACGATTCTGGTTCATCTGTGTTCGACCTTGAACGTCGGCCGTCTCTTCCAGGGAGAGGAGGCAAAGAGCTTCGCCTCTGCGGACGACTGCGCGTCCTGTCACAGCGAAATCGTCGACGAGTGGAAGCTCTCGATGCACCGGAACGCGCAGACGAGTTCGATCACCCAGGCGCAAACGTTGTTGGCACTGGACGTTAACCCCGATTTTGAACAGGACTGCGTCAACTGCCACTCACCCATTGGATCCAAGTTCAGCGAAGAGACGACGTTTCCACTGGCCGGGGATCCGGGCCTGAACCCAAGCGGAGCGTCAACCGAGGGCATCACCTGCGTGGTGTGTCATGCCATGGAGGATCATCCGGGTGAATTGGCCGGCTTCGACGACCTCCCGGTTGAGGAGCGCGGCCAGCTGACGCTCGGAACTCTCTACGGCCCTCCCCTCGAGGGGGATGATCCCCTTCCGAGTTCCGCGCACAACATCGAGACCGGCTTCATGACGGACTCCGTCAGTTCGTCCCAGCTCTGCGGCAGTTGCCACAACGTCGCCGTTGACGTGAACGGGGACGGGCTGGCACCGGCGGATCCCGAAGGCGCTCCCCAGGACTCCAACAACAACGGTGTACTAGACGAAAACGAGTTCGACCTGGCGGAGGACCTCGTCCTGCAGACGACGTTTAACGAGTGGGAGGACTTCATCTTTGCTCAAAACGGGACCGGCCCGACCTGCATCGATTGCCACATGCCGGCGCAGAGCGATTCCATCGCCGACTCGACGATCGCGCTCCCGGCTCCAGAACGTGTTCGTCACCAACACACCTTTATCGGCGTCGACTACGAGTTGAACTCCGAGTACTACAGCCAGGCCGGGATGCCGGCCGGGGGGCTACAGACGGTGCTGGAGCAACGGGAGGCGCTCCTTCAGAGCGCGGTTGAGATGCGCTTTAACATCCCGCCGGCCGAGGGCGGCGTGCTGACGGCGACCGTGAAGCTCAAGAACCGAACCGGCCATAGCTTCCCGACCGGCTTCGCCTTCGCCAGGCAGTTCTGGCTCGACGTCTCCGCTCGGACCTCCTCGGGACGGCCCGTCTGTTTGCTCGGCGTCGGCGACATCGCGTCTCCATGCTCTTCCGGACGCGTCGGCTCTGCCGCGGAAGACCTCAAGGCGTGTGACGTCCAACCGGCAGCAGCAGACGGATCCGAAGTCATCCTCTTGGGGGCGTCGCCGGCGGAGGACTGCGATCCCTGGCTCGTGAATTTCCAGAAGATCCTCACGGACGGAGACGCGAACGGGGACGGCGTCTTCGACGAGGTCGCCTATCAGTCGATAAGAGGCGGAGTGGTAAAGGACCGCCTCAGGGTTGCTCCCGAACCCGGCGCCGACCGGCAGGGTCTCGGGGCCATCCCCCAGCGCGGCAGCCGAAGCTTCGCCTACCAGTTCGACGTGACCGACGTGGGAAACGAATCGGTCTCGGTTCGAGTTGTCCTCCGCCACCGCCACCTTCCGCCCTACTTCGTGCGCGCACTCGACCCCTTCCTTCCGGGAGAAGAGAGCGCCGAGGAGTTGCTCGCCAACATGACGATCGTCGACATGGCCTCGAACAAGCCACTGCCGGAGACGGCCACCTCTCCGGCCCCCCAGTCACTCGGCCGATAAAGAAAAGAGCCGGGGCGACACAAGCGCCACCCCGGCTCTACTTACGTGATATCCGTTACCCCGCCCTGGTGAGGGGGCCGGCGGTCGTCCAGAAGTTCTCGAGTTGCTGGGACATGCCGTCCAAGGCGACGGCCTCCGAATAGATCAACAACTTGTCGTTGGTCCATTCGATGCGTCCCGCACCCTCGAAGTCGTAACAGACCAGTCGCCCGATGGTCTCCTCACCGACTCTGGTGAAGGTCGTCTCGGCCGGGATGTCCTCGGGACAACTTCCCGTATCCCGCGTCGCGCCGGCGATCGAAACCGAGATCGCGTACTGCCGGTCCATCGCCGGTTTGGTCGGGTACTTGTAGTAGCTGACGAAATCGGCTCCACCGGTGGTGGTGCAAGTGATCCCGGCCCGCGCTCCCTGGGGCATCAGATCTGAACTCTGCCGCTCACAGGCCGGCTGGATGTCGCTCGGGATGTGGTTGAACAGGAACTGCTCGTCTCCCGCCGCCGGGAAGTCGGTGGCCGGGCTCTCCGCGATCGTGGGCGACTCGGCAATCGTCGGACTGACTTCGGGCGCGGGGCTCGTGGCTGGAGGGGCCGGACTGTCATCAACCACGGGCTCGTCGTCGCCTCCACCGAGAAGCACAACCCCGAGGATGATGGCCGCAATGACCACAACGCCTCCGATGATCCCAAAGATCAACCCCATGTTCGGGCCGCTCGGAGGCGGACCCTGCTGCCATCCCGGTCCGCCCGGGCCTCCGGGTGGCCCACCCCATCCACCTCCGGGAGGACCGCCTCCTCCGGGGGGAGGACCCTGCTGCCAGCCGGGATCGGAGGGACCGCCGGCCGGGGGTCCCTGAAGCGTCGGATCGGACGGACCCTGCTGCCAGCCGCCGCCCTGCTGACCCTGTTGCCCGGGTGGACCCTGTTGACCCTGTTGTCCGGGTGGACCCTGCTGCCCCTGCTGGCCCTGCTGCCAGCCGCCCTGCTGTGCTGCCGGAGGTGCCTGCCACCCCCCGTTGGGTTCCCCTTGTTGGGGCATCCCCGCGTTGGGGTCGCTCGCCGCGGCCGCGGCGGGGGCGGGCGCGTCGGTCACGGTCTCGCCGGTGGGAAGGTTCGACGCCGCGGCGCCTGCCGCAGCCGCTCCGACGGGAGCAACCACGGTTTCGCCACTGGTCCGGGTCGGAACGGAAGGTTTTTCTCCACTCACCACTCCGAGCTCCTCTCTCGCCGCTCCCACGAACTCCCTGCACGTAGCGAAGCGGTCACTAGGTGCTTTTGCCATAGCCTTGCTGATCACTCCATCGATCCCCCTCGCCAGGTCGGGTCGCAGGCTCGTGGGGGGAGGCGGTGTGTCCGATAGGTGTGCGTACATGACCGACACTTCGGAGTCGCGTTCGTACGGCATGTGGCCCGTGAGGCACTCGTAGAGCACACAGCTCAGCGAGTAGATGTCGGTCCGTGCGTCCAGCGACTTGCCCTCGATCTGCTCGGGCGCGACGTAATCGATCGTCCCCACGAAGTGGCCGGCGGCCGTCAGTCCGGAACGACTGGCGGTGTGCTTCGTCAAGCCGAAGTCGGTCAGGTATACGTGATCGCTGGATTCCGGCCCCTCCCCCGACGCAATGAGCATGTTGTGAGGCTTCACGTCCCTGTGGACGAGGCCGCGGGCATGAGCGACGTCGAGGGCGCCGCCCACCTGAGAAACAAACGAGAGCGCCCGGCGCGGGTCGAGCCGGCCCTCCCTTTGAATGAGGCCCTTGAGGTCGAGGCCCTCCACGTAACGCATCGCGATGAACAACTGGCCGTCCACCTCTCCCGCCTCGTAGATCGGGATGATGTTTGGATGCTCGATCGCCGCCGCCAGATCCGACTCCCGGATGAAGCGCTCCCTGAAGCTGGCGTCGGCCGATAGCTCCGGGGCAAGCAGCTTCAGGGCGACCCGACGATTGGGTCTCTGCTGTTGGGCGCGATACACGACCCCCATGCCGCCGCGGCCGATAAGGGCTTCAATTCGATATCCGGCGAACTCGTCGCCGATCTGTGGCGTGGGCACTGGTCACCTTCCAACTTCGTGCGCTTGGGCGTCGGCGGAACAGAGTCCGCCGCTACGGCCGCAGCATAAGGGAGCGAGTATCGAGTGTCGATAGGGTTTGCGCCACGCGAGTGGTTTCTCGCCTACGCAATTCTACGTAGGGGGCTGCGGAAAAGCGTTTTAGCAAAACGAGCGAACGCTATTACTCGAGGGTCACATCTACATCGGTCGGATCGAGCCGGCCGGGCTGAAAGATCGTGAACGTCGCCGTCTCCCCGCTGCCGATGTCCTGGATCGCATCGCAGTAACTCGGAAGGGTGTTGTCGACCGCCGTCCCGTTGATTGCCACGAGTAGAGCGGGAACCGATCCGAAGCCGGCCTCCTCTCCCGTCGTGCCCGGCACGACGTGGGAGATGATCAACCCCGGTTGAGCGGGCAGTCCCAGAGATGAAATCTCCGCCTCCTCGGTCGGGAACTGGAGGCCCAGTCCCGCCCAGCCGATCGAATCGCCCGCTCGAAGCGTCGGAGTCACCTCCCTGACGCGGTCGACTCCGATGGCAAAGCTCTCTCCCTGGATCGTGCGGCCGCCCAGGAGGGTTATCCCCGCCGAGTTAACGCCGACGAGGTTCTCCTCCAGGTCGACGAGCGGCCCCCCGGAGTTCCCGGGGTTGATCGCGGTGTCCGTTCTTATGACGTTCCGATACTGGGGAACGTCGAGGCTGCGCAAATCGAAGGACTCGCTTACGACCGAGACGGCGCCGACCGTGGCACTGAGGTTGTTGCTCGCCGAGGCGCTCGCCGGAAATCCCAGTGCGATCACCGTCTCGCCCTGCTGCAGGTTCGACTGGGAACCGAGGCTCAACTGCTCGAGCCCCGTCGTGTCCTCGACATCAAGAAGAGCGAGGTCTTCGCAGGGGGCGGCCGCGACGACGGCTGCGTCGCGAGGTTCCCCGCCCTCGAGCGCCACGCGAAAGGTCTCACCCCCGTTCACGACGTGCGCGTTGGTAACTATGAGGCCCTCATCGGAATCGAGGACCCACCCGGTGCCGCCACTCGTGACCTGGTCTTCGACCAGTGCATCGACGCTCACGGTGGCGGGCCGCGCCGCGGCCACGATCTCCTCGGGGTTGGCTTCATCGGCGGCGGGAGGAGGCGCGTCCTCTCCGGTTAGAGCAAGAACGGCAATGACGGCGATCGCCAGGAGCGCGATTCCCGCCGCCACTATTCCGATGACTGTGGCCCGCCTCACCGACCGCCTCAAGATGACTCTCTCGGTCGTGAATCCGGTTCGAGGAGGAGGTGGTGGCGGCGGGGGTGGGGCGGCCGGACGGCCCTGGCCCGCCGGGATCACCCCGATCGTGGTCGCGGCTCCGGACGGCCGCGTGGTGGTCCACAACAAAAGGGTGTCCCCGACCTTTATCTGTTCGTTGCCGCTTAGTTCCTGGGGCTCGGTCACCCGGCGACCGTCGACGTAGGTGCCGTTGGTCGAACCGAGATCCTCCAGGTATGTGCGGCCGTCGTCGCGCTTCAAGATCGAAGCGTGTTTGCGGGAGACTTTCTCGTCCGGAACCGGAAGGTCGCAGTCCTCGTCACGCCCCACGACGAACCGCTCCTTGTCTACCGCGATGATCCTGCCGGTCTGTTCGCCGGACCTAATCGCCAGCCACACTGGTTAGACCCCTTTGTTGGGAATCAAACGCGGGGCAGTCTAGTGGACGACCACCGGGGCCGGACGAGTTGTCGCGCGATGGCCGAGCGGGTCGATTTAGTGGTTGATCAGCAACAGCCGACCGCTTGACCCCGCTCGTTCTGAGTGATTCCGCAATCGCAGTCCCCGGCTTCCAAAGACGCGTGGGGTGCATCACTCAGGACCGTATACACCTCCCAGGGGGCGCCGTCGGGATCTGCGGTCCAGAACTTGGTCTGGTTGGCGTAGCAGCACGCGACCTCGGACTCGGCCGTCGTCGTGAGCCCCCTAGCCGACAACCGCGTCTGAGCCTCCCCCACCTCGTCGGGGCTGCCGACCTCGACCCCGAGGTGATTGAGCGTTCCGCCGGCGTCGTCCGACTGCATCAGAACGAGCTTCAAGGACGGCTCCTCGACCGCGAAGTTGGCGTAGCCGGGGCGTCGCTTGGCGGGGGCAGTTCCCAGAAGCTTCGAGTAGAAGTCGACGGCGGAGTCGACGTCGGTCACGTTCAGGGCGAGCTGGACACGAGCGGTCATTGGGCCCTCCTCAAGAACTAGATATTGATGACCATCGATATCTTGACCCACATATCGATAGATGTCAATATGAGCTGGTGAAGACGCTCTCGATTCTCGAAGACTGCTGTACCCCCGTGCTCGAGGCCCCTCTACCCGATGACGAGGCGGTCTCGCTCGCTACCGCGTTCAAGGCTCTCGGCGACCCGGCCCGCTTGCGGCTTCTGGGCCTCGTCGCGGACGGGCCGGGCGGAGAACGCTGCGTCTGCGAGCTGATTGCTCCCCTATCGCTGACCCAGCCGACGGTCAGCCACCACCTCAAGGTTCTCGCGGAGGCCGGATTGCTGGAACGAGAGAAGCGGGGACCGTGGGTCTATTACCGGGTGTCGCACACCGGACTCGGCGCGTTGAGAAACGCCCTCAGCAGGCGCCCGCCCAAGAAGGCCGCGGCGGAGACCGCCGCTAGGTAGTCGCGGCTCGCGCCCGAAGCCGGACCGGCAGGGCGCGGGGATCGAGCCTCTCGAGAGGGACAAACGAGAGCAAACACATCACGTGGGGCAAGAAGATGATGCCGATCATCGAGAACGTGACGCCGTGGAACAAAACCGCTCCCACCAAAAAAGCCCGACCCACCTTTCCCTTTACAAGCAGGAGTGGAGAGCAGAGCTCGAATGCAACGATCAGATACTGCGACGCCTGAAGGATCCAAACGCGATCGAGCAACGGTTCCGACAAGAAAGTCGACCGCCGGATCACGGCCCTCACGAGCGTGGCACCGCTCAACCACTCGAGACCTCCGAACCGGAGCTTGGCGAAGGCGGCCAGGAAATAGGTGAGGACGACTGCGACCTGGATGCCTCGAACGGCCCAGCCCGCGCTCTCGTCCTTCGTCCGATCGCCCCAGCGAGCCCGTCCAACCGTTGGCAGGACGGCAAGTGCGACCAAAAAGGCGAAGCGATCATGATCGACCTTGCCGTAGGACATGGCGATCACCATCCATTCGAAATAGAGGGCGAACACCGCGACCCCGAGGAGCCGGGGCCAGAGGTTCAGCGCCGCGATGACGGCACAAATCACCAGAGCCCACTTCACAACCTCGACGAGAACCGAGCCGGGGGTGGGAAGCGGAAGAACGCGACCCACGAAAAGGGGGTGGTAGAGCTCGCCGGGCAGATCGGAGTGACGCGCCACCCAGGCGGTGGTGAGAAATACGTCTACTGGGATGAACAGGTAAAGGATGGTCCGGAGCGCCGCGACGCGCCCGAGGGCCACCGGCTCGAACCACCAACGCGCCAAACCCGACTCCGACCGCGTGCTCAGCTCGGCCTCCACGCGGCCACAGTCCTTTCCTCGGTACGAAAGGTCCTCCCCTCCCGCAAGAAGTGAACCGTCTCGGTGAGCCGCCACTCGACGATTTCCTCGGCGCCGGGATTGCGCCGTTCGTACGCCGCGGCGACGTGAACAAGCAGGGCCGCGAGATCATCAAAGCGAACCACCTGCCCCTCCAGCTCGGCCCGCCTGAGCCCGAAGTCGTCGTACGAGAGGTCGACTTCCTCACCGGCCTGCGTCGTTACCTCGATGCCGGTTGCCCTTATCTCGCCGTCGAGCCGGTTGGTCACGGAATACATCCGGAAGGGTCCGAATGGAAAATGATCGTCCTGTCCCCAAAAGGTGCCCGCCACGAGCGCCACCAGAGTCAGTCCGGTCACGGTCAGACGAAGCCTGCGTCCCCCACTCGAGAGCACGGTGGGCAACCTATCTCTCGCCAGGGCGAACGCACGTTCTGTTCGTTTGCTTGCTTTTGAGCTCAATGCCTCAATAGTCCACCTTCACCAAACGTACGTTCGACCCTGAATCGACCCCTCGCTCTTCCACCAAGTTCGGATTGACCGGCTTTCGATATCGAGAGCCCGTGGAACTCCATGTCTGGCATAAAACGGTAGGTGATCGCGGACAGGGACGCAGAGTCCTTTCGTCGAATTCTTGTTGTGCATCCAAACGATTCCGATAGGGGGATCCTCATGAAGTTTTCCCAGATCGTTGCGGTAACGGCTCTTGTCGGTCTCGTCGGCGGCCTTCTCGCAACGAATGCGCGGGCTGAAGTCTCCGGAACCAGCACGGGAGGAGGATTCGTGCGCGAGGTCCCCGAGGGCAGCAAGGGCAAGTCCCAGGCCACGAAGACGATGCTTTCCCTTACTGCCTTCGACAACACCGATGGAGACTCGGGCAACGCGAATTACGTGGTCCAACAGCCTAAATCGAAACCATCCACGCACCTCAGGTTGACGCTTGATTGCGTGACCGTCTCGGGGAACCAGGCCTTCGCCTCGGGCGTCGACCGCAACGACGACCGCTACTACCTGATAGTCGAAGACAACGGCGAGCCGGGACGGAACAACGACGAGTTCGGACTGGCCGGAGACAGCATCACGCGATCTATTGCATTCCTTCTCGGACTGGATTGTGGTGCGATCGACTTCGGAACAGACCCCATTAATGGAGGAAACTTCCGGGTAGTCGAAGCCTCCTGATCCACCGGAGGTCGAAGGGGCGACTTATTTAGAGTCCGCCGGGTCGGGAACTATTCCACGCAATGTGCCGCTGAGGCAAAGAACGTGGATAAGAAAGGTCCCGGCGGTGGCCTATCCCTCCGACTTCTCGTAGCCCAGCATCCGCCGAACGGCGCGCTCACGCACGAACTCAGGAATGACCGGTTCGACGAAGGCCCGAGCCCTGGCATCCAGCCCCACCAGGTACCGCAGTCTGGGACGGCGAGCGCTCAACGCGCGCTCCACCACCTCCGCCACTTTCTCTGGAGGTATCCCGCGGCGACCGGTGGACATCGCGAGACGGCGTCCCCGTCTCAGCGCGTCCTCATATCTTCTTCGGCCCTCCTCGGGAAGATCGTCAATGAGGTCCTCCAGAGTGGCGTCGCCCTTCTCCCAGATCGGTGTGTCGATCGAGCCGGGTTCGATCAAGGACACGGGGAGGTCCCACGGCAATAGCTCGCCTCGCAGTGACTCCGCCAGACCTTCGAGCGCCTTCTTCGATGCACCGTAGGGCCCGATCAATGGGAGCGAGGGGGCGCGCCCGGCGATGGAACTCACGAACACGATCCGGCCGGTCGCGACGCGCAGCTCAGGGAGACAGGCCTGGGTCATCGCGATCTGGCCGAAGACGTTGACCTCGAACTGGCGCCGGAGCTCGTCGAGATCGAGGTACTCAAGGGGGCCCTGGACTGTAATGCCGGCGTTGTTGACGAGAGCATTCAGACCTCGTCCATTGGAAGCCTCGGAAACCGTTTTGGCGGCCGCCGCAATACTTTCCTGGTCGGTGACATCGACGATGACGGACCGAAGATGCCCGGAGGAGTCGTTCTCGAGGCGGACCCCGTCTTGTTCCTTGCGGACTCCGGCGAAGACCGTCCAGCCCTTGTTGTCGAGCCGGAGCGCGCAGGCCCGGCCGATGCCTGTCGAGGCACCGGTTATGACAACGGTCCGGGATGTCATCCGGGCATCCTAGGTCGACGAAGCCACACATTGCTCACGAGGGTTGTCTCTGCCCTCGCACCTCGGGCAGGAGGGCTCGGCAGGACCGGCGAATATGTAGATAGGGGTTGCGGAGGATTTCGATGAAAAAGTCAGTCATCGCAGTGGTTGCGGGATGTTTTGTGGCGGCGGCGGCCACGCTACCCTCGCTCGCCGGGGGGAAAAGGGTTCACGAGAAGTATTCGGTCCGCGCGATCCCCTTCTCGCACGTCAGGGTTGACGATTACTACTCGCCCGCCAAGGGGAGCTGTCTCGAAGGCATCGAGGGGGTGCACAAAGTCAGCCGTCGCTTCAAGGCGCCGGCCTCGGGGAAGCTCACGCTTTCATCACGCAACTTCCAGGGCGACTGGGATCTATACATCACCGACACAAAAGGTCAGGTGTTGGCGGAAGGGACGGGCGCGCAGCTCGAGGGGAACGACGCCACCGAGAAAGCGAGTCTTTCGCTGAGGCGGGGTCAAAAGGTAGACCTCACGCCATGCAACTGGCTGGGGGGGCCGGAGGCCCTCGTTCAATTGGAGTTCGTCCCCAAAAATTGACGTCGGGGCCGGGGTGCCTACATCAGATCGGGAACCGATCCTGATGCCTGAAATGATGGTTCGTGTCCCGTTACGTGGCTCGGTCGGAACGATACCTTCGCTTCTTGCCGACGTAAGTTGCGAGGCCCACGGCCCGTAGCAGGAGATCAATAGCCACCACAACCGCTATCCCTCCGAGCTGGCTCGACCACTCAATCCCGGATAGCGTCTGGCAGGTTTCCTCGCGTCTACGCTCAAAATTCCCCGCCGGTATCTTTTCCGAGACTAGGCAGTCGGTGGGAAACAGTCCGATTGTTACGACAACCAGGGCCACGCCGATGCCACACAGCATCCAACGAAACCATCCGGGGCGTTTTAGGGAGGCAAACGACCTCCGGGCCGCAGCTGGATTATGACTCGGACGTTTGCCCATCAGTCTTTGGTCTCGCCGGAAGTCACTCTCAGCTCTCGATCTGATCGGCTAGTTCGACGATCGCCTCGATCAGCGCAGCGCCGTTCAGCAGAGCTAGATCGTTGTGACGTGCCCCCCGGACCTCGATGATCGATGTCTGACCGCCCGCCGCCTCTGCAACCTCCCGGCTCTGTTGTGCAGGCACGATCTCATCCTCGGTGCCATACACGACCGCCGTCGGGACGTTCACGCGTTCGATGTAATCGACCACCGGGTAGCGGTCGCGCAGCAGCAACCGTACGGGAAGCCACGGATAGTGCACCGCTCCCACCGCGGCAAGATCGGTGAACGGCGATCGAAGCACGAGTCCGCCCGGTGGGTGCTCGGTCGCAAGCTCGGCAACGACCGCGGCCCCCAGGCTCTCGCCGAAATAGATGAGCCGCTCGGGCCGTATGCCCTCGTCCTCGACCAGGAAGCGATATGCGGCGCGGGCGTCCAGGGCGAGGCCGTCCTGGTTGGGATGCCCGGGATTGCCGCCGAAACCTCGGTAATCGAAAAGAAGCACGTTGAACCCTTTTCCCGCCAGAGCTTGAGCCAGCGGAGCGCGCAACGACCGGTCGCCAGCGTTGCCGTTGGCCACCAGTACCGTGAAACCGTTGGAATCGCGACCCGGGACGAACCACGCACCCAGATCGAACCCATCGCTCGTCTCCAGAGTGACATCGCGCCCACCGTCGATCACGGTTTGCGCTTTGGGCACCGGGCCTGGCGACGGGAAGTAGATCAGGCGGGCCTGCCACGTCCAGATCAAGATCAGGAACACTCCCATAACAACCAGCACGACAACGACGACCTGCTTCATAGCTGTAGTGTCCCGTACGGCCACACCGAGGGGGGCCTGACGATCGCGCCGGCCGGGCCGCGGCTCCCTCTCTGGCCGGAAACGCCGCCAACATTTCGCGCGCGCTGCTCCTGTTGAAGGTCGATGTACAACCCCGTGACCACGACCTTTCGTGCTTTTGGTGGGGCGTACTGGGATTGAACCAGTGACCTCTTGCTTGTCGAGCAAGCGCTCTCCCGCTGAGCTAACGCCCCGAGCTACCCGCGAATCCTAACGAAGTGGTGGCTCCGGAGACGCGCTCCGAATGAACTTTGTGGATTCAGCGCCCGTAGAGGGCGGCTGAGCCACAAGGAATGCCGGCATGAAAGTTTTGATCCGAATGGGGCACCTATATGGGCCCCGGAACGGATGAAAACTCGAAAACCGGCGAGGTGACCGAGCGAGCGCGCCGGACCTAAGCCGGGACGGCCTCCGCGCCGGCACTCAGGCCGGGACCGCCTCGGCCATCACGTGCGGCGCCAGCAGCGGCAGCCCCATCCGGAACCTGTGGATCTCCACGATGTCGAAACCCGTCGACCGAACCGTTTGCTCCGAGCGTCGGTTGCAATTGCAGCCTCCGGAAATCACTCGCCACACGGGGTTGAAGGCGTCTTGAGCGCGGCCCTCGAAAGTGCCCTCGTCGGCCCGGACGTGCTCGATGAAGCGAAGTTTGCCGTGTGGTCGGAGCACTCTTCTGGCCTCGGTCAGGGCCGCGGCCGGATCCGGGATGCTGCAGAGTGCTAGCCCTATCACGACCACGTCGACGGACTCATCTGGCACCGGCAGGCGCATGGCGTCGGCCACAAGAAGGCAGACCCTCGCGATCGATTGTCGGGCTCGTTCGACGGCCCGGGCCAGCATCACGGGGTCGAACTCGGAGGCGAAAACGCGCGCCCGCTTGGAGTAGTGACGAAGGTTGAGCCCGGTTCCGGCGGCGATCTCCAATACCTCACCCTCGACGTCGGATACCAGTTGCCGTCGCCACTCGAGCAGGCCCCGCTTCTCCTCCCACCCGCAGATGGCGTCGTACAGGCGCGCGTGAAGCCCCATGCCTCTCGTAAAAGTGGATGCCATTGCGAGGCGGCGAGCGGAATCGAACCGCTGTGCAGGGATTTGCAGTCCCTTGCCTAAACCACTCGGCCACGCCGCCAAGACGTGTCCTATTGAGTTCGCAGGATAACTTCCGGTCGCCTGCTCGGCCGCACTGCAGCGGCAACGATCACAATCCAGAAGACCCCCAGGCCCCACCCCGCCACCACGTCCGTCGGCCAGTGGACCCCGAGATACGAGCGACTGAGGCCCACCGCAGCCGCGGCGAGGATCGCCACCACCCACACCGTCACAACCAGGGCCCTGGAGGGGAGATTCCGGGTCAACGCGAAACCGATCGCTCCGAAGATCACCGCCGCCGCGGTGGCGTGACCGCTGGGGAACGCGTTGGTCGACACGTCGTAAAGAGGTGCCAGCTGGGGACGAGGGCGTCCCACTATCTCCTTGAGCAGCATCGGGAGCTCCAGCCCGCCCGCCAAGGACCCGACGAAGAAGGCCGGCCAGCGAGGATTTCTCGTTGCCGCGAAGCCGGCGACCGCGGCCCCCGCGAGCGCGACCGTCGCCACGACCGATCCTCCGAAGAACGTGACCTTTCTCATGACGTCGTTCCAGACTCCGGTCCGCCGCTCCACCAGGTACTCGAGCACTGGTCTGTCGAAGCCCCGGATGATCTCGCCCTTAAAGGGGTGCGAGATGAGGTAACCCGTGGCCCACCACGCCGCCAGAGCCACGGCTATCCCCGCCACGAGAATCGCGGCCAGCCTTCGGGTCGAGCTCACCGGCTCCACCCCCGGTTGTCGGGTCTTCCCACCCTCGCTAGTGTCGCCCGCACATGAGCGACTGGACCGACAGAGACGCGACCGTCGTCTGGCACGGATTCACCCAGATGAACACGTTCAAGGACAACGTGCCCATCATCGTGGATCGGGCCGAGGGCCACTATCTGTTGGACGTCGACGGGCGGCGTTACCTCGACGCCATCTCGTCTCTGTGGGTGAACACGCTCGGCCACCGGGTTGCAGAGCTCGACGCGGCCCTCGAAGAACAGCTTCACAAGGTCGCTCATTCGACCATGCTCGGCCACGGGAACCGGGTCGTCGTGGAACTCTCCGAGGCGCTCGCCGAGGTCGTCCCCGTGACGGGCCCTCATTTTCTCTACGCATCGGACGGAGCCGCGGCCGTCGAGCAGGCGCTCAAGTTGGCCTTCCAGTACTGGGTCAACCTCGGAGAAAACACGAGAACCACCTACCTTGCCCTTGGCGACGCCTATCACGGAGACACGGTCGGAGGCGTCTCCCTCGGAGGAGACGGATTCGGTAGCGATCTCTTCGATCCCCTGAGATTCCCGGTGGTGAGAACCCCCGGATACGACGATCCGCACGCACTCGCAAAGGCCGCGACCACCGTCGCCGCCAGAGCATCGGAACTCGCGGCGGTGGTCGTCGAACCACTCGTGCAGGGGGCGGCGGGGATAAAGGTCGCCGATCCGAGAGAATTCGCCCGGCTCCAAAAGGCCTGCACCGAAACCGACGTGCTCTTGATATGCGACGAGGTCGCGACGGGGTTCGGCCGAACCGGCGCTCTGTTTGCGTCCGAGACGTGCGAGTTGAGACCAGACATCATGTGCCTCGGCAAGAGCCTCACGGGCGGTTACCTGCCGATGGCGGTCACCGTTGCGAACCAACGGGTCTACGACGCCTTTTTGGGGAAAGACCTCGGGCCGCGCACCTTCTATCACGGGCACTCCTACGGAGGAAACGCGCTCGCGGCCGCGGTGGCCCTTCGGCACCTGCGCCTGCTCGAAGAGAGACAGGTCCTGAAAAACGTGCAGGAAAGAAGCGAGCAACTACACACTCTCCTCGAGGACCGGATCTCGAAGTTGGACGCGGTCAAGGAGATCCGACAGCGCGGCCTGATGGCCGGGATCGAGCTGCACTCAGGCCGGGATGAGAAAAGGGGCCGACGGGTGTGCGCGGCCGCCGTGGCCAAAGGCGTGCTGTTGCGGCCGCTCGGTGACGTGGTCGTTTTGATGCCGCCGCTGTCGATTGCGAGCGAAGAGATCGAAACCATCGTGGACGTGCTCGAGGACGCGATTCACGAAGGCGTCGCGCGGTGACGTGGAACGAGCGGGCGCTCCGGCTCAACGCCGAGACGCGCCGCGCCGGACGGTGGAGATCGCCGCGCCAATTCGACGCGCTCGGGCCGGTGGGAACGCTCGCTGGTAACACCGAGAAGGTCGTGTCGTTCGCGTCGAACGACTACCTCGGCCTGAGCGCGCATCCGCTCGTCGTCGAAGGAGCGCGCGACGCCCTCGAACGGTGGGGGGCGGGTTCGGGAGCGGCTCGACTCATAGTGGGCTCTCGTCCGGTCCACACCGAGCTCGAGAAGCGGATCGCGGAATGGAAGAGTTGCGAGACCGCGCTGCTGTTCCCCAACGGCTTCGCCGCCAATCTCGGGGTTCTGGCGACGTTCGGCACAAGCGGGGTGACGATCTTCTCCGACGAACTCAACCACGCCTCGATCGTCGATGGGTGCAGGTTGGCGAGGGCCGATGTGGTCGTCTATCCGCACCGGGACGTCGCGGCCCTCGACCGCGCCCTCAGCGATAGCGGCGCATCGATTGTCGTGACCGATTCCGTCTTCTCCATGGATGGGGACGTGGCCCCGGTGGAAGAACTCGTCGACGTGTGCGCGAAAAGGGACGCGCTCCTCGTACTGGACGAGGCCCACGCCGTTCTCCCCTCTTACGAGGAACCCCGCGGTCCCCTCCTGAGGGTGGGCACGCTGTCCAAATTCCTGGGCGCGTTCGGCGGCTTTGTGGCCGGCCCCCAGGAGTTGATCGGTCTTCTAATCAACCGGGCCAGGCCGTTCATCTTCACGACCGCGACCAGTCCGGCCGATGCGGGGGCCGCGCTCGCCGCCCTCGAGGTGCTGCGCTCTGCGGAGGGCGACGCTCTGAGGAACCGGCTGCGCGTGCTCATCGACCGGGTCGCTCCAGCTCACCCCTCCCCCATAGTTCCCTTCGTGATCGGAGACGAGGACCCGGCGATGAAGGCGTCCGAGAGATTGCTCGACGACGGCCTGTTCGTTCCGGCGATCAGACCGCCCTCCGTTCCCCCCGGAACCGCGCGGTTGCGCGTGACGCTCTCGGCCGCTCACACCGACGAACAGGTGGAGCGCCTGATCGGGGCGCTCGTGGAACTGGAGATAAGGACCGTAGGTGTCTGACCTCGTGGTCGTGGTGTCCGGGACGAATACGGGAGTCGGAAAGACCCACGTCGCCTGTCGCGTCGTCGAGGAGCTGAAACGGCGCGGCGCGTCGGTCGTCGCCCGCAAGCCGGTGCAGACCTTCGACCCGTCGGAGAAATCGCTGGACGCCGAGCTCCTGGCCGCGGCGAGCGGAGAATCCCCGGCCTCCGTGTGTCCACCTCATCGCGGGTACGAGTTAGCGCTGGCCCCACCGATGGCCGCTCGCCGGCTGGGACGATCCCCGTTCTCGATCCAGGACCTCGCGGCCGAGTTGGACCTCCCCTCGGATGGTGTCGCCGTGGTGGAGGGAGTCGGGGGGCCGCGCTCGCCCCTGGCCGAGGACGGCGACACCGTTCGGTTATCGACGTTGATCGAGGCGGACGTCGTGCTCCTCGTGTCCGAGCCAGGTCTCGGGGCCATCAACGCGGTTCTTTCGAGCGTCGCTTGCTTCGACCGTCCGACCGACGTGTTGCTGAACCGCTTTGATGAAAACTGCGACCTCCACAGGCTCAACCTCGAATGGCTCGAGGACAGGGAAAAACTCCCCGTCTTTACGAAACCCGACGACTTCGTGCGAAATTTGTTCGAAAGGTTCCCGCATAAACTGCCTCGTTCAATCGATTCGGTGGAGGTTCGATGACTCGTATGTTGCTCGATGAGGCGAGGCGCGCCCTGCTTCAAGAAGGAGGCCAACTGCGAACCGGGATGCTGTCCGGATTGGCGTCGCTTCCTGCGGAGTCGGTCCCCTCTCTCGCCGCGCTCGCCCACGAGGTCAGGCTCGAGCGCTGCGGTCCGGCCGTCGAGGTTGAGGGAATCCTCTCGGCAAAAACGGGCGGGTGCCCGGAGGACTGCCACTTCTGCTCCCAGTCGTCGAAGTTCGAGTCCCCCGTGCGACCGACCGCGATCCTCGATCTCGAGGAGATCCGTATGGCGGCTCGACAGACCGCGGAGCTCGGTGCCTCCGAGTTCTGCATCGTCGCCGCAGTGCGCGGACCCGATGAACGATTGATCGAGCGGGTGCTCGAGGCGACGGCCATTGTCGTAAACGAAACCGGACTCAATGTCGCCGCGAGCCTCGGCATCCTGACGCGGGATCAGGCAGAACGACTCGCGGCCGGCGGCGTGCACCGTTACAACCACAACCTCGAAACGGCTCGTTCGTTTTTTGGCGAGATCGTCACCACGCACAGCTGGGAGGAGAGGTTCGAGACCTGTCTCTACGTAAAGGAGACGGGGATGGAACTCTGCTGCGGCATGCTGCTGGGAATGGGCGAGTCGGATGAGCAAAGGGTGGAGATGCTCGAGGACCTGCGCTCCGTGGGACCGGCGGAGGTTCCTCTGAACTTCCTCAATCCCCGCCCCGGCACCCCTTTGGGGGATCGCCCTCTCGTCGAACCGCTCGAGGCCATCAAGTGGATTTCGATCTTCAGGCTGGCCTTGCCGGAGGTGATCCTTCGTTACGCCGGGGGACGCGAGGTCACACTGAGAGAGTTGCAGGCACTGGGGCTGACCGCTGGAATCAACGCGCTGATCATCGGCAACTACCTCACGACTTTGGGACGCAGTCCGAGAGACGATCTTCAGATGCTGGCGGATCTGCGCATGCCGATGGGGGCCTTGTCGAAGGTGCTCTGAGGGGAGGACCTGAGTGTTCTGTGTTGGGTGCGGCCGCTCGACGACCGAATGCGATGGATCGTGTCGTCGTCCGCTCGATCCTCCTCGCTTTTGCAGCCGCTGCGGACGGAGGCTTTTGGTCCAGATAACTCCGGCGGGATACTCGGCCACATGCCGCACACATGGTGAGGTCGAGTTCGAATCCGAGAACCCACCGACGTCACCCGAGGATGCGGTTTGATCGTTTCGTGAATGGGTAGACGTAAGCCCCGATTCACCAGGGAGGTGATCCGAAACATGTTCGAGGAAAGGCCTGGAGGTGGAACGGAAGCCGAGGAGGACACTTCGGAGGGAACCTCGGAGGGAACGTCCGAAAGCACCTCGGAGGGAACGTCCGAATAATCCTCGTCCCAACTAGGCCCCGGTCTAAAGACCGGGGCCTTTCGCGTCCAAAGATCTACGGAGTGCGGCGCGCGCGGCGTTATAGCCACACATTCCGTGCACGCCACCTCCGGGCGGCGTGGAAGACGAACAGATGTAGATCCGCCGGTTAGAGGTCGCGTAGGGCACCAGCTTGATCATCGGGCGCCCGACATGCTGACGAACGTCCTGGATCCCTCCGTTTATGTCCCCTCCGACGAAGTTCGGGTTGTAGACCTCGATCTCGGCGGCCGAGAACGTGTGCCTCGCCAGCACCAGATCTCTGAAGCCGGGGGCGAATCGTTCCACCTGGGCCTCGATCCGGTCGGTCATGTCGACCGTCGAGCCGGCCGGCACGTGACAGTAGGCCCAGGCGGTGTGTTTCCCTTCAGGGGCGCGCGTCGGGTCGAAGAGGCTCTGCTGGGCGAGAAGGACAAAGGGCCTCTCGGGATGCCGGCCCTCCTTGACCATCGCTTCGGAGGCGACGATGTCCGCCATCGAGCCGGCAACATGGACCGTTCCGGCGCGCGCGCAGTCGGCGGCCGTCCACGGGATCGGGCCGTCGAGGGCCCAGTCGATCTTGAAGACACCGGGGCCGTAACGCCACTTCCGCAAGCGAGCGAGATAACGATCCGACAGCTCCGAGCCGGCTATGCGATCCAACTGACGAGGGGTGACGTCGAAGAGATAGGCGCGCGCCTCGGGGAGTTCGTCGAAAGTCTCGATCTCTCTGCCGGTCTCCACCTTCCCGCCGAGTGCCTCGAAATAAGACCTCAACGCGTTCGAGATGTTCTGCGACCCGCCCTGGGGAAGGGGCCATCCGACCGAGTGGGCGAGAGCGCCGAGAATCAGTCCGTAGCCGGCGGTGGGCACCACGTTGAGGGCGAGCATGGAATGGGCGGCGATGCCGGAGAACACCGCTCGAGCCGGGGCCTCCTCGAAAGCGGTCATCGCAAGGGATTGCGCGGAGCGCGCTCCTTTGAGCGCGAAGCGAGCCATCAGGAAAGGATGGCGCGGGATCCCGAGCGGTCTCGTGATCTCGTCTATGAGATCGTCGCCCGCGGAAACAAACGGTCCCATCAACTTCACGTAAGCCGATTGATCTTTGCCGAGTTTGACTGCGGTGTCTTCGACCGAACGCTCGACGATGACGGCCGAACCGTCGTCGAGTGGGTGGGCCAGGGGAGCGTCCGGATGAATAAAACGCAGCCCGTACTCGTCGAGTGGGAGCTCCTTCAGGAAAGGCGAGGCCAGTCCGAGCGGGTGAATCGCCGAGCAAACATCGTGTTTGAAACCAGCAAGGGTCAGCTCCCGCGTGCGCGCTCCACCTCCCACTGTCTCTGAACGCTCGATGAGCAAGACCGACAATCCCGCTCGCGCCACCTCCACCGCAGCGGCGAGTCCGTTGGGGCCGGCGCCAACCACGACGGCGTCGTAATCAGGCATCGTCATCGGGGCTGGGCGATACTCAAGGGGGCCGGCATCACCAGGACACTTCGGCAATCGATCCTCGGCCGAGGGTTGACCAATCGAAAGCTCACAATGAGAAAACTAAAGCTCACGAACTTCGTCGCGAGGCACTTTGCAAATCCCATTGTGAAACTGATCGCCGGCTACGTGCCCTTCTGGTCGCTCCTCGAGACAAAAGGTCGCACCAGTGGCGAGCCCCGGCGCACGCCTGTGGGAAACGGACTTGAGGGAGATACCTTCTGGATCGTCTCGGAGCATGGCCGGAACGCTCAATACATCAAGAACATCCAGTCTGATCCAAGAGTCCGGGTCCGCGTCGGGGGGCGGTGGCGCACCGGCACGGCACATCTGATGCCCGACGACGACCCCCGGGCGAGGCAACGTCGGTTGGGGCGATTCAACTCGGCGCTCGTCAGAGTGGTGGGAACCGATCTCCTCACGGTCCGTATCGATCTCGACACGGCTCCGCCGGGTTAGGTACTGGCGATGCCTACGGCGTCGGCGGCAATTCTCTTAGGCCCGTTCGGCCCCCTCAACCGGGCCCATCCTCGGCGCTCCGAACCGGCCGCGCCCGAACACGAGGCCGAGGCCCAGCAGGATCGCCACCAGGACCCCGAGGGCGACGAAGCGACCGGTGTTCGAATCTGATGCGGGCCCAGGATCCTTTCCCGGCGCGTCCGAGTCGGAGCCGGCCTCAACCGCCGCGGCCCCCGCCGAATCGCCCGTCCCCACACCGTCACCCACGACGACGACTCCCACCATTCCGGGATGAACGAGACAGACGTAGGGGAAAGTGCCTTCCTCTTCGAAGGTGAAAGAGACGTCCTCGCCTCTCAGATACTCCGTGTGGTCGCCACCCCAGTTCCCCGGAGCCGTAACCGTGTGCGGCTCCGCGTCCTGGTTGATCCAGGTGACCGTCTCACCGGGAGCCACTCGAACCACGGTCGGTGAATAGCAAAGGTCCTTGATCATCACTCGGGTTGTGGCGCGGTCGGTCTGTCCGCAGTGCCGGCCGAACCCTCCGGCCGTGGCCGGTGCTGCCCCCGCGACCGAGGTCGCCAGTCCGAGGAGCGCCGTCCAGACAAAGGCCTTCTTCATCCTGTCCTCCCTGGGTGGGCAAAGCTTCCGTACCCTCTACACCGCGGCTGGGTGAGGGGTTCCGGCCCACCGCGACGATCAATCCAGATCGCGCCCTATCGCCAGGGCCCGCTGCAACAACAGGTTCGATTCCAATCTGTAGGTAATCCCGTCCTCTTCCCACACAAGGGCGTTGGCGGCGAGGCGGGCGCTGTCGGCGACGACGTTTCCGTCGGCGTCTGTGTACAGCAGTTCGTGGGCCCCCTCTATCCAGTAGCCCTCCTCCCCGATGTCTGCGGGTTGCACGGTCGCCCCGGCGCCGATCAGCTTCTTGAAGAGACCCGAATCGACGCTCGCCCTGAACTCTGTGAGCAGCGCGCCGACCCCGATCTCCTTCGTCTGGGGGAGACCGGGCCGGGGCCGGTAGACGAGCGAGACGGAATCGGGAACCGGTTCTCCCACGTAAACCTCGTCCGGAGCGCCCAGTGCGGGGGGCACTCGAATCGGAAAGCTGACCTCGCCCAGGGCCTCATCCATCGAAACCGGACGTCCCAAATCGAGATCGCTCGCGATCCTGGGAGTTTCTTCGCCGCCGTACTGGATCTCGATCCCGGACACTCCGAGGAAATCGGCGACCGCTTCACGGGCCGCGGGAGACGTGATGAGAACCGCCGCCACAACGGAGGCGAAAACGACTGCCGCCACCGCGGCCGAGGGCACGACCCGAAGACGACGCACGAGAGGTGCCGGGTGCCGTCTCAGGCGGGCGGCCACCCCGGCCGAGAGGCGAGGGGTCTCCGGGAAGTCGAGACGGCGGCCCAGTTCGACGAGATCGCGTTCCAGGTCCGAGTACGGCAGCTCCCTGCTCACGATCGCTCCCTTGCTATCGGCGACGCATACTCCGGTTCTTCCAGGGCCGCTTTGAGGCGTCCGAGGGCGCGCGACAGTCGCGATTTAACCGTTCCCACGGCGACTCCCAGGATCTCTGCGGTCTCGGCTTCCGACATCTCCATGAAGTAGCGAAGGACCACGACGGTCCTGTCTTTCTCCTTGAGTCGATTAACCGCTCTCAGCAAGCCGGTTCTTCTCTCTTCCTCGAGAGCTGCGACCTCGGGAGATGGAGCCGCATCCCCCGAGGCCCGCTCCTCGCCGACGCGCAGCGCGAGATCGGCCTGCCTCTTGGCGCGTCGCCGCCTGTTCTTGGCTTCGTTGGCCACGATCTTGAGGATCCACGGTCTGAACTCGGCCTCGGCGCGAAACCGTCCGAGCGCATAAAAGGCCTTCACCATCGCCTCCTGAACGGCGTCCTCGGCGTCTCCCGAACCACCCGCGATGAGGAAGGCGACTCGATGTGCCACTGCCTGGTACCGCTCCACGAGCACCGCGTAGGCATCAACGTCGCCTGCTTTCGCCTTCTCGACTAATTCCCGGTCATCCAGTGGTCGGCCCCCCACGGATTCCACTACCACCACTACAAGCCGGGCCCTTCCGAGGTTCCTGGAGGAGCGGAATGGGCATTCGTCGAATCCTTTGGCATGGGGGTAAAGCGGGCCCTGAGCGTGGCTGTTTTGGCCGTCCTTATTGTGCAGTTTTCCCCCTCGGCCCAGGCCAAGGCGAAAGGACGAGGTCGGGCCGGGATGTCCGTCGTCGCCCTCATCGATTCCGGGATCAACCCCTACGCCGAGGCCTTCCGGGACCGTTCTCCCCTCGCCTACAAGCATCCGTCCACGTACATCCCCGGTTATCCCAAGAAAGCGAAGCCGCTCCGGCTTTCGCTCGGCCTTCCCTACAAGAAAGCCTTCAAGAAAGACGCCGGCGTGTGGAAGCGCGTCACGCGCGGTCAGCTCTACTGGATTCCCGGGACCCGGATCGTGGGGGCCATCACCCTGGATTCAGGGGGCACGAATTGCCCTCCCGCGAAAATGCCGCCGGTCAGTTACTTAAGCGGAGACTGCCGGGAGTACCCGATCCTGGACGACCACGGCCACGGCACCATGACCGCATCCCGAGCCGCCGGAGCCCCACGCTCGCTCGCGCCCAACGCCCGCATCGTCGAGATCGAGGGCCTGGGATCTCAGAGCGTCGCCTGGGCCGCAGACCAGGGATGGATCGACGTGCAGTCGAACTCATGGCTCAGTCTCGTGCCTCCTCCCATTCCAAGCGGCACGTCGCGGGAGTTCGAGGAGGCGGCCGCCAAGATGCTGACTCTTGCCGGATCCGGCAACGGAACCGCCTACATAACGGGATTCGCACCGACTCCCACGTACGTCCTTTCAACGGCCGCGCCCGGCGTGGTGCTGGTCGGAGGACACGACAACGGAAAGATGACCCTGTGGGCCGGAGCCCCGCCACACGTTGTGGCCGACGCCTACTCCGGGTTCACGGCCCTGCGCGAATCAACCGGGGGGATGAAGCCCAATCCCATGGCTTGCTGTACGAGCGCGTCGTCACCGTACGCGGCCGGCGGAGCAGCGGCCATCGTGGCCGAGGCGCGGCGGCTGCTCGGCCACCACGGAACGGGCGTCAAGGCGGGACTGGTCGCGTGCGGAGAGCCCGGCCGAATAAAGCGCGGCCCCCTCAAGGACGGGGTGTTCACTCTGGCCGAATTAAAGACACTCTTCTTCAAGACGGCTCAGCCCCATCCGGTCGAAGGACGAGACGATGGGCGAATCCACTGGGCCGGAGACCCGCGGCCCCCGGACAACACCGAATACGGGCCGGGGGGGAATCCCTTCTGCATCGGTTGCACGACCACTCCGGTGGCGTGGAAGGACATCCCCGATGACGGCGACGCGGCGTTTCCCTTGATCGGGTACGGCGGTATCAACGAGCACTCGGTCGCGCTGGCCAAGTCGGTGCTGAGCGGTAAGAAACCGCTTCCCGAGCGGCCGGCGGCCGACGCCCAGTACGAACTCGATCAGCAGATCCGAGAGGTTGTGTTCTCGGCGAACTCCCCTGACCAGCCCCTTGACCGCCCCGCAGGGTGTCGAATAGGACCAAACCCTTAGGGAATCACCCTCTGCATCGACCTCACCGCGAAGACGAGCGTGACCGCAATTAGTCCCGCAAGTGAGACCAGTCCCGGCCACGTATCGCCCCAAGCAACGGTCCCCAAGAATCCCTGCCGCCCCAGAGCAAGCACGTTGGTCATCGGGTTGAACCGCGCCACGGCGTGAAGCCACCCAGTAAGCAGGCCTATGGGCATCTGAGCGGTCGACAAGAAGAACGCGAGAAGGATCCCGGACTGCATCAGAGGAGCGGCCTGCATGGTCTTGAATCGCAACGCGAGCCCGACCGCCCACGACCCCGCGAACAGCCCAATCCCGAGCGCGGCCATGACCAGAACGACCATCCCCAGAACCCCGCCGTGAAAATGAGCTCCGGCCAAGACCGCCACCAGCAGCAGCAGGGCGACCGGGATCAGCGCTCTCAACATCGAGGCCACCAACGGCCCGGCGAGGATCGCGTAGCGAGAGGCGGGGCTCGCCATGAAGCGATCGAAGAATCCACTTTCGAGGTCGCGCGCCGCGCCCATCCCGGTCGTGACCCCGGCGAAGGCCGCACCCTGAAGGGTGGTCATGGGGATGAACCAGTCGATGATCTTCTCGGCGGGAAAGCCCGGAAGAAAGACGAGCCCGGAAAAAGCCCCGGCAAAGGCAATCGTCAAAAAGACCGGCATGACGAGCGAGGGAACAAAAGTCGAGGGAAGGCGCGGGATCAGCCGAAGACTTCTCGAGGCGATACCCCAGGTGACCTGAAGTGATGACATGTCAGGCCGTACTCGCCAGACGGTTTCGCAGAGCCAGCGCGGCAATCGCGGTGAAGGCAACGAACGCGACGAGAGCAATGCCCAGCGCGACGAAGAAGTCACGCCAGTCCACGCCGGCGATGACCTGGGTCCTCAGCCCCTCGATGAGATGCGAGAGCGGATTGATCGTGGCGGCGCTCTTGAACCATCCGTCCATGAGAGCGCGCGGGAAGAAAGCGCTCGAGAGGAACATGGCGGAAAACATCAAGGGGAAACTCCCCTGCACCGCCTCCGAGGACCCCGTCTTGAGAGCAAAAGCCACGGCAAGTGAGCCCGTGGCCGCGGAGATAACTCCGGCCGCAACGGCCACGAGCACCAGACTCAGGATCCCACCCTCGCTGCGCATTCCAAAGATCGACGCGACGCCGAAGAAGACCCAGGCCTGAGTGAAGCCCAGCAGCGCGGCCCCCGCCACGCGACCCACCAGAATCGACGTACGGGTGACCGGTGACGCTATCAAGCGCTCGAAGAACCCGCCCTCGATGTCGGTGGCCATGTTGGCACCGGCGGCAATCGATCCGAACAACGATCCCTGCACGATCGTGGTAACGATCAGGAACTGAAGAAACGAATCCACGGGCGGAAAGGCCGGAAGGCCGATCGCTCTTTGAAACGCCGCCGAGGACATGGCCATAAAAAGCAGCGGGAACAACATCGCGGGGACGATCGACGTCGGTTGCCGGACGGTGTTGAACACGGCCCGGCGGCTCAACGCCGCGTAATGGGCGGCCGCTCCCGTCACTTCGTGACCTCGGGTTGCGGTGCTTCCTCCCCCGCTCCCTCAAGTCGTTTTCCGGTTGCGATCTGGAAGACGTCGTCGAGCGTCGGCATGCGCAGCTCTAGAGATCCGACCTCGATCCCGGCTTCCTCCAGGGCACGCGACACGGCCGCGACCTTGCTCGCGCCGCCTGCCAGCCGAACCGCGACGTAGTCGGTTGAATCGGGTGAAGGGGGGCCGAATTCGAGCAACACGTTTTCGGCATTGAGTTTGTCCTGCGGATGTGCAAGTGAGACGCGCAGGGTCGGTTCGCCCACGCCCGCCTTCAGCTTCGAGGGAGTCCCCTCGGCGACGATCCGCCCGTTGTCGATGATTGCGATGCGGCCGGCCAGTTGATCCGCTTCCTCCATGTATTGCGTGGTCAAGAAGACGGTGGTTCCTGCCTCGCGGTTTAGTTTGCGTACCTCATCCCATAAGACGACTCGAGAGTTGGGGTCGAGCCCGGTAGTGGGCTCGTCGAGAAAGAGAACCTCTGGTTCATGAACCAGAGCGAGTGCAAGGTCCAGCCGTCTTTTCATTCCGCCCGAATAAGTTCCGACGCGACGGTCAGCGGCTCCCGCCAGCCCGACGAGGTCGAGCAGGTCCGCCTCCCGCGGCTGCGCGTCCTTCTTGGGGATGCCGTGAAGCACGGCCTGCAGTTGGAGCAACTCGCGCCCCGTCATGAGCGGATCGATCGCGGCCTCCTGAAGGGCGACGCCGATCGATCGCCTCACCGCGTCGGCCTCCTTGACGACGTCGTGGCCGGCCACCCACGCCGATCCCTCCGTGGGTCGCAAAAGCGTGGTCAGCATCCGGACGGTCGTTGACTTCCCCGCCCCGTTGGGGCCGAGGAATCCAAAAACCTCGCCCGATCTCAGCTCGAGGTCGATCCCGGCAACCGCCTCGATTCGGCCGAACCGCCGTACGAGTCCCCGGGCCACGACCGGATATTCCTCGCCGATCGAATCCCCCCGCTCGGGGGTGGGCGCATCGATAGAAGCCATGTCACCTCCGAAACGACCAGATGCCTATGCCCACAGCCAACAGGCGAGCCCCGGCCGGTATTCCTCGGTCAGATGCATGATTGTGAGGGCGCCGGGTCCTCTGAGGGCACCCATACGGAAAGCCGCTTCCTGGAACCGTGAGACTTGATATTTCAGCCTCACGGTGCCGGGAACCGTTCTGCGAGGGCGGCCAGATTCTCAATGGCAGCTTGAAGAAACCCATCAGTTGCTGCAAGGGCGGCCGGCCTCTGAGGAGAAAGCATCCGTCCCGACGGATGCTTTCGGACCCAGCGGAGCGCGGGTGCCGAACAAGGACCGGCCGCCCGAACAGTCTTATGGATGCCTTTCGGTACCAGCGGAGCGCGGGTGCACGAGGCCGGGCGCCCGAAGCAGGCATCGTTCGACCGGCGGTCCTTGGTGCTGAAGAAGACGACGAGGAAAGACGGCGCTGTTACGACATCCAGCGCTTGTGCCAGCGACTCTTGTTGTCGGTCGAGGCCGCCTCTCGGCTCTTTCTTTGATTGTCGAGCGGGGCGCCCTTTTTGATGTTCTTCTTTGGTGGGTCGATCGACTCTCGCGGACGTTTCTTGTCTTCGCCTTGCGGAGAGTCCTTGACCATGGCGTCCTCCTTGAATAGCAATCCCTAAATAGGAATCCTCAAGACTCCACTACCCGTTTACTCGGCAGAGAACACCTCGCGGCGGCCACAGGCGAGCCCTAATGCGCCGAATCCCTCCCGCCTCACGTCAAGATGTGTGCCAGGGGTTAGTTTCGAGACCCCTCTGGCGAGCGGGAGAAAGAGACGTGACGGTCCACAGATTCTTTGCTCCGTTCTTTTTGATCTCGACCGGCATCGCTTGTACCTCACTGCCCGTAGATCCTGAGGGCACCCTCAACCGGGTCGAGGATGGGGTGATGCGCGTGGGGATCATCGAGAACGTCCCGTGGACGGACTTGTCCGAGGACGACCCCGCCGGAGTCGAGGTCACCTTGATCCGGCAATTCTCCGAAGAGCTCGACGCGACGATCGAATGGAACGAGGGATCGGAGCAGGACCTGTTCGAGGCTCTCAAACTGGGCCAGCTGGATCTCCTCATCGGAGGCATTACGTCGACCACTCCGTACTCGTCACATGCCGCCTTGACCCACCCCTACATCACCGTGCAAACGGTGGTCGGTTTGCCCGAGGAGGAGGACGCGGGAGAGGACATAGCGGGGATTGACGTCGCGGTCGAGAAGGGAACCGCCGCGGCGGGCGTCCTCGAAAAGACCGATGCCAACCCCGTCTTCGTCGACGACATAGCAGCCGCCCAGGGGGCGGCCGCGCTCGAGGACTTCTTCCTCGAGGATCTCGATCTTGTCGATTCCGGGGTGACCTTGATCGAATCGGACCACGTCATGGCCGTCCGGCTCGGAGAGAACGGGTGGATGGTGAGGCTCGAAGAATTCCTGCTCGAACGACCCGATGAGGTCGTGAAACTTCTCGAAGAAGAGGAGCCCTGATGCATCGTCATCGGGCCTTCGAGTTGCCACCCGAGAAGGTCCACTCCCTACGCAAGGCGATCCGCCTCGAGTGGCTGACGATTGCGTTCTTCATTTCCGCAGTTGTGGTCATCTACATAACGCTGGGCAGCTCACAGGCCATGAAGGCGGCGTGGGCCGAAGACATCCTTGCGCTGATTCCACCCATCGTCTTTCTCGTCGCGACCCGGATAAGGCTTCGGAATCCAGATAAGGAATTCCCCTACGGATACCACCGCGCCGTCGGTATCGGATATCTCGCCGCCGCGCTCGCGCTTCTGACGCTCGGTATCTTCATCCTTTACGACTCGGTGTCGAAGCTCATCCGGTTTGAACATCCGCCGATTGGGCTGGTCCAGCCGTTCGGGGAACCCGTTTGGCTCGGCTGGTTCATGATCGCGGCCCTCGTTTGGACACTGGCTCCTGCCGTTGTGCTCGGCCGGTTGAAGATGCCGCTCGCTAAGGAGCTGCACGACAAGGTCCTTTACGCAGACGCCGAGATGAACAAGGCGGACTGGATGACGGCGGGCGCGGCCATTCTCGGGATCCTCGGCATCAGGTTCGGCCTCTGGTGGGCCGACGCGGTCGCCGCCATCGTCATATCGCTGAGCATCGTGAAGGACGGCCTCAAGAACACCCGGGCCGCGGTCATCGATCTGATGGACGCTCGGCCACGGCTGGTCGACGAGTCCGGGATCGACCCGGTGATGAGTCGGGCCGAGACGGAGCTCGCAAAGATGCCGTGGATCAAGGAGGCGCGAGTGCGTTTTCGCGAGGAAGGCCACGTCTTCTACGGAGAGGCGTTCGTGGTGCCGAGCGACGATCGCAACCTCGCGGGACGCATCGCGGAGGCGACCAGGACACTCATGGAATTGGACTGGCGTCTTCACGACATCGTGATCTCGCCGGTCACCGAGCTGCGCGAGCCCCAGACCCAGCACGAGGAGGCGATCGAAGAAGGACCCTGAACCTCGATACGGAACCCGGCCCACGTCTGCGACTGGGTCGAGTGCCGGGTTCGAACCCGTTCACCGTTAACAGGCCCGGTAAACGACCTCTTCACCCACCATCACGACATCGAAGAGACGCTCCGTCAGGCGCCCCTCCCACCGCGCGGGGGCCGTCTGGCCCTCCCCCAAGTTGTCCTCCACCTCGTAGGAGCCAAGCCAGGCCCCGATCTCCTCGGCCCGGTCGACGCCGTCGGGGGTCATAAAGATGCCTCCCGAGGTGACCCGCTCCACGTAACCCCCTCCGAACTCCGACTCGATATCCGCCTTGACCTCGGCACCCTTGATGGGCCAGCCGCCGGATTCGCTCGGATAAGGCGTCTGGCCGTGGTCGGCCGTGACCACGAGCGCCCAGCTTTGCGGGGCCACCTCTTCGAGGACCGTGGCGATCTTACGTAGAGCCCTATCCGCCGACGCGATGACCTCTCCCACCTCGGGCGAAGTCATCCCCCATCTGTGACCGGCGCTGTCAATGGTCTTGAAGTTCACGAACAAGAGGTCGGGAGTCGGGTCGTCGCCGAACCGGCGCGATCGGACGACGCGCTCGACGACGTTTCCTTCATAAGAAACGTACGCGGGAGACGCGTAACGGATGGCGGGATCGGTGACGTCTACGGCTCTCCATTTGTCGTCGAGAACGCCGTCGCTCCGATCGAGTTCAGCCGCGAAAGCTGCGAGTCGGCGCGCGTCCGACCCTTCGGGGATGTCATAGACGTCGCCGTTGCCGAATCGGTTTCCGTTCACATCCAGAAGCACGGCCAGGTCTCGGTCCCCTTCCGGGAACGAGGCCCCATGACCAATCATCCCCAGGTGCCAGTTCACCGTGCCTACCACGCCCACGACGGGCCGGTTACCGAGGGCGCGATCGAACCGATCGGCAAGCGACGGGACCTCTATTCTGCGTCCGTCGTTTTCTTCGAAGGGATCCGTGTAGCCGCCGGAACTCGTCCGGATGCGGACGTTGGCGATCCCGTGGGTCGAGGGAAACGCACCCGTTCCGAGGGTGGTGTGGATTGGAGGAGTATTCGAGGGCGACGATCCGATGGTGGCGTCGGAAAAAGAGACGCCGTCGCGGGTCATCTTTTTGAGAAACGGCCAAGACTCGGCATGTTCGTGGAGAGCGTTCCAGCCGCCGCCGTCCCAGACGATCACCACCACGACCCTGGGTTCGTTCTCGAGTCTCGATGGCTCCCGAAGGACGCGGCCGTCCGGCGCGTCGAACTCGTAGCCGATCATCTCCCCCAGGGTGGCGGCGACGTCTGCCATCGTGGCCGGCCGGTCCACCGACCCGAGGGGCGGAACGACTCCCGGTCCGTAGAAGACGAGCGGGACCTCCGCGAGATAGTCCCAGGGTCCGGTATGTACCGGCCGCTGGGCCGTTCCGATGTAACTCGGCTCACGAGGGACGACGAGGATGTCTGCGGAGCGCCCCGGCACAAAACCGCGCCGCGTGCGAGTGACGAGACGGTCGAGACGGTCACAGGACTTGACGGCCTCCTCGCCGGGCCCTCCTTCCGGCGACTGAATTGTCGAAGTGCACGCGGCAGTGGCTATTGAAAGAGCAACGACAACGGTCGGGACGCGTCTGGTCACACGGCCTCACCTACAACCAGGCGCCCGTCTTGTGTCGTTACGTCGACGTCCATTTCCTTGCAGGCCGTGCGAAATCTGTGTTCAATCACCGCGGCCTCGGCACCGGTGGCGATCTTCGTGAAGCAGTAATCCAGTTGCAGAGGAATGGCCTCGATCCTCCGGAGCCGGGCCGGGCTCAGCGTCACCAGCCACAGCAACCCCAAGTCGTTCCGCAGGATCGGATCGACCGCGTAATCGTCGACGAAGTCTCCGAGATCGAACAGGACGGGCGGTCTTACCCCGTGGAATACATGGGCGGAGTGGCCGGCCACCAGGGTTGCTCCTGCGTCCACGAGTTTCCGAGCCGCGGCCTCGACCTGTGGCACGGGCCGGGCCGTCATGTTGGGACCCCAGTGCGGTGTCACCACCGTAATGTCCGCCTCGGCGCCCCCAATCGTGTCGAGGATCCACTCGGGCACACCCAAACCGAGGTCGGCAAACGCTACTCCAGCGGTCTCGTCGGCGGCCGCGAAGTCCCGAGGGTGGTCGGTAAAGCCCATGACCGCGACCTCTAGACCGCCCGCGTGTAAAACGGCCGGCCGTCGAGCCGACGTCAAGTCGCGACCGGCTCCCACCCATTCGATGCCCGCGCTCTCCAGTAGGTCGAGGGTGTCCACAAGAGCGTCGTGGCCGTAATCCAGAGCGTGATTGTTGGCCAGCGTGACGCAGTCCACGCCGAGATCGGATAGGACATCGACCGCCTCGGGAGGGCCGCGGAAGAAGAACGGCTTGTGCGTCGATCGCCACTTCTCTCCGCGCGCCGAGATGCAGCATTCGAGGTTGAGAACGAACATATCGGCGGACGCCGCGATCTCCACGACCTCGTCCGAAAACAACGCCGGACGATCCGGACGAGAGAGAACCTCGGCTACACCTCGGCCCAGCATCGTGTCGCCGGCGAGACAGAGGGTTAGCTCAGGCGCCTCCATCCGTCCCACGCTAATACCCCCGGTGTTCTACGGTCCGGTCCCACGTCAAATTCAGCGACACTGGTGCAATGACCATCATCCGCGGCGGCCGGGACGACGCTTCGAGTTCTCCCGCCGTCGTTCTTCGTCCTCCGGGGGCCGGTGATTTCGGGTGGATTATCCACCGCCATGGGGCGCTTTACGCGGCCGAATACGGCTGGGACCAAACTTTCGAGGCGCTGGTGGCAGGGGTCGTTGCCGATTTCATCGACCACCGCGACCCGCGGCGCGAGGCGGCCTGGATGGCCGAGATCGCCGGTGAGCCCGTCGGTTCGGTCTTGTGCGTCAAAAAAGACGACAAGGTGGCGCAGTTGCGATTGCTGCTCGTCGAACCGGCCGCCCGCGGGCGCGGGGTTGGATCGCGCCTGGTCGAGGAATGCATTAGGTTCGCGCGCCGGGCCGGCTATGAACAAATGATGCTCTGGACAAACCATCCGTTGGAAGAGGCCCGCCGGATCTACGACAGAGCGGGTTTCCGCCTGATTGAACAGAAGCACTTCCCCCAATATGGCCGGGACGACCTCATAAGTCAGACGATGTCGCTCGATTTGTAGTTCGGTGCAAAGCGAGAAGCAATCGGCCCCCCGGGCCGCTATTTCCCGCCGCCGATCAGTTTCTGAAATGCGAACGTCACCAACTGCCTCCTCTCCTCGGGATCGACGCCTTGAAGGAAGGCCCCCTGTACCGTCGCGATGAACGTCGACGTCGCAACATCGAGTTCGGACTTATCGACATGGGGCTCGAGGACGTGCGAGGTCAGCCTCCTGAGTCGGTCGTTGAGCTCGTCGAGGTAGTCGGCGATCACTCCCGATCTCCGGACTTGGTCGTGCATCGATGCACGTATCGGATAGAGCTCGCCCAACTGATCGACAAACCACATAACGCGCTCCGCGACGTCGCGCCCTTCCTTCGGTTTCGCGGCGAACACCTTCTGCACCATGTGCTCGAAAGTGGCAACGAGCAGATGGTCCTTGGAGGAGAAATACCAGTAGATGGCGTTATGGGCGAGCCCCAGCTCTCTGGCGACGGCGGCCACCGAAACCGCGCCCACGCCGCCCTCTCTGAGGCGTCGCTCGGTCGCCTCGAGGATCTCGGCGACCTTCTCGTCCCTGTTGAGATCGGGGCGCGTCTTGGGCACGTTTCCCAGCGTGGGGGCCGGTTGACACCCTGTCAAGAACTCACTAACTTCTCTTGAAAGGCTTACAAGAGGAGGCCGTGGGCGTGGGGTGGTGGACCAGAGCACTCGTCACCGGGGCTTCGTCGGGGATCGGGAAGGCCTTTGCCCGGGGGCTGGCGGCGCAGGGCTCGGACCTCGTGATCGTGGCTCGAAGGGACACGCTCCTGGAAGAGGTCGCTTCCGATCTCGCTCGCCGAGAGCGGGTGAAAGTCGAGCCGATCCGGGCGGACCTCACCGATGCCGGCGATCTGTCTCGAGTCGAGGCCCGGCTCGGCGCGGACGACAAACCGGTGGACCTCCTCGTGAACAACGCGGGGGGAGGTCCTCCGGGACCCGGCTCCTTCGCCGGCCACGATCGAGACGCGGTCGAAAGGCAGGCTTTCTTGAACGCCCTCTCGGTACTTCGGCTCACTCACGCCGCTCTGAGCGCAATGACCGACCGAGGGCACGGGCATGTCATCCAGGTCTCGGCCGGCGTCGCCTTCTATCCGATCCCTTGGGGGGCGACGTACGCCGCCAGTAAGGCTTTCGTCAACAGCTTCAGCCAAGCCGTGAACTACGAGTTGAAGGACACGACGATCGGTGTGACCACCGTGTGCCCCGGATTCACCCGGACGGCCGCACCCGCCAGAAACGGGTTCGACGAGACCAACGTCCCCAGCTTTCTCTGGGCCGACCCCGAAGAAGTCGTACGCGCCGCGCTCGCGGGGGCCGCCCGGGGCAGGGCGATGGTATCTCCCGGTCTCGTGAACAAGATGGCGGCCACATTCGGAGCCCATTTCCCGGGCGTAATGGTGCGTCTGTCAAGGCGGTTCAGACCTCTTAGCGAGGGCGGGTCGGCTGGCCACTAGTCTGCAGCGCTCTCGATGGCTCCTTCACCCACCGTCCCCATTTAGGCGCGATCGACGTCTAGGGTAGGCAAGGGTCGAGGTCGGGCAGCGGACAGAATCCACGAAAGCGTGGGGAAGAATCGATCTGGTCGTAGGAGGTATCCAATCTCTTTCGGGACGTACGAACTTTCAGTCGTGATCCCGGTATGGCGACAGGAGCACAACCTCGAACGGCTCCTGCCGTCGCTCCGGGACACCCTTCAGCATGTGGCTGGTGGGGTCGAGATCATAGTGGCGTGTGGTCCCGAAAACCGTCACCTTGAAGCACTAACCGCGCGCCATGGCTCGGCCTTAGTAGTTGCCGGAGGTTCCACCTATGGCGAGGTCTTGGCCGAGGGACTTCGGCACACCCGGGGCGATTTCGTCTTGACGATGGATGCCGACTTCTCGCATCGTCCAGGTTATGTGACCAATATGTGGGCGAATCGAGATCAGGCTGAGGTTCTGATCGGTTCACGCTACATACGCGGGGCATATGCGGAAATGAGCTGGGCGAGACGCATTCCAAGCCGAATTCTGAACTGGCTGTATCGCAAAGTGCTGCTCATGCCATACCGAGATTTATCAAGTGGATTCCGCATGTACCGGAGAGAGGTTCTGGAAGACATCGGATTGGCCAGCGCGAAGGGCCTCGACGTACTTCCAGAGATGTTGGCCAAAGCGTACTGTCAAGGATGGAGAATCCTCGAAGTTCCATTCTGGTATCGGGGGGCCCGCCCGTGGACGCGCGCTCGGGTGGTCCGGCTTGGAGTGGGCTACTTGGCCACACTTGGAAAGGTCTTCACCCTTCGAAACTCGGTCAAGGCGGCCGATTACGACCATCGAGCCTTCGATTCGTGGATCCCCCTCCAACGTTATTGGCAAAGGCGACGTTTCACGATCATTCAAGAATTCGTTTCGGAATCTGGATCGGTACTGGACGTGGGGTGTGGAACAAGCCGAATCATCCAAACGCTTCCGCATGTCGTGGGGATGGATGTCGCGATCCGGAAGCTCCGTTGGCTTCGCTCGCCCGGCCGCCCTCTGGTGCAAGGAACCCTGACGCATCTTCCTTTCCGAGACCATGCATTCGATGCACTCGTTTGTTCCGAAGTGATCGAACACATTCCCCGCGAGCAGGTTCGGATCGAGGAGTTGATTCGCGTCCTCAGTCCGGGAGGAACTCTGATCCTCGGCACACCCGATTACAGCCGTAAGCGGTGGCGGTTTCTCGAATGGGCCTACGCAAAAGTGTTCCCCGGAGGCTATGTGCTGGAACACATCAATCGGTACACGTACTCAGGGCTTCGAGAGGAGCTGGAGTCGATGGGTTTGGAGATACTGGATTGTGAGTACGTCGGCGGTTCGGAAATGATCTTCAAGGTCCGGGTCCCCTACCGGGCCCCTCAGGCTGAAGAATTTATCGCCCAGCGTGCTCACTCAAGCTGACCCTAAACCCCACGCCGCTCGCTTACGGCAATCGCTGATAGAGATAGCCGGCCCTGCACTAATCATTGCGGCCGTCGTCGTCGTCCTAAAGGGAATCCTTTTCGGTGGGCTCCTTCCGGGTGTCAATCCGGACGTGTTGGCCTACTGGCTTCCGAATCATTGCAATCTCGGACGAACGCTCGCCGCGGGAGACGTTCCACTGTGGAACCCGTACTCCTTAGGTGGAATGCCTTTCGCCTCCGATCCTCAATCGGGATGGATGTACTTCCCGGCGATGGTTCTGTACACCCTTTTCCCATGCGATCTCGCGGTGCGATTGTTTACGACCCTCCTCGTGGTCATCACCGGAATCGGGGCCTATTCATTTCTCCGCAGCGAGGGCATGTCAAGGGTGGCCGCGACCACGGGGGGGTTGGTCCTGGCCATGTACAGCGCCGTCTCCGGTGTGAGTGGCAAATTTCCATTCTCAGGTTTTCTTGCCTTTTCGACGCTGACGTTGGCCGGTGCCTCTCGCGTCTTACAGGCCAGGACCTGGGGCGGACGAATGGGATGGTCCGTTGCAACCGCTCTGGCGTGGGGCCAGCTCGCAGCGGCCCACCTGAGCAACGGAGTTGTGATGGGAACGGTCGCGCTTGGTTTCTACATCGTCTATCGCCTTGTCAAAGAGACCCGCGAGGGCCGGGCCACCCTTGGGGGAAGTGTTCTGCTGGTGACGGCGCTGATCGCAATCATTGCCGTCGTCAACCTGGCTTACCTCGCCCCCCGATTGGCCTACTTCCCCAGGAGCACAATCGGGGAAGGCTACGACGGCCTGCGAGAGGTGGCGAGTGAGTTACGGGGCAAAGAGCTGGGTGACGGCGGGGGCGCCCAAGTCACGGAAGCCACCTGGGGTCTCCGACTCGTCACCGCGCCGGGTCCCTATTTTGGCGCGGTCCCTCTCTTCCTGATCGTTGTGGCGTTCTGGAACCGAAGACATCGTGGACTGGTAGTGACGTTCGCGACCTATTCACTGCTGTTTTACGTGGGCGGACTGAGGATCGTGGTTGAGGCCCTGGATACGTTTGTAACGAAGATGCCCTTGGGCGATTTCTACCTCCATTTCACCGGCAGGTTCACGCACGCCGTCCCCCTGGGACTTGCCGTTCTTGCAGCGGTGGGGACAGAAACCTGGCGAGAAGCCGCCTCGATCGGCCGTCGAGTCCTCATGAGCGTTCCCGGCTTGTTGTTGTGGATTGGGCTCCCGCTTCTGGTGGGAGCCAACCCAGAGAGATTGGCTTTTTTCCTCGCGGCAGCCGGACTGGGAATCGTCATCCTCACCGTCGCTCATTTCCGATCAAGTTTGCTAGTAGTGGTCCCCGTCATGCTGGCCGTCGAGCTGACTGCTGCCGGCTTCGTGAACCAGAACAGCACCGAAAGGCAGAAAATGGGCACCGGCTTTCAAAAGAGAAAGGAATGGGTGCCCGCGGACGGGCATCCCAAACTTGTGGTCGACGTCGCGGACTATGTCAAAAGCGACACCTTGCTTGAGACTGTCGCGAGATCTGGCGACTCTCGCGTCGTTACTCTGCAAGGAAGACTGTGGGACGTGGCGAAACCCATGCTCTACGGTGCGTCGGAGCCTCAAGGTTATAACCCGGTGCAGCAGCTCGACTATTGGAAGTTCATCCAAGCCTTGGAGCCACCGGTCGCACGCTATTCGGTGAGACACGTCCGGTTTCACGAGGTGACTCCAAAGCTGGCCGAGATGCTTCAAGTGGGATGGGTCCTGGCGAGGGCAACCGACGCGCCGGCCGGACAGGATTGGTCCGTTGTCTCGAGTACTGGAGATGGGGTCCTTTATCGACTTCCAAAGGTTTCGCCGCGCGCATCGCTCATGTCAGATTGGTCAATCGTCTATAGTCACGACTCTGCTCTTGACATCGTCGCCTCCAGCTCGTTTAGCCCCAGGGCCGACCTGGTAATCGAAAAGGATCCCGGGCTTAACCCCGATGGAAGCGGTGATTGCAAGAGCCTCCCCGGCGAGGCTACGTATGAGGCTCAGGGGGAGGGAGCGGCCACGATCGACGTACAGGCGAGATGTCCCGGCATCGTTCTCGTGCGTAACGTCTACGACGAGAACTGGCGGGCCACCGTCGACGGCCGGGAGGTTCCACTTCTTAGGTCGAACTACTTCCTGCAAGGCGTGCCCGTAACACGGGGTGACCACCGAATCGTTCTCGAGTACCGCGACCCGTGGGTCTGGTACGGCTTAATCGTATCCATCGTCTCGACCCTGGGATTGCTCGGCGCCGCGTTCTTACTAAGGAGACGAAACGTTCGGTAACCGGGAAGCCGAGTCGGTTCGAGTAGGCGAACTGGTGCCGCCGACCTACTTTCCCGTTACGCAGCGACGAATCTCAGATAGCCGACTGCTCGGGAAGGCCGCGGCAAACAACCGCTCCTGTAACCGATTCTCGAAGCTCTCCGGAACTTCACGTCCCTGAGCACTGTCTTCAATGGTGTAGCTCATGACATAGTCGGCAATCTCTTCCTCGGTGATGTCCTCGCTTCGCATCGTTTCCGCGTCCAACCACAGAGACATCGGTCGATCGGCTTCAATGAGTCGGTCGACCGGGAGGTCGAAATGCTCGGCAATATCGCTCGAGAGGATATCGACGTCAATGGGCCACCCGTTTGTCGCCTCGCTGATGGGCTGTTGTCCATGATCGGCGGTGACCACCACGACCCATTTTTTCCGACCGACATGAGAGTCGAGAAATTCCTTCAATTCGTTGAGGGCCTCGTCCGAGTAACGAATAGCGTCGGCAACTTCATCGTTGACCATGTTGAATTTGTGCCCGGCATGGTCGATGAACTTGTAGTTGACGAAGAAGAGATCCGTGATGTCGTCATTACCGTATCCTTCCCGGTCCCATAGGGTCTTGATGAGCTTCGTCTGGTACAGAGTCCATACGGGGCTGTAAACGAGATCGTGCTCGTACAGCACATTGTGGCCTCGCCACTTCCGGTCTAGCTTGCTGTCTGATCTGTCTACCCGCGCCGTATAGCGTTCGTACCCTGGGAGATCGATCAGATAATCCGGCAATGAATAGAAACGACTGTTGGTGACGATCTCCCCACGGCCCCTCCCCTGCGTGATAGCGACGTCTTTGTCTCCGCCGGGCAAGCCTGCGCCGTGGCCCATCATGCCGAATTGCCAACCCTCCTCGGCGAAAAGCCCGATCTCAGCCTCGTTACCGGTGCGGGGATCGTAGAGATCCGCGAACGACGGGATCAAGAGATTTTGTGGAGACAACGCCTCGAATGGATCGGCGACATCATCCCCTCGACGTTGCACGAGTTCCACTATTCCGTGCTGGTTGGGAAAGGCACCGGTCCCGATGGTGGTGTGGACGGGTGGGGTCACCGTGGGAGCCGAGCCGACGATTGCTTCACTAATAGACGTTCCGGCTTGGCTGAGTTCTGCCAGGGTCGTCCAGGCTTCCGGCCAACGATCCAAGACGTTCGTGCCTCCACCGTCCCATACGACGACCAGAACAAGTGCCGGACCAACAGGACGTCGTCGTTTGGGGACGAGCGCCTCTCCGATCGGTCGACCCGGCCTCGCGTCGGGCCAAGGAACGTCGAGCAATTCGGCCAGAGTTGGCGCGACATCGGCGACCGTAACCTCCCTGTCCAACGAGATCTTGCCCTGGGCCCTCACGAAGCCGGGTCCGTAGAACACGAGTGGCACCTCCTCGAGGTAGTCCCAGGGCCCGTTGTGTGACGTCCACAGAAAATCGCGTGTCCCAAAGAAATGTGGACGCCGAGGTACCGCAATGATCTCGGGTGACCGTCCAGGATAGGTGCCTCTGTCGATCCGAACGAGATGCTCCGACGACATAGCGCAAGAGGACTTGAACCAACCACGCGCTCCATCCACCGAGCCACCGCCCCAGCAAGCGGCAGAGACGGACACCCCGAGTGCGCAGGCGACATGTATCGATGCCCGGGGATACCGCTTCAAGAAAACGCCTCCAAGCTCACCCCTAGGACTGCAGGCGCTTCAGGTCCTCGATCGCGGGACCGTCCAGAACCCGCCCGTGGCCGTCATAGCGGGATCCGTGACAGGGACAGTCGAAGGTCTTGTCCGCGGAGTTCCAGCGGACGATGCACCCGAGGTGTGCGCACACCGCCGACATCTTGTGCAGGCGACCGGTGTCATCCCTGTAGGCGGCGACCTTGTGGATGCCCGAGCTCGCCACCGTTCCCTCCTCCGGATCGAGATCCTCGAACGAGTCACCGCCCGGAAGCCTGTCCCCGAAGAAGTGCCACCCGACCTTCGCGTTTTCCACGAGACTGCTGCGGGCCTGCGAGAGGTGGACTCGCTTGGCGTCGAACAAGCTCGCCCATGGATTCTCGCGGCCGAGGATCCGATCGCTCATGATGATCGCGGCGGCGACTCCGGCGGCCATGCCCCATTTTCCGAAGCCGGTGGCGACCTGCACGCGATCGGTGGCCCTGGTGAACCGACCTATGAATGGAACCTTGTCCACGGAGACGTAATCATGGGTCGACCACCGATAAGGAAAGTCCTCGACCCCCCAGAAGCGACGACCCATCTCCTCAAGATCCGAGTAAGGAGCCTCCGTCCCCGACTCGGTTCCCACGTGATGGCCGTTACCACCCACCAGCAACAGCCGGCCGTCCTCAGTGGGGATCGATCGGATTGATTTAGTCGATCCTCCGTGACTGATGTACATCCCATGCGGCGCACGCTCGCTCTCGACCCGTCCCGCAACGGCATAAGAGTTGTAGGGATGAGCCTTGGCAAAGAACAGTCCCTTGTCGAAGACCGGCAAATGCGTCGCTACGACGATCGCGTCGGCTTCGATCCGACCGTGTTCGGTCGTGAGGACGCAACCGTGGTCCTCATCCAGACCCACGGCCTTGGTGTGCTCAAAGACGTGGCCGCCATCGACCGCCAAGCGCTCTGCTAAATGCAGAAGGAATCGCCGCGGGTGGAACTGCCCCTGATTCTCGAACCGCACCGCTCCCCGAACGGCATATGGGAGGTCACACTCGGTTACGAAGGAGGCGGGCAGTCCCGCCGCCCGGGCATTTTCCGCCTCTTGCTTCAGCTCGTCGACGTGAGATTCCTCCTCCGTGTAAACGAAGTTCGGCCGGCGATCGAACCCACACTCGATCGCGTCTCGCTCGGCTCGCTGTGCGACCCAATTCAGCCCGGCCTCGTTCGCCTCTCCGTAGATTCGGGCTCCCTCAAGCCCAAAGGACTTGACCAGATGGCTGTAGATCACGCTGTGGCTGGAGGTCAGTTTTGCCGTCGTATGTCCCGTGGCGCCATAAAGGAGCCGCCGGCCATCTATGAGTGCGACCGTATTTCCGGCTTCCTGCAACAGGGTCGCTGCAACGATGCCGACGATGCCTCCACCGACCACCGCAACGTCGACGGCCACATCCTCTGCTTGCGGGAGGAAGTCCGGGCCGGGCTCGGACGCCACCCAGTAGGATTCGGTTTGCCCTGGCATAGCGACCAACAGTAACGGGCGATCCCGCCGGCGCGGCCTTATCCACCGGACCGGCTATTTCGGCCGCTTCCTCTTGCCCTCCAGAGACGGGCGCGGGTCGAGATCCTTCAACCCGTTCCAGGCGAGGTTGACGAGGTGGGCCACGACGACATCGCGTTTTGGTTTTCCCGCGTCGCGCCACCACTGCCCGACCAGGGCGACCATCCCGACCAGGGCCCTTGAATAGAGTGGGGCCAGCTTCGTGTCGTAGTCGCGGGCTTTGAACTCAGCTGCAAAGACGTACTCGACTCGAGCGGCGATATCCCCGATGACGCTTGCGAACGTCCCGCTTTCACTAACGGCCGGGCTGTCCCGCACCAGAATCCGAAACCCGTCGGGTTGCTCTTCTACGTAGGTCAGAAAGGCACGTGCCGCTTGTTCCAGCATGACCCGAGGATGCCCGCCGTGGAGGGCCTCGGTGATGCGGCCCAGCACCTGCTGCACCTCTCGATCCACGACGACCGCATGGAGACCTTCCTTGCCGCCGAAATGCTCGTAAACGATCGGCTTCGAGACCTCGGCCCGCTGCGCAATCTCTTCGATCGATGCCGCGTCGAATCCCTTTTCCGCAAACACGGCGCGGCCTATGTCGATCAGTTGTTCTCGGCGCTCGCTTCCCGTCATCCGTACGCGGCTCTGTCGCTGGCTCACCATGTCCGCTCCCGTGACGCCCCCGTATTCCTTATCGTCGTTTGCTAATGATCCGCTTGTCGTCCGGAAGTTTGACATTGTCGGCAAGACCCATCCGCCCCAACGCCCGAATGACGAATCCGCTTGCATCGGGCTGAAATCGGCCGAGACCGTGAACGGCAGAGGTCGGGAAGGCGTGATGGTTGTTGTGCCATGACTCTCCGAACGAAATTAGAGCGAGCGGCCAGTTGTTGGTGCTCTCGTCGCTCGTATCGAAGGGCCGCGTTCCGAAGAAGTGACAGATCGAGTTCACGCTCCAGGTCACATGGTGCAGCAGAAGCATCCGCACGACGCCACCCCACAGGAATCCACCCACCGCCCCGGAGAATGATCCGGTCACAGCGCCGGCGACGACCGCCGGGACGAGCAAGGAGCAAAGTGCCAGCAGTGGGAAGAACCGATCAATTCTCCGCATGTGGGGATCGTTGTAGAGGTCCGGAGCCCACCTGTCTATCTGGGTCCTCTCCTCGGAGAACAACCAGCCGACGTGAGCGTGCCCAAGGCCCTTGAGCGTCGCCCCGATCCCCTCACCCTCGGTTAAATGGGGAGAGTGCGGGTCGCCAGGCTTGTCGGCGTAGGCGTGATGGCGACGGTGATCCGCCACCCAACTCATGACGGACCCCTCCACGGCGAGGGAACCGAGGATCGCGAACAGGTTTCTCAGCCACCGGGGCACGTCGAAGCTCCGGTGCGTGAGCAGTCGGTGATATCCGACCGTCACACCCAAGCCGCACACCACGTAGCCGGCACCCAACAGGCCGAGATCGAGCGGAGTGATCCCTCGGCCCCACAGCGTAGCGATCGCGATAACCAGGCCCAGCAGTGGAGCCACTGTGAGAGCCAAAATCGTGGCGCGCTGCGCGCGCACCTGTCGCGGTTGCAACCAGATAACTCCCTTAACCGGCTCGGACGTTGACATAGTCACCACCTCCATGCATCGCCTACGGTTACGCAGCCGTAGGTTACGGTAGCGTAAGTGCGGGCCGGGTGCAACCCTGCCCGGCGAGGCCCTTCAGGAGCTCGCGGGCGAGGGGGCTCCCGGTGACGCGGAGGTGGAGGCGTCGCTTCTCATGCCTGCGATGGCCCTCGCCAGTTCGGGGGAGGGCCCGAATCCCAGGATGACCTTGTTCTTGGGACAGGCGATCACGGCGTCTTGCTTGTAGTCCGAGTACTGAACGGTTCGGTCGGCGATGAGCTCGTGGTCCGCGCTTCCGAATGCGGCTCGATACCAGCTGTTCATGGACGAGCACAGCGAGCCCCTGTGCTCTTTGTGCTCGATGAGGGAGACTCCAACCACGTAGGGCTGCTCGATTTCCTCACCCTCAGTGCCCGTTTCCTGTTCTCGCTTGCTCGCTTCCGTATCGTGGATGCTCGACGTCGTATCGCCGGTCTCCGATTTCCTACGCCGACTTTTTGAGCCCGGATTTGTGGTGATGGTGCTCCAGACCTCATAAGTCCCGCCGGCCCAGGCCGCGGCCCGAGAAAAGGGTCTGCTCAAGGCCCGGCTCTCGACATCTCCGGGAGCCTCGAACAACGCCTTGAGATGGGCCGCTCCGATGTCTCCCTTGGCCTTCAGCTTCCACGGTCGCGGGGGCCGAGATAAGGGGGCCGGCGCGCGGGCCGCCTCGCGGCGCAGGTATCGCTCCGGAAAGAGGATCTGAGCGGTGGTCGTCGGAGGCTGCGAGTACATTCGGTTCACGCCGGACCAGCCGCGTTCCTTGTAGATGCTGCAAACGAACGCCGGGCCCCACTGATAGGGGAACAGAACGGTGTCCATCAGCAAGTACGGGACCCCGGCGCCGCGGTCTGCCTTGAATTTCTCGGGGAAGGCGACCTGTGCCTTGACGGCCTTCTTCACGGAATGCTGAGGGGCAAACCGAGACAGGATTCTCATCTCTCCCAGCGCTGCGTCGCCCTCAATCAGCGAGGAGGTCGCCAAGCGCTCGTCGTCGATGATGTTCTTGAACTTGTTGTCAGGAAGCCCGAATGCTTGGTCCGTGGCCGCATGAATGAACTCGTGCGCCAGAACCACGTATTCTGCATCGAGTTTCCCCTTCCGCTCCACGACGATTTGTTCCGTCTTGGGATCGTAGAAGCCCGCGAGCAGACCGGTTCCTTCGCCCTTCAAGAACTCGTTCACATCGAGTCCACTCGGCGTGAGTCCCAATGCCCAAGCCAGCGACCGAGTCGTGATGACTTCTGCCGATCGGGGCTTTATGTGGGCGGTCCTTACCTCCCGAGCGAATGCCTCCGGACCGAGCATCTCGCTGGACGGCGTTTCGAAGGGAAGAGAGCGGCTCACCTCAACCTGACCCGCAACGAGATCCGTGACGTTGTAATAAAGGCCGGCGATTTCGCTGGGGTCGAGCTGATCCTCGTACAAACAACTTCGGATGTGCTTCGAGGTGAGAGTGGATTTCAGTCCGGCAGGCCGCGCCCGCGGAGGACGTTCGAATTTTTCCTCAGCTTTCGCCTCGGGAGCCTTAATCGGGGGGGCCGCTGAGTCCGATCCGATACAAGCGTCGAAGGCGACCAGAGAAACAAGCAAGAGAGTCGCCGCCTTCGTCCGCTGACCGCTCATCCGCCAACACCTTTCCTGCCCCACGACAAGCTTACCAAGCAAGAAGCGGCCCCGGTGGGCGGAGCTTGTCGCGTCTAGCCGGTGGAGGCTCGGGCCCTGGCTCGCGGATCGGGAAGCGGGGTCAGAACGCCCTTCAGCTTGTCCCGCAGAGCCTCGTAGTCGGGCGGCAACGAAAGCGCCTCGCCGAGTGTCTCGGGATCCTCATCGGCGGTGAAGCCGGGTCCCAGGGTGGCGATCTCGAACAGGACCCCAGACGGCTCCCTGAAATAGATCGAGCGGAAGTAGAAACGGTCGATGATCGGCGTGGGGGACGCGCCGGCCCCGCTAACTCGCTTGTGCCACTCCTCGTGGTCGTTCATGGGCGAGGCCCACGCCACGTGGTGGACGGATCCGGCCCCCTGAAGCGGACGCGTCTGAGGAGGCGCGTCGAAAGCGTAGAACCCGCCGCGACTGTCTCCACGCGCCGTCCACGCGGCATCTCCATCCGGCACGAAGCCCAGTGTTTGCTCGAAAAAGGTGGCGCTGGCCTCGGGTATGCCGCTGTAGGCGCGTACCCCGTCGAAGCCACGGATGGCGAAATCGATCGGGACGTCGGGATATTCGGCCCGGAGCGGCTCGTCCGGCGACGCGTCGATCACGAATTCGAGATCCAGCCCCTCGGGATCGGCGAACCGAAGCGCTCGCTCCGCACGTTCCGTACCCATCCCTTCTCGCTCGATCCGGCTCTGCCAGAAGTCGAGTGCCTGTGCCGACTCGACCCGGAAGACGACCCGGTGAACCATTCCGTCGCCGACGCGGCCCCTGGGAACCCCCGGGTACTCAAAAAAGGTGATGTCGGCGCCGGCGCGGCCTTTCTCGTCGGCGTAAAAGAGGTGATAAACGGTGGGATCGTCCTGGTTCACGGTTCGCTTCACCAAGCGAAGGCCGAGGACTCCGGCGTAGAACTCGACGTTTTGGGGGGCATCGCCTGTGATGGCAGTCACGTGGTGCACGCCCTCAAGTTTCATCAGTACCTCCCGGATTCGGTGTTACCCCGAAGGAACGCCTGCACAATCCTCGTCATTCCCGTATGGCCCTATCATCCAGCCTGGGACATCGCTTCCGACGGGAGAGGGTCTTAATGGACATTTCACGAGACGATTTCCTCAAGCATGTCGGAACCGAATTCAGGGTCAATCCAGGTAACGACGCCGACCCGGTAAAGCTCGAACTCGCGAGCGTGACGCCGATCCCCAGGAGCGGAGTAGGTACCCGCGACGACCCCTTCTCCGCCGAATTCCACGGTGCGGAAGGGCTCGTTCTGACTCAACGCATCTATTCCTTCGACCACGCCGAGTTAGGAACTCTCGAGATCTTCATCGTCCCAATCGGACCGGATCCGAAAACAGGCCGAATGCGCTATGAAGCGATCTTCAACTAGTGGGGTTGGGCGGCCCGATACTCCATCAGGAAGTAAACGCCCGCGTCCCTTATCACATTGAAACCCAGTCGTTCATAAAGACGAAGCGCCGAGTTGAAGCGCTCGACGTGTATCCGAACGGGCTTCCCGGCCGCGTCTCCTTCGTCAAGTATTTGCCGGATCAAATCCGTGCCGATACCCGACCGTCGGAAGTCCGGAAGCAAGGCTATGTCCACGATCCGAATCTCATCGTCGCGCCGATGGATGTAGATCCTCCCAATGTCGTGGTCATCTTTCACGATTATGGAGAACTCGGCATCGGGATAATGAGTGGTGTAGTGAACATGCTGTGCCTGAAACTGCATCCGTACAAAGTCGTCCTTTTGAGCATCCGTCCACGGCACGATGGACATTTCATCGGCACGGGTGCTGGCGTAGACGCGCAGTAAGAACTCTTCGTCTTCCGGCCGGACCGGGCGCAGGGAAATCCCCTTCGTCCGGACAGACTTCAGGGAAGAAGACATCACTAACCCTCCATCGCCTCGGTAAGGGTCATCACGACCGACGATCGCCGGGCGGGGAGCTGACCGTCTTGAAACGTAGCCGAGCGCGCCCACGACGAGGGCCCCAGGCCCAGGAGGTAAACGCCGCGCCTCGGTTTCAATCCGTCCGTTCCGAAATCGGCCGCAGCCACGTAGTCTTCCCCGCTCCCATCTCCCACGCGCAACAAAAGTTGAAATCCCCGACGGCTGGGCAGCTTCAGACCGGCGGGGGCGGCGGTGCTGGTGACCGGGACGGCCCTGTGCGTCCACAGAAAGATGGGGAGCTTAGCTCCGGTCTTGGCGTCGCGGACGAGGACGTCCGTCATCACCGACCGATCTCCCAACCATTCGATAGCCCGAGTCGGATACAGGCCGTGGACCGTGACCCTGATCCGCCCCGTGAGTCGCTCTCCTCGCGCCCGCCATGCCGGGACAACGCGGACCTCCTCGTCACCGCCCCAGGAGGGTGACGAGAGGTCCGGCATGCGGTCGCTCCCGGTGACGTACCCGATGGACAGGGCCTGAGTCTGCGCCCCCGTGGCTTCGTCGCCGGTCTGGGCGAGACCGGGCCCGGTCAACTTCACCGAAACCGCCAGGGCCGATGCCCCGACGATGAAGGCCCGGCGATTCACCTTTTTCGAAATCGAGATCCGGTCGTCTTGGTCTGAATCGGTCATCGGCTTGGTCTCACTCTCCTCATCGCTAGCCTCGAGGCGGGAAAATGCCCTGCAGCGCGATGCAGAAGTTGAGGGTCAAATAGGGCTGGAGGTTGTTGTGGGGAAGAGACCCCCCGGTGGGGGCAAGAGCTTGGGAAGCCAGAGTCACGAGAGCGCCCGTGTTCTTGTAGAGACTGCCTCCCCCGAAGGGGCGTGCCAGCATCTGGTTCGTTGGATTGTTGGCGCTGCCGAATCCGGGGCTGGCCGACATCCCATGAGAGTGCACGGGTGTCTCGGACTCGAGCAAGGTCACGCTCTCGCTTCCTCCCGACTCACCCAAGTCGCGGAGCGTGAGCCCCGGGCCCTGACCGGGATGCATCGGCACGCTTCCCTGGAGGTTCGGCAGAGCGAAGGTCGACTTGCCGTCACCGCCGTAAATCGTCCCCAGCAAGGCGAACAAAGCTGTGTTCTGACTGATGGGCATCAGTTGTCCGTTGCAGAATGCCCAACCTGTAGGGGCGAAGTTGAACGGAAAGATTCTGATCTCTGCAACGAACGGATTGGCCATAGCTCTCCTAGGTGGGGGATGGGAAGACGCCGAAAAGGGAAATGATGAAACTGATGCACAAGAACGGCTGCATGTTGTCGTGTGGCTGGCTGCCTCCGGTCGGAGTCACCGAGTTCGGAGACATCGGTGTAGGAGAAGCGGGCGGATTCGCGTAGTAGCGTTTGCTGGCCTCGGCGGTGAGGTTGTTCGCAGGGTCGAGAGCGGTCGCTACGGTCGCCGACGCGAGCAAGGCATGTGAGTGGGCGGGGAGTTGCTGCACGGTGAGAGTGACGCTCTCGACGCCGCCTTGCTCGCCGAGGACGAAACCGCTCCCCTGATGGATCGGGGACCTGCTCTGAAGATTGGGAAGAGCAAAAGTCTCCTCACCGTCGCCTCCGTAGGTCGTGCCTATCAGCTGGAACAGCGTTTCGTTCTCCGAGATCGCCAGCAACTGCCCGTCGCAGAAGGCCCATCCATTCGGAGGGAAGTTCCCCCCGAACATCCTTATTTCGCCGACGTACGGTTGCGACATGCGCTACTCCCTCAGTTCCGAGACGGGAAAATTCCCTGTAGGGCGATGATGTAGGTAAGCGTCAGAAGCGGATGCGTGTTGAAGTGAGCCTGGCTCCCGCCGACGACCCCGACGGACTGAGCTGCCATCGTCGTGGGGTTGCTCGCCGGCGCGTAGGCCGCTCCGAACGCCTGATTGACCTGAGCCAGGAGATTGCCGCTCGCCGTCGGCTGATCGGCGAGGTCGGAGGTCGCCTGAAGGAGGTGCGTGTGTTGAGGCATCTCGGAAAGCACCAACGTGTGTGTCGCCTCCCCCGCTCTTTCGCCGAGGATGTGGCCGCTTCCCACGTGCATGGGAACTCTTCCCCGAAGGTCCGGGAGCGCGAAGTTGGTCTGACCGTTGCCTCCATAGGTCGTGCCCAGCAGCGAGAAAAGCGCCTGGTTCTGGTTAATCGGCAAGAGTTGGCCATTACACATGGCCCACCCCTTGGGCGCGAAGTTGAACGAGACGATTTTTATCTCGCTGAGGAATGGCTCCGACAAGTCCCGCTCCTTTCTGCCTCTGCAATGAACACTTGACTTACGCCGGGGGCCGGTCGCACTGAATCCCGTTCGACAGCTGCGGGGTCCCGTCGACGAGAGAATTGGCGACGTTGCCGGAGTTCTCCGAGTGGATGTGCCCCACGGTCACCGTTCCGGTCGCCGCGGTGTTGGGGAACTCCTCGTACAGGAACGTCCCGGCGTTGTGTTGTAGGTAGTAGTCGAAAAAGCCGGGTTCCGTATCGATTACCGAGTTTCCACTCAGCTTCAGACATGTGTCGTCCTTGAAACCAAACACACCGACCCCGCCTACGAATTGTTCGGCGGGGTTGTTGCTGTGACTGTTGATCGTGTTGTTCGTCACGACCACGTCCAACTCCGTCGTGTCACCCGCCAGGACTCCACCGAAGTTGGCGATCTGAATGCCGTCTCCGCCGACGTTGCTGATGTTGTTGCCGTTAAGGACGATCCTCGATGTCGAGTCATCGTCGGCCAGGACCACGAGTCCGGCTCCGGAGGCCCCCGAGATCGTGTTGTTCGCGATCGTCCCGGTTATCGTCGAGTCGTCGTTGGAGTCCGCGTTGACGAGCCCGTACCCGGTGACGTTGGTGAAGGTATTGCCGGTTACGGTGAGCCGAGTGGTGGTGGCCTCCTGGCCGCTGAGCGCGACCGAGCCCCCCTTGTCCGATGCGAGTACCTCTTGGATCGTGTTGTTTACAAAGCGGATGCTGCTGGTGCCGTTGCTGCCTGCGGTAGCTGCACCCATCTGTACAGAATTGTCCTTGAGGTCGCGGAACGTGCTGTTTTGTACGTCGATCGTGATCGCGGAGGTCCCGTTGGGGAAGGCCAAAATCCCGTCGCCGCCGAAGGTGCCGCCGGTGTTCTTGAACATGCTGCCGTTGCGGACGTTGATCGTTGCGTTGGTATTGGTATTGCTGATGAAAACGAGGTTTTCCGGGGAGTTATCCAGAGTGCTCGCGTCGATCAACGACGTTCCGCTGTGGTTGACGAGATGCAAGGCATCCTCGTCGTTCTCGTTCCCGTTGTTCTGGATCAAGGTCCCGCTCGTGAGATCGAGCCCGTTTGATCCTGACGCGTTGATTCCGTGAGCCGCCGACCCGCTAACCGTCGTCCGGACGAGGTCGACGTTGGTCGCGCTCGAGAGTTGCACACCGTCCTGGCCCGAGCCGCTAATCGACATGTTCGTGAGAGATGCATCCCGAGTGCTGGTGAGGCTGATGCCGTCCCCGGTGCTGCTTTGAATCGTCCCCCCCGAGCCTGCCGTCGTGCCGATGCCGGTGACATTGAGCCCCGCGGTCGACCCGGTGTTGTTCAAGCTGATGCCGTTCGGGGCACCGTTGGAGGAAATGCTCTGGAAGTTGAGGCCCCCGGCGCCGATGTCGGTAGCGTCGACGTTGAGGGCCTTTCCGGTGGTCGAGTTGATGGTGTTGCCGCTGCCGATGATGCTCAGCGTGCCGGACGTCGTCGCGTTGAGGCCGCTGCCGGACGTGGTGTCGATGTCGAGGTTGCCGCCGGAAAGAGTGAGGGTGTGGCCGTCGCTAGAAGCCATGGTCAGTGCGTTGCCGGCGGCGGTGTTGAGCGTTTTGGTTGCCCCCGAGAAGGTGGTCGACCCTCCGGTGTTGCTCGACAGCGTGATGCCCCCGCCGCCGTCGCTGGTGTCGTTGATGTTCCCCGACAGCGAGACCACGCCGCCGGACCGTCCAGTTATTTCGGCGGTGGCTCCCGAACCGTTTCCGAGCGTTCCGGGATAGGTGACGCTGCCGGAACCGCCGTTGAGGTCGAAGGCGATCCCCGCGGCCCCGGTGATGTCGCCGGACGTTGCGCTGAACGTCCCGGTTCCCAACCCGTCGAGGTTGATGCCGTCGTTCGCGCTGTTGGTCGAGTCGACGTCGTCGAACTCGAGCGTCGGACTGCTGGTGCCAGTCACGTCGACTGCCGGGCCGCCCGTGGCGTGCACCTCGTCCGACCCGGCCGAGGCGACGCTCACCGTGCTGCTGCTGGCGACGCCGAAGGCCGCCGTCGGACCGGTGGTGGTGGTCAGGTTCAGGTCTGTCCCGGTGCCGTCGCCGAACGTCGTGGTGCCCGAGGCGCTCGACAGGGCCACGCCACCGCTGCCCGAGTTCGACACCGTTATGTCGTCGAACACCGACCCGCTGCCCATGTTCGTGCCCGTGACGTCGAGGCCCTTCGCGCTATTGGTCGTGATCGAGGTCTGGCCCGACGACGCGAAGTTGACGGTGCCCGCGTTGTTGAGGCGGACGCCGCTGTCGCCGCTCGTCGCCGAGTTCGCGTCGCCGTTGTTGACGACGAGGTTCGAGATGTTGAACGTGCCCGTCGTGCCGTCGAGCTCGACGCCCGGCTGCCCGCCGGCCGTTCCGGTGTCGATCACGTTGATGTCGTCAAACGTCCCGCCGCCGGTATCCCCAGTCGCGCCCGCGAGGCCGCCCCCCGTGCCGCTCGGGTCGAGTGTGAAGCCACGCACCTCGTTGCCGTCGTCGAGTTCGACGACATCCTCGTTGGTCGCCGTGATCGTCGGATGCGCGCCCGGGTTCGAGGGATGCAGCGTGTCGGGCGTGAGCGCCCCGCCCTGATCCGGATCGACAACGAGGCTCTCGTGCTGACCGATCAGCCGCTCACCCGAGTTCATCGCGAAGCCGGTGTTGTAGCCGGTCGACGTGTTGTCGCCGTCGAATACGAAGACGGTGTGGTTGGCGCCCGACGCGGTCTCCGCCTGGGCGAGCGTGTCGAACGGTTGGCTCGACGTGCCGGCGTTGCCCACCGCGTTGTTCGAGACGTACCAGACGCAGCCTTCGAGGTGGACGGTCACCTGTCCGATATCGGTGGCGGCAGGCGAGCCC
>JALZEK010000033.1 GCA_030862065.1 Actinomycetota bacterium | reverse complement strand
AGCCGTCCCGTACGTCGGAGATCTCGATGTACTGATCCGGCAGGTACGAGGGATAGAGGTCCGCCCATCCCGAGGAGATCCCTACGATCTGAACTGCCGCCGACGTGAGGTCTCCAAATCCCTGCGGGCCGTAGCACTGGTAATGCTCGGGTTCGGATGTGGCAGAGACCGGCATCGTGTCCTCCGGACAAAAACCGTTCTTGTCGCTGCGCGCTATCGGTTTGCGGCGCCGACTCTCTCCGTCTGAATCGGATCGCCACAGCCGGGACACGTAGACGTCTCTTATGTGGAAGTGAACATGCGTGGGGTGATACTCAGTCTCGGTCGCAAAACGGCTAAAGAACGATCCATTCGTTCTGTAGATGCGCTGATGCGCGGCCACCGGGGGATGAAACGGATCCACGACATAGGCGACCTCGAGAGGCCCTCGGCCCACATTCGCAATCGCGGTATCGAACCTGAGACAGCGTTGCGCCGACTTGCGGACGACCTCATCGCCGGTGCACCCCTCTACCACGAATGCTCCCCCAAATACGTACGAGGGATCGAGATCGGTTCTCGGTCCAAAAAAAGTGGTCGGGGGAAGGGGCCTGAGATTCGGCAGCATGCGCCTGGGGGCGGCGAAGGCTCGGCCCCCGGCGAACGAAAGAGCGGTCGCGCCGGCGAGCCACACGACAAAGACCGTTCGAATCAGCCGCGCCACGGTCACCTCAAACCCTCCTCTTCATCTCAGTGGCGTTCGCCGGAACCGGTCCCCAATCCTGCACCGGCCCCAGGACTTCTCAGCGGCGCGACCGGCTCTCGTTTAGGGTCCCCGGGTTGCCACCCACCTACGTAAGGGGTGAAGCGATGCCGCCAAGACTCGTGAAGGTCCTCGTAGCCCTGGTGCCCGCGCTTGTGATCCCCGCCTGCGGGTCCGACACCGTTGCGGCCGGAGAGTACATGGGCTCGGTCTGCTCCGAGATGAAGGCCTGGATCGAGGGGATCCAGTCGGATGCCCAGGAGGTTCAGAGCCTCGATCCTCAAACCCCCGCTCCGGAGCAAAAGGAGAAGGCAACCGAGTTCCTGGAGGCCACGATCGAAAGCACCGACGAGATGATCTCGGACGTGGAGGACGCCGGTGTACCCGACGTCGAAAACGGCGACCAGATCGCCGAGGACGTGGTCGGCACGCTCGAAGACGCCAGGCAGGCCTACGAGGAGGCGAACGAGAAGGTCGCCGACCTCTCGACCGACGATCCCGCCGCGTTCCAGCAGGGATTGAGCGAGATCGGTCAGGCGCTCAGCGCCCAGGGCGAGGCCCTAAGGACCAGCATGTCGACGCTGCAGGAAAGCGAAGAGCTGCAAAACGCCGGTCAGGACGTACAGCCCTGTCAGGACCTGGCCGGGCTCACCGGGGGGTAGGCGCCCCCGCTTGCAACTACTGCTCCGGTGCCTCGGGAACCGGAGGACAGTCGCGCTGTTTTAGAAGAAGTTTTCTGGCCTCGAAATCCGGATCCCGGCTGAAATCGAACGCCGTCAGGAGGTTGTTGGCTCGAGCGTCCCGCTCGGTCATCGGCTCGAGTCCGTAAATCGTCTCCATGAACTTCAGAATCGATGAGAACTCGTAGTGGGTCGAATCGATGAATCCCTCACGGGCCCAGGGGGAGATGACCAGAAGCGGGACCCGGGGGCCGAATCCCATCTCGTCGACGTGCGGCGGAGGGACGTGATCGTAGAAACCGCCGAAGTCGTCCCAGGTGATAATGATCGCCGTTTCTTTCCAGTACTCGGATTCCATGATGGCGTTGACGTAGCGAACGGTGTAGTTCTCTCCTTCACAGACACTGATAAAGCCGGGATGTTCGTTGAAGCCCGGCGGCGGGACAAGCCAGGACACTTCCGCCATACGTCCCTTCTTGATGTGTCCGAGAGCGGTATCCGGATCGCGCACGTTTTCCCAGGCCTCCGAGAACCTGATGTGACGAATCGCGTGAAGCGCGTTGCGCCAATCCCCGTAAGAAGAGTAGTAGCGCCATGAGATCCCGGCCTCCGTCAGCTGATCCGGGAGAACTTCGAAGTCGAAACAGGGATGGATGTCCTCCCAGAACGACCGCACTCCCTTCATATCCGCGAGCTCTTCGAGTTCCATCACGTCTTCAACTTCTTCATCGGTCAGTTGTCGGAACCGTTTGACTCTCTCGTCCTCGTCCGTGCAGTAGGCGGCCCCCTTCCTACCGACCTCGTGCTTGTTGTCGGTGACACGGCCCGCCTGCGCGGCCACGGTGTAGAGGTGCTCTGGAAAAGTTGGTCCGTACATCGACGCGAACATGTGATCGCCGAGGACAAAGTTGTCCGCATAGGCCCAGTACGCGGGGATCCCTTCGCGTGTAAAGGTCGTGTAGCCGTCGAGCGTCTCTCCCAGGTAAATGCGGTCGAAGCCGTTCATCCGGCCCCCATTGATGCTCACCACTCCGGCTTCGAAGTCGTGACCCAGGTCATGTTTCAAGACGTCGACTGCAGGCTTTAGGCGAATCTCCTTCCCCGTCGAGGTCTCGCCGGTTGTAGCCCCCTCCGCGCCGGGATAGCGCCCGAAGTAATGGTCGAAGCTGCGGTTCTCCTTCACGATGAAGAAGACCCGCTTTATTGGAAAGTCTTTGGGTAGATCCGATCCGTTCTCGACGACGGAGGGCGCGCCGGGCTGCAGCCCCGGGGACTCAGGTCCGTCGTCGGCGCCGAGGCTCCACCCCAACAGGGCAACGACGGCCACGAGGACGCCGGCCAGTAAGGGGCGGGCGTATCTCCTCACTTATCGACCGGCAAGGCGAGCCAACAGAACCCGGGGACGCCGCCGGTGACGGCCAAAGACAGATGAAGCCTTCGCATGAGGGCCTAACCTAGTCGGTCGGCCACCTTCAGCAAGCGGTCGGGCAGTTCCGCCTCGACCCTCTAAAGGGTCGGGATTCCGAAGCTCCCCCGATCCGGGGCGCGGTCGCTGCCACCGTGGCAGGCGTCGAACCAGCAGTAATTCTGTGATGCCTCCAGCCAGTACGTGAATCTCGGCGACACGACGTCACTCGATCGAACTTTGAAGATGACGGTTTGCAGGGGTAGAGCTCCCAGACTCTTGTAGAGGACGCGCTTGGATCCATTCGGTGCCCGATAATGGAGCCTGATCGCAACGGGAGTGCAAAAGATCGTGCATCCCTCGACTGCAGCGGCGAGCTGGAGTTCTTGTCCCGCCTTGGCCGCGGGCGGCGGCTGGTGAGTAATGGTGGGTCGGTGATGGGCGAAAGCGGGGGTGGCTCCGGCCGCAAACAATCCCAACACGACCACTGACCCGCACAAGACCCTAAGAAAACGCATGCCCCTACCTCCTGGTTATCGGTCTTAGGCACAGGCTGTCAGGAGTCCCAAGCTCCCTCTAGGTAAAAATGCACAGATGGCACGTGGCGATCGCCACATCCCTGAGAAGACTCGGGCCCGGCCGGCCTTGCGCAGGCAAACAAGCTCGTCACCCGTCCCTCGAGGGGGGCGGGGCTCGTGGGCGACAATGAAGGCCTGATGACGACCGAGGCGCCATGAGAATCGGGATGATCGGCCTCGGTCGCATGGGATCGAACATGACGACGCGGCTGCTCAATGGCGGTCACGAAGTTGTCGTCTTCGATCTCGATGCCGGCGCGGTTCGTGCCGCGGGCCAAGCGGGCGCCAATCCTGCGGGTTCGCTCGAGCATCTCGTGACGCAACTGGACCGGCCGCGGGCGATCTGGATCATGGTCCCCTCCGGCTCCCCGACGGCGAGCACTCTCGACGCCCTCTCCAAGCTGCTCGACGATGACGACGTCGTCATCGACGGAGGCAACAGCCGCTACACCGACACCATCGCGCGGGCCAGGTCCATCGCCGAGAAGGGGATTCACTTCATCGACGCCGGTACCTCGGGAGGGATTTGGGGGCTCGAGCAGGGTTTCTGCCTGATGGTCGGGGCGGATAGAGAGATCTTCGACCGGCTCCGCCCGATATTTGAAACGCTCGCGCCGCCCGGGGGCTACACGCACGTCGGACCCCCCGGAGCCGGCCACTTCGTGAAGATGGTCCACAACGGGATCGAGTACGCGCTGATGCAGGCTTACGCCGAGGGTTTCGAACTTCTTCGCTCGTCGGACATGGATCTCGACTTGGCCGCAATCGCAGAGGTTTGGCGTCACGGAAGCGTTATCCGGTCCTGGTTGCTCGACCTCGCCGCCGACGCATTGAAAAAGGATCCGGAGCTGGCGAACGTCGCGTCGTACGTCGAGGATTCGGGAGAGGGGCGGTGGACCATCGAAACCGCGATCGACAACGCGGTTCCCACCCCAATAATTGCTCTGTCGCTGATGGCTCGCTTCGCTTCCAGGCAGGACGAATCGTTCTCCGCGAAGTTGCTCGCCGCCCTGCGGCGTGAATTCGGGGGGCACGACATTCACACAGAAAAGGACACCGACCGGTGAGCGTCGCCCCTCGAAGGCGTGGCAACATTTGATTGATGCAGCCGGCGATTTCGCCAGAGCGAACCGAAGAGACGACGACCGACGAGGTTCCAGGACTCGACCGGCCGTGGTTGGTGATCGTCTGGAACGATCCCATCAACCTCATGTCCTACGTCACCTGGGTGTTTCAGAAACTCTTTAACTACTCACGGCCCAAGGCCACTCGACTAATGCTTCAGGTTCACAACGAGGGTCGGGCCGTCGTATCGAGCGGCGCAAAAGAGAAGGCCGAGCACGACTGCGCCAGGCTGCACTCGCATGGGCTGTGGGCCACGCTCTCGAAGAGCGACTAATTTTCTAAGGCCCATATGGCGCGTGTGACGAATGAACCCAACCTCATCCTCTTATCGCTGGAGGAGCAGGAGGTCTCGCTTCTTCGTGGCCTGGTCGAGGAGATGCGAGAGTTGATCGAGGCCAACGACGGTGGCGACCCCGTCCACCGGCGGCTGTTCCCGGCCGCCTACCAGGACGAAGACGAGGAAGCGACTTTCGAGGAACTCGTCGGAGGAGAGCTCAAGGCCGCCAAGCTAGGCGCGCTGGATGAGATGGAGAGATCGCTTGCCGGTCACGATGTTTCGACCATCGAACTCTCCCCCAACGAAACCGAGACCTGGCTGCGGGCGTTGAACGACATCCGCCTGGCCATCGGGACACGCCTCGAAGTGACCGAGGAAAAAATGTCCCAGGACGTCGATCCCGACGATTCTGAGATGGCCGGTCTCGGCGTACTTCACTGGCTGGCGTGGCTGCAGCAATCATTGCTCGATCATCTGACGACCGTTCAAGAGGCACCCGACGGGTAGCTGCCGCGTTATCCAAGTCTTCGCCCGGACAGTGGACTTCCCTCAACGATCAAGTCTCGAAAGCGGTGGTACATCAACGAGCAGACGAGCAAGAGGACTCCGATCCCGGCGAAGGAAACGATCCGATGGAATGGTTGGACGAGCCAGAGATCGTGGAGCGTCACCTTTAATAAGGTCAGACCGAAAACGGCCACGGCCAGGAACCTCGTTGCGCGCAGTCTTGCGATAAGACCGATTATGAGAAGCAAGCTCGCATAGATCGTCCACACAGATGAAAGGGAAAACGCTAGCATTCTCTGCGCCTCCTGTCCTTCAAAACTTCCGTATACCCGAGCAAGGGTCTCCAAGCTGACCCAAACCAACAACAGCAAGTGACCGGACATACATGCCATCACGGCCCACTCCCTCTCCGTGGGGTCGTTTCTTTCCGCGAAAGCAGCTGCGTAGAAACCGACGATCTGGCAGAGGTAGGCGCCCCAATGTTCTGAGATCTCGAGTTGGCCGAGCGAGTTCTGAAGAGGGCCGTGGATGTACAGGGACGCAGCAAGGGATAGACCCAGAATGGCGGCCCCCATGACCCTGACCTCGCGAACGGAGAGGCTTCGACCAAGCACGACGAGGCCACCTCCATAGAGGGCCCACAGTGCCGGAACCCACTGGCCGGCGAAAGCAGTCGGGACCCAAATGGTGAAAAGGGCGCCTGCGGCAATGAGTGGTCCCTGCGACAGGACCTCCGCGTTCGGGAAGAAAACCTTGATCGCAACACCCAGGCCGAGCTCGAATGCTCCAAGCAGGAACGTAAATGTCGGGACTAGATTGGAATCGATTGCGCTCAGTTCCCACACCGAGGCTAAGTAGTACACACCCGCGTTAAGCAACAGGAACACAAGATCGCCTCTGCCTTGCGATTCCTTGTTTCTGATCGCGTGGAGAACGGGTATGGCTCCAAACAGAAGGAAGGTGGTGGTGGCAAATACGAACGCTTGTCGTCCGTCGAGTCCCGCAACGACATAAAGCATCCATGTGCCGGCGAAGGCAATGCGGTCGAGTGCCCTCCAGCGGCGGAAGAACGCGAGAGCCATGATGCCGAGGTTGAGCCCAACCGTGTATCCAAGGAAGCCCAAGCCCCCGAGAGCACCCGGATCGGCGACGATGGGGTTGAGGAATCCGCCCACCGTCGCGAGGGCCGCCAACGCAAACGAGTCCTGCCGGACGGCCAGCGCTGCTCCGCCCATGACGACCACCAGGAGCAGCACGAATCCGACCGGTGCAGCGACCATCTCGAAAATCGCGAACGAAGCCCATACGGTCAGATAAAGAACGGCCAGTCCTCCCCCGCTTACGGCCTGCGCGTAGGCCAGCCATCCGCGCCGCCTCGTGACCTCCCCGATTGCAAGGAGCGAAAATCCCAGCACCACACCCAGCACCACGCGCAGCCCGGGCCCCAAAAACCCTCGGTCGACCGCGTACTTGAACCCGAGACCCGCGGCCAACAGCAGCGCAAGGGCTCCGATCCTCGGGAACCACGCCCCGACAACGCTGTCCTCGAAGTCGGTTCCCGCCCCCGAACCCGACGACGGCGCGGCGGCGGGGCCGACCGGTTGTCGGCGAGGCGGACTCGCGGCCCGGTGCTCGGGACCGTCCCCTCCTTGACTGGCCGGGAGGTATCCGGGCCCTGGGTACTGCGGCCCGGGAGGCCCCGTCGGAATCCTCTGAGCGGAAGGCGGGGACGGCGGAGGGGGCGGCTCCGAGCGCTCCCCGGAGGAAGCGGCGGCTCCTCTTCTGAGTTCCTCTAATTCCCGTTCGAGTCTTCGAATCCGGTCGTTCAGGCTCTCGTTGTCGTTCATCGCCACATCTCCTTTTCCGCGCGGCGCGAATGCACGAGCACGTATCCGGCTCCGGCGCAAAGCGCGCTCATCAGGGGAGTCGGTCCCACACCGACCGACGACGTCATGTCGAACCCGAACTCCGCGAGTCCTGCAAGTCCGAGAACAAGCAGAGCCACGCCGGGCATCGCTCGGCGCGGCCGAGCAGGCGCGGTCGCGCTGCCGGTTGGTTTCTCGAAACGACCCAATACCGCAACGAATGGGATCAGGACCGGGATCAGAGCAACTATCCAGACCGGCCGCAGGAGCCACCAATCGGACGTTCCCGCAGGGGGTTGGGGGAAGCCGGCACGATAGAGGACGAAGGCTCCAATGAAAAGCGCGGTGAGGTGCCACAGGAACACGGTCATGATCCTCGAGCCGAGAACGATGACTCCGGTCCAAACTCGCTGCGATTGAAGCCACTCGGACAGCCTGGTGCGGAGAAGCATTGCCAACGCAATCAGCCAGAGACTCAACGCGATGAGGCAGACGCTGGGGGGAGAGTTGTTCGAGGCCTTGACGGCCGCGCCACCCACCATGAAGGGGGAGTAGGGGCCAACCGTCGTCAAAACCACCAGCGCAACCAGACTCAATGTCGCAATCCCCGCGAAGACCTTTCCAGACAGCCGGAGCAATGATCCGTCGGCGTAGAAGAAGCCAAGTTGGTGGGCCGTCAGCCATACAAAGGCAAAGTTGAGATAACCGACCATTTCGAGATCAAAAGCCAGTCTGCAGAAATCCACCGCCACGGCGCCGAGCCCGAGGACGACCGGGACGCGAATGCCGTATGACAGGTGCAGCCGGGCCATCGCGGGGGCGAGCGTGACTACCAGTACGTACACCGCCAGAAACCAGAGCGGTTTCGCGACAAGGGCCAGGACGAGCGACAACCGTTGCGCGTCAATGTGGGCCATTGAGTAGAGAGCACTCGCTCCAACAAGCCAGATTCCAATGAACACGAGCGTCGGCCTCATGAGCCGTTCGACTCGGCTTCTCACAAAGTCTTGATAGGAATGACCCTTCCCTTGGGCCGAGCGCCAGCCGACAAAGTTCGAGAACCCTCCGACAAAGAAGAAGAGAGGCATGACCTGGAGGACCCACGTGGCAATCCAGAGCCCGGAAATGATCTCAAGTGCGTTATGACCAGAGAAGGTTCCGCCGCGGTAGGAAACGACCGCCATCAGCCAGTGCCCAACGACCACGACTGCAATGCTGATCACGCGGAGAAAATCGACGTACCGATCTCTCTTCGACGTCATCGCCGCAAGTCGGGTCGCCGGAGCAAACAGGCGAGTCGAGCGCGTCATCGGTTCTCCTTCTCGGCATGGAATTCGGACACTCTCAGGTTCGGAAAAAACCGCGGGCTTTTCTAGACGAGTAAGTCCCTAAGAGCGCGGGCGAAGTACCCATTTGTAAATAGGTACTTTTGGAACTGCCCCGTCCCCCGGCCTCGTGAGAACCTTTGACCATGCAAGCGCCCCCATCTCCAGAACCGTCTTCCCCCGAACGGGCGCTGCGCTCGCTCGTCAGCGGGGCCTTGATCTTCCGCTGGGTGTGGCTCATCTGGATGGGCGCGCTTGCGGCGTCAGGCTCGCCCTCTCTTGCTCGTCCAGTTCTCGCGTGGGCCTCTATCGGGGGGGCCGCGGCGTGGACGGCGGTGTTGACCTTCCGTCGGGAGCGCCTGGGGGCCTCGGACATGCTTGTCGACGTCGCAGTTTGTGGATGGCTCACTCTGGTCTCGGCCTATGTAGTCGCCGAGGGCGGAGTCGTCTCGGGGCGCCCCTTCTTCGCCACCGGGTATCCGCTCAGCGCTCCCCTGCTATGGGGCGCGACCAGGGGCGTGGCGACTGGACTCGTCACCGCGGTCATCCTCGCCGCGGCTCACCTCGTGACCCGGCCGCTCAACGGCGTACCCCTCGATGGGCTCACCGCCGAGCAGGTTCAACACGTGACCGGTTCGATGCTCAATCACCTGGTGGCGGGGGTCGCGGTCGGGTTGGTATCACGGCTCCTCACGCGCTCGGCGCAGGCCTTGAGGGAGGCAACGACGGAGCTTGTGGCCGAGCGCGAGCATGCAGCCCGGCTCGCGGAGCGAGAATCGATGGCTCGAGAGATCCACGATTCGGCGCTTCAGGTACTCGCCCTGGTTAACAAACGTGGACGAGAGCTCGCCGCTGCTCCCGATACGAAAGGTGAGGAGTTACTGGCGCTGGCAAATCTCGCGGGCGAACAGGAGAAAGACCTGCGCGGTCTCATCCTCCGAGAACCTCGGAAGATGCCGTCGGGCAAGGCCTCGCTGCGCGAAGCAGTTGAGTCGACGGCTCGATCGGTTAACGAACTCGAAGTCACTGTGAGTAGTGTCGGACCCATTCACCTCGAGAACTCAGTCGTCGCGGAGATCACCGCCGCGGTACGTCAGGCACTTGAAAACGTGGTTCAGCATGCTCGGACGAAACGCGCGTCGGTGTTCCTTGAGGAGGAAAACGGAATCGCCACGGTATTCGTCAGAGACAACGGCGTAGGTTTCCAATTTGACGAAGAGTCCTTGCTCTCGGCCGGGAAGGTGGGGGTTCTGAAGAGCATGAAAGGGAGGATTGAGGAGTTGGGCGGCACGGTCCGCATAACCAGCGCACCCGGAAACGGAACGGAGGTCGAGTTCAGAGTTCCCACTCGAACATGAACAATCAACAGGATTTGATTCGAGTCGTCGTCGTGGACGACCATCCTGTGTGGAGGGATGGAGTCCGAAGCGATCTCGAAGCCTCGGGGATCGCGGAGGTGGTCGGTGAGGCTGCGGACGGCGGGGAGGCGATTGATCTCGTGAGAGATCAGATGCCCGACGTCGTACTCATGGATCTTCAGTTGCCGACCGTCTCGGGGGTGGAGGCAACGACCCGAATCGTCGAGAACGCGCCCCATGTCAGAGTGCTGGTGCTTTCGGCGTCGGCCGAGGAAACGGATGTACTCGAAGCGATCAAAGCCGGGGCGATCGGTTACCTGCTAAAGAGCGCCACGGCCGGAGAGGTAGCCGACGCCGTCGTCAAGGCACACAACGGCGAGCCGGCCTTCACCCCCTCGCTCGCGGGCCTGGTCCTCGAGGAGTTCCGGCGGGTGAGCCGAAAGCAGTCGGGAGAGCCGGCGCTGAGCGACCGAGAGAACGAAGTGCTGAAGTATGTGGCAAAGGGGTACACCTACAGGGAGATCGGTGAAAAGCTGTTCATCTCGACCAAGACCGTTCAAAACCACGTGCAAAACATCCTCACGAAACTCCAATTGAGGCGACGTCACGAGTTGATGCGTTACGCCATCCAGAAGGGAATAGATCGACTGCCAGAATAGCGATCACTTGATCGTCGGATCAGCGGAAGGAGCGAACGAGACCAGGATGACGCAACTACGAGAGGGAACGACGGCACCGGATTTCGCCCTCCGGGACCAGAGCGGACAAGTGAAACGCCTGAGTGACTATCGTGGCCGCAAGGTGGTGCTCTACTTCTATCCAGCCGACGACACGCCCGGATGCACGGCCGAGGCATGCGACT
>JALZEK010000023.1 GCA_030862065.1 Actinomycetota bacterium | reverse complement strand
AGAACCAACTCGACGCGCTCCTGTCGCGCGAGTCGGCCTTTCTCGTCAACAACTTGCTCTTTTTGGCCGCAGCCTTCACCGTGCTGTGGGGCACCATCTGGCCGATCGTGAACGAGGCCATAACGGGGGTTCGACTTTCGGTTGGGCCGCCTTTCTTCAACCGGGTCTTTATCCCACTCGCCCTGGCGATTCTGGCGATGACGGGCCTCGGCCCGCTCATCTCGTGGCGGAGAATGAGCAGCTCGTCGTTCTTCAAGGTGATCAGGGTTCCCCTCCCCGTCGGCGTGTTTACGACCATCGTTCTCGGGATTGCCGGGGTCCGGAGCACGGGCGCACTCCTAGCGTTCGGCCTCTCCGCGTTCACCGGAGCGACGGTCGTGGCCGAGTTCGCGCGCGGAAGCAGAGTCCATCGCAAGAGAGATGGAATGGGGTGGGGGGAGGCCGTGGCTAGGACGCTGACCCGAAACCGCAGACGATACGGCGGTTACGTCGTCCACCTCGGAGTCGCACTGATCGTGATCGGCTTGGCGGGGGCCGCGTTCAGGGTCGAACGCCAGACCGAGGTCGCCGCGGGGGCTTCGATAGAGGTCGGCGACTACACGCTCACTCATGAAGGTGTGAGGTCGTCGCAAACGGCGGAGAAGCAGGTCAACGCCGTGACGGTTCGGGTTGCACGCGGCGGTGATGACCTCGGCACCCTGGAACCGCAGCGCAATTTCCATTTCGCGCAGCAACAAACGCAATCTGAAGTGGCGATCCGCTCGACTCCAGTTGAGGACCTGTACGTGGTCGCAACGTCAATAGATGGAGACGGCTCCGTCGTTCTTCGAGCCTTCGTCAACCCCCTGACGTGGTGGATCTGGGTGGGGGCGGGAGTGATGGCGGTTGGGATGAGCGTGATTCTCTCGGGTGCCGCGACACAGCCGGCGGCGGCCCCTGCTCAGGCCCGAGTGAGAAAACCGGCGGTGGCGTCGTGATGCGCGGCGCGGGGGTCGCGATCTCGGTTCTCGTCGTGATGGCCTCGCCCGCTCTCGGCACCTCTCCGGAAGAAACCGCGGCCGATGTCTCCGACGAGATCATGTCTCCTTACTGCCCGGGAGTAACCCTGCACGATTGCGCCTCGGAGCCCGCCCTCAAGCTGCGGGAGCGCATCGAAGACTGGGCCCGCTCGGGATGGAGCAAACAACGCATCCTCGAGCATCTCGAGGATCAGTGGGGTGAGGGCATCCTCGCCTCGCCCAAACCGGAGGGGGCCGGGCTACTGGCATGGCTTCTTCCGGGACTGGCGATTGTGCTCGGTACCGGCGCGGTGGTCGTCGTGGCGAGAAGATGGGCCGGCAGACCAAGGTCGAACGACGTACCAGAAATCTCCTCAGAGGAACGAAAGCGTCTCGAAGCGGAGATGGCTCGGCTCAGGGAGCAGACATGATTCCCGTCGTCGTAGTCCTGGTGCTGGTGACGGCGGCGCTCGTTTATGTCGGCGCGCCGCTGAGGACTGCGCGCGAAGAGGATGTCGGCGAGACCGACGCCGCCGTGCGAGAGGCCCGGTCCCGAACCGAGATCGCCCTCGGCGCTCTACTCGATCTCGAGGAGGAACGGGAATCTGGTCGCCTGAACGAGTCGGACTACGAACCTCTCCGGCATCGTTACGAGGCAGAGGCGGTCGTCGCGCTCAGAAAGGCGGACTCCCTTCAAGGGACTCCCGAAGACGAGATCGAAGACGAAATCGAGAGGATCAAACAGCGGCTTCGCTGTCCTTCGTGCGGCGCGCCCCGGGCTCCAGGCGAGCGCTGCTCGAAATGCGGCGCCTGAGCGCGGCTCTGGCCGCGCCGTTGGTCTTCGCCTCCACGTCGTTGGTCATCGCCTCCCCGTCGTTTGCCGCCTCCCCCGCCGCGACCATCACCGGGCGCGTTGTCCACCAGACCAAAAGCGTCAACTTGAAGGGAGTTGAGGTGACCTTGCTGGGAGCCCGAGAAGACGGATCGGGCCGCGTAGAGAAAACGACAACGGCTGCGGCAAACGGAAGCTTTGAGCTCGTCGATGTTGCAGCCGATCCCGACATCGAATACACGGTGGAGACCATCTATCGGGGTGGGCTCTTCGTCGGCGAAAACGTCGACTTCCAAAACGGAGAAGCCCGGCCGATCGAGTTGCGAGTTTGGGACACGACCTCCGATCCGTCGGTCTTATCCATCGTCCGAGATCACCTCTTTCTCATCCAAAACCAGGGCGATACCGGCGTCCTCGAATCCGTGACGGTTTCCAACTCGAGTTCAAAGGCATACATCGGTCGCGGCGCCGCAGTTGCCGGGCCGGTGAAACAGCCCACGCAGACCCTTGGGTTCGCGCTTCCGATCGAGGCGCTCGGAGAACGAGTGGACATCGTGTCCTCGGACATCAATCGGCTCTACGCGACGGAAGCCGATTTTGGTTTCGCCGCGACGGTCGCCATTCCCCCCGGAGAGACGAACACGATCTTCGGTTACCAAATAGTTCAGAACGGCGGTGCATACGACATCTCTCGCCGCG
>JALZEK010000184.1 GCA_030862065.1 Actinomycetota bacterium | reverse complement strand
CCGCGGGGCGGCCCATGATCCTCGACACGTCCGTCTTCGCCCTTCGGGACGGCCTCGGCTCCGGTGCCTCGGGAGCGCGCAACGAATCCATCCACGCGTTGATGTCGAACAGCGGATCGAGAAGCGCCTCTTTTACCGAGGACACGTCGACCTCGTTGTCTATGAGCTTGCGGAGGAGCCGCGCCCTAAGGCGCACCTTTTCCCGGCGCTCTCCGAGAAGAAGCGCGCCGACCAATCTGTCACCCTCGAAGACGAGCTTGCGGTAGACGATCCTTCTACCGGCTTCCGGAAAGTCCACCACGGTCTCATCGGAGGAGCCCTCGAGGGTTCTTCCGAGAGCCGCGAGATCGAGGTCGTACAAACGGGTCGCGGTGTACTGCGCGGAAAGGCGCCAGGTCTCGGAACCTCCCGCCATGTTGATGCCGGCCGTGCGCCCGTGGTGACGGGAAGGCTCCCACAGGCCGATGGTCACCCTTCGCTTCGTGATGCGATCCATCACCTGAGCCACGTCGCCTCCCGCGTAAACGTTCGAGACGTTCGTCCTCATACGCTCGTCGACCGGCACGCCGCGGTCGACTTCGATGCCGGACCCCTGCAGGAACTCGACGTTGGGGGTGATGCCGATGGCTACGATCATGAGCTGCGTCTCGAGCGTCTCCCCGCTGTTGGCGAGACGGGCGCCCCACAGATAACCCTGGTTGTTCGCGTAGGCCTCGCCGATCTCCTCATCGGTTCTTATGTCGACCCCGAAGTGTCTGCACCGAGTCAGCACGATGTCCGATGCGATCCGGTCGAGCACGTTGGGCATGAAGTGATCGCCCCTGATGACGTAGGTGACCTCAACGCCCCTCGATCGCAAGCCCGCGACGAGTTCGAGCCCCAGGATCCCCCCGCCGACGACGACGGCTTTTCCGAGGTGGCCGGACTGGACCAGATCCATGATGAATCGGGCGTCCTGCATCGTTCTCATCGTCATGACCCCGGGAATCTCGGCGCCCGCAAAAGTCGGGGGCCGCGCCCGGGAGCCCGTCGCAATCAAGAGTTCGTCGTAGGGGTGACTCTCGCCGTTGCTCAATTGGAGCCGTCCCTGTTTTGAGTCGACACCGACGACGCGGGTCAGAACTCTTCCGACGTTGAACTCGTTGTAGAAGTTGGGAGGCACGGCGAACAGCTGCTCGGCCCTGAGCTCGCCCATGAGGTAGTTGGTGAGCGCGGCCCGGTAGTAGGCGGGCGTCGACTCCTCGGAATAGATCGCGATGCGGCCCTCGGGGTCGTGACGCCGGATGTAGAAGGCGGCCGTCGTGCCGGCGGCCCCATCACCCACGATGGCGTAGGTCTTCAAGCCGCTCCTTCCCTTTCCCCCAAGTAGGGCTCCGGCGCCACGGCGAGAGTTTAAGCCCGGGGCGGCGGTTAATCCGTTCCAACCGATTGGCCGCTGCCGTGCCGTCCCACGCTTGCGGTCCGCGCCGGGCAAGCCTTTCTGTTGGCGCCCGGTACTCGTTTTTCGAGCGACAAGCGCCAATTAAGGCCGGTTGGCTCGGTAGAGATCTCGTCGAGAAGGGGGACAAATCAACCGAGGTTGCACCGCCCGAAGGCAATAAAGTCGTGTGGGGAACCGATGGAATTCAGCAAAGTCGTCCGAAAGCGCTTCATGTGCCGAAGCTTTTTAGATCGGCCGGTGCCGGACGAAAAAATCGAAGCGATCCTCGATATCGCGCGGCGGTTTCCTTCGGCAGGCGACACCCAGCCCCAGGAATTCATACTCGTCCGCGATCCGGACATCAAAGAGGCCTTGGGAGAGGCTGCGCTCGAGCAGATGTTCGTAGCGGAGGCTCCCGTCGTAATCGTCACCGTCTCGGATACAAAAAGATCGGCCGGCAGATACGGACGACGGGGCGTGGACTTCTACAGCGTGATCGACGGGGCCTTCGTCTCGCTCCTCGTGCTTCTGGCCTCAGTCGATCAGGAACTGGGCGCGGCCTTTGTCGGTGCCTTTGACGATGACGCCGTGCGAGAGGTCCTGGGGCTTCCCGAACATGTTCGACCGATTGGAATCATCCCCATCGGCTATTGCGCGGAGGAACCGATGCGCGTGCCTCGTCGATCGATCGACGAGATCGTTCATCGCGAACGTTACGGGTGATCCGAAGTCTCACTTTTCGGACGTAGGTTTTCGCCAAAGAACTGAGTTGCCAGCTCCGAAACCCGTTCCAGGGCTCCGGGTTCCTCGAAGAGGTGAGTGGCCCCCGGAACGATCTCCAGCCGGACCGGCGCGGACAGCCGATCCCGGGCCTCCTCGTTGAGCGGGATTACGGCTTGGTCTTCGCCTCCCACGATCAGCAGAGTGGGCGCCTGAACCTGCGCCAGCGCCTCACCGGCGAGATCGGGCCGCCCGCCGCGGGAGACGATGGCCGAGATCTCGCCGGGGGAGTTTGCCGCGGCGACGAGCGCGGCGGCTGCCCCCGTGCTGGCTCCGAAGTAGCCGATGGGGGACTGCGCGGTTTCCTTCCGGTCCCGAAGCCAGCGCGTCGCGGCGGCGACGCGCTCGGCGAGAAAGCCGATGTCGAACCGCAGCCGGCCCGTCCGAAGATCGACCTGTTCCTCCTCGGAGGTAAGCAAGTCGATGAGTAGCGTTCCGAGCCCGGCACTGCCGAGCTCACGGGCCACGGCCTGATTGCGGGGGCTGTGGCGGCTGCTCCCGCTGCCGTGGGCAAAGACGACGACGCCCGCATCCTCTGCGGGGAGGCTTAGGTCACCTTCGAGCGTGGCGTCTCCGGATCGAATCTCTATCCCCTCGGTGCCCACCGTGTCACCGTACCGGGCTCGGTTGGACCTGCCAGACAGTCAGTCGAAGACTCAAGTGCGCCGTTCGCGGGTAAGAAATAGAGGTAGTACTTCCGATTGCACCGGGAGGTGTCAACCGTGGCTACTCAGCGGCAAACGAGCGCTGCCAGGCGCAACGTCAAGAAGGCGCAGAAAGCCGCCAGGTCGAAGAAGACGATAACGAAGCTGCCGAAGTCGACTCGGCGTGACCTCAGCCGGCAGGCCTCCAAGGCCCGGCAGAGAAGTCGGGGAACGCTCAGCGGTCAGCCGCTCGAGAACCGTACCCGCCAGGAACTGTACGAGGTTGCGAAGAAGGAGAACATCGCCGGGCGCTCGCGAATGGGGAAGTGGGATTTGATCAAGGCCATTCGCCGCTCCCGATAGCCGAGACCTTCGATAGTCCGAGGGGAGAGTCTCCGGATCATTCCGGAGACTCTCTCGTTGACAGGTGGGAACAGCGCCGGGCTTAACAAAAACTCAACATCTCGCCAAGGCCGTTCCGACACCATTTCTCTAGGCTTGAGGCATGTCTTCATCCCGATCCCCGGGGACCTTCCCCGGAACCATAGTTGCGGCGCGCTCACTTCGACGGTGGGCCCGGGCCCGGCTCGATTTCGTCGATCTCACGGACGACGTCATCGAAGTGGTTCGGGACTCCGGGATCGAGGAGGGTTTCTGTCTTGTCTACTGCGCCCACACCACCTGCGCCGTGATCATCAACGAGTGGGAGAAGGGCGCGCTCGAGGACCTTCGAAACCGAGTGGAGGAACTCGCGCCGGCCGACGCTTACTACGCGCACGACGACGAGCGGAGGCGGACTCAGAACCTCCAGAAAGAGGAACGTCGCAACGGTCACTCGCATCTGGCCGCGATGTTGTTGAACGGCGCGTCCCAGACCATCCCGGTACACGAAGGGACGCTCCTGCTCGGTGTGTGGCAGCGGGTCTTTTTGTTCGAACTCGATGATCCGAAGGAGAGAGCCGTCCACATCCAGGTGCTCGGCCGGTGAGGAACCAAGCCCCCGATAGTCCAGGTGTTTCTAGACTGGTGCCGTGAGCCCGCGCAAGGTGGTCGTGATCGAGGACGAGGTCACCATCGCCTCCGCGATCGCCGAGAGGCTGAGGAAGGAAGGCCTCCAGGTTGAGATCGCCACCGACGGGCCTTCTGGGGTCGACATCTGTGATCGAATGCGTCCCGATCTTGTGGTGATCGATGTCATGCTGCCGGGGATCGACGGACTCGAGGTGTGCAGACGCATTCAGCAAAAGAGCGCGGCCCCCGTTCTTATGTTGACGGCGCGTGATTCGGAGACAGACCTACTCGTTGGGCTGGCGGTCGGAGCGGACGACTACATGACCAAGCCCTTCAGCATGCGAGAACTTGTCGCGCGCGTACACGCTTTGCTCCGGCGCATCGACAAGGTTTCAACCTCGCCCGGCCCCGCCGTTCGAGTCGACGACGTCGAGATCGATCCCGCCCAGCGGCGGGTGAGGAAGGGAAGCGAGGAGATTCACCTCACCCCGATCGAGTTCGAACTGCTTCACTTGATGGCCCAGCGTCCCGGCGTCGTCTTCACGCGCGATCAGCTTCTCTCCGAGGTGTGGGGCTACTCGGATGGGTTCGGAGGTCGAACGGTTGACTCGCACGTCGCGGCGCTGCGACGAAAGCTCGGCTCGGACCTTGTTCGCACGGTTCACGGGATCGGCTACGCGATCGAGAAGAGAGACGAATGAGACCTCTCGACAGGCTCTCCTCGATCAAGACGAAGCTCGGCGTCGTCATCGTGGCGGCCGTCGCAGTGACGATCGCCGTGAACGAGGCCGGTTACCGGGTGTCCTGGCCGCTGTGGTTGAGAGCGGTGACGGCCGGGGCTCTATCGCTGGCGATGGTGCAGTTCCTGGCGCGGGGCATGACTTCACCGCTGCGGGAGATGGCGGCGGCGGCCCGCGCCATGGCCAAAGGCGATTACGACAAGAGGGTGACCGCTTCCTCTCGCGACGAGGTTGGCGAGCTAGCCCGAGCCTTCAACAAGATGGCGGCGGATCTCGCGGAGATCGATCGGATCCGTCGCGATCTCATCGCGAACGCCTCACACGAACTCAGGACGCCCATCAGCGCGCTGCAGGCGGTTCTGGAAAACCTCGTTGACGGAGTGGCTCCGGCCGACAAGGCATCGCTCCAATCGATGCTCGACCAGGTGGGACGGCTGGGCCGCCTCGTGGAGCAACTGCTGGATCTCTCTCGTCTCGAGTCCGGTTCGGCTGCCCTTCAGCTAGAAGACTTCCAGATCGAGCCCCTGTTGCGACACGCCGCCGAGGAGGCGGCCGTGCAAAAGAACGGAAAACGCGTCGCGGTCTCGGTCGACGTTCGGCCGAGCACCCTTAGCCTCTACGCGGATCCAGAGCGGGTCCGTCAGATCGCTGCGAATCTTCTCGCAAACGCCATTCGGTTCTCCCCGGACGGCGGCAGGGTCGAGGTGCGGGCCCACTCCGCCGATGCCGGTGTGACTATCGAGGTCGTCGACGAGGGCCCTGGGATAACGCCGAGCGAGGCGACGCGGGTGTTCGAACGGTTCTACAGGTCCGACTCGGCGCGGGCGTCGGCCGAGGGGGGAACCGGTCTGGGCCTGGCCATCGCCCGCTGGATAGTCGATCTTCACGGCGGCGACATCAGGGCCGAACAAGGCGATCCTCGGGGCTGTCGCATGGTTGTGGAGTTTCCGCGGGCAGAGCGATGACCGGGCCGTCCAGAAAGGCGTTCTCTATCGGCGCGCTCGCCTGCGGCGTGGTCGCCGGATTGTTGCCGGGTCACCCCCTGGGCCTAGGAGTCGGGATTGTCGCGGCCATCGTCGCCGCGACCGTCGCGGCCGGCCGCCCCGCCCCCGTCGACTTCGACCGGGGCTTCTTCGGACTCTCCGCCGTGGTTCTCTTTTGGTCTGCTGCGCTCCGATCGGCGGGTTGGGTGGTGGGGCTCAATCTTCTGTTCGGGTTCTTCCTGGGCTCCTACGCGGTCGTCGGGGGTAGATCAACGGTGGCCATCGTGAAGGCAGGCACCGCCGCGTTCCGGTCTCTCCACGTGGGTCTGCTGTTCGTGGCGCGTCCGCTCGTTGAGGGGGTTCAGCGACTCCCGGCGGGGAAGGTGATCCCGGTGCTGAGGGCGGTGGGTCTCTCCGCCGCGCTGACGGCCGTTTTCGGCCTGCTCTTTGTAAGTGCGGATCGGGCCTTCTCGCATTTTGCCGGCGAGGTCCTGGTTCCGGAAGTCGACATCTCGCTCATGCCGGCGCGCGTCTATGTGTTCGCGCTGGTCGCGGCCGCGGTTGGGTCCCTGGTCGTGATCGGGCCTCGCTACGCGGTCCAGCCGGGGGATCCCTTTCCCCAACCGCCACGGGCTTCGGTCGAACGCTCGTCGTTGGGCAAGATCGAGTGGGTGCCGGTACTGACCTCGCTCAACGCGCTTTTCGGCGCCTTCGTCGTTGTGCAGATGACCGTGTTGTTTGGGGGCCGCGACCACGTTCTTGAAACAACCGGTCTGACCTATGCGCAGTACGCGCGCCAGGGGTTCTTCCAACTGATCGGAGTTGCCGTTCTCACGTTGCTCGTGATCGCGGGAGTCGTGCGGTGGGCGGATATCAGGACGAGGCGCGATCGGATGCTGGCGCGCCTCCTGCTGGGACTTCTATGCACCTTGACGATCGTTATCCTGATTTCCGCGCTCAAGCGACTGAACCTCTACGAATCGATATACGGGTGGACTCGGCTGCGCCTCTCCGTTCACGCGACGATCCTGTGGTTGGGGGCAGTCTTTATCCTGGTTCTGGTCGCCGGAGCCTTGTGGAAAGCCTCATGGCTTCCCCGGGCGTGTCTTTACCTCACCGTGGGTTTTGCCATCGCGTTCACGGCCATCAATCCGGATGGGGTGATTGCTCGGCAGAACGTGGCGCGTTATCTCGAGACGGGCCGTATCGATGTGGGCTATCTCTCGGGACTCAGCCCGGACGCGGTTCCGGCTCTCTACCGACTGCCGGCCGACCTGAGGGGCTGTCTGTACCAAAAGGTCGAGCTCCGCATCGGATCCGCCGACTCGTGGCCGGGTTTCAATCTGGGCCGCAGCAACGCACGGCAGGCGATAGAGACGGCGCGGGCCGGGAATCGTCCGCTTTGTCCAGCTTCCGGGATCTGAGCGCCGATATTTCAGCATTACTACGTATTGAGTGCTCACCGCGCTCAATCCAGACTTTACCTGTATGGCACCTGCTGCGGAGATTGATATCAGGCTCCAACCCGACGTAAAGGCCCCCGAACGAGCCCGCCGGTCCCTGGACCGGATGGAGGGTGAGGTCGCGCGCGAGGTCCTTGAAAATGTCCGGTTGCTCGTCAATGAATTGGTCACGAACAGCGTCAAGTTCGCGCCGCAGGGGGCCATCGAGTTGAGACTGGTCGCCTCGGACGGCTCCGTGCGGGTGGAGGTTCACGATAAGGGCCCCGGATTCGCCCCCACGCACGAGACACCGGGTCTTCACGACACCTCCGGCAGGGGGCTGTTCCTGGTCGACGTCATCGCCGACCGCTGGGGTGTACGGCTCGACGGCACGACGTGTGTGTGGTTCGAGATCGACACCCACGCCCGTCGCCCCTCCCGACGTCTCGGTTAGGCCCCGTACGCCTTAGGTTCCCCGGCCTCCACTAGGCTTGTGTGCCGACAGCCTCTGGAGGTGGGCCTGGTGGACAACAAGCGCGACAAAGATCGGCAGGCCGAGCCAGACCGGCCCCCGGTGGACGGCCCCAGTGGGGGAGAGGCCGGGGCCGAAGAGGAGGAGACGGGCGCCTCCAGTCAAGGCAAGCCCGGCGGGGAGAAATCCGAGGGTAAGCAGAGCCCCAATTGAAGCCCGACGTGATCCTGGGGCTGGGATTGCTCGTCGTCGTAGGGCTCTTGGTCGCCTGGGCCATGGGCTGGGTCGGCTGATCCCGGCTCAAGGATCCCCCAAGGCCGTTCGATAACTGAGTAGAACGGCAGGTAATTGGGGAGATCTCGTGAGCCAATCCATAAAAAGAGGCGGGCACTGGTGGCATTCGAGGCCGGACGGAGTCTGGCTGAGATGGTCCGCCGAGTCCGGTGCCTGGGAACCTCAGGCCGGCGAGCCGCCGCCTCCAGACGCACCCTCAGAAGATGGTTTCGAGCCGCAGGCCGACGGGCCGGCGGGTGGCCCCGCGCCGGCATCGACTCCCGCACCGACCCCGGTATCCACTCCGGGACAGGTCCCGACGGCGCCCTCGCTCGAGGTTCTCCATACCCATCCCAAGGCCAACGCCCCGTTGTTCTCCGAGCCCCGCAGAGACCTGGCCTCGATCTACTCCAACAAGTTCGTGCAGGCCGTCCTCGCGATCGCCGCGGTCGTGGCGAGCTTCACCGGTACATATTTCGGCGCCCACGCCGTTTTCGACGGGACGTACGGCGCTCGAGCGTCCGCCCACACCCAGGCAACCCCGCCCACCGGGTTCAGCACGGCGAAATGGAATTTCATCCTCGAGGTGGACGAGATCTGTGCCGACACGGACGCCTTTGCCCGGGAGTTGCAGGAATCCGTTCAGGGAGTCGATTCGCCCGAGGAGCTGGATGCCGTAATCGATGACCTGAACTCAGAAATCGCAGCCGTCAACACCGAGATCGCCCAATTGCCGAAGCCCAAGCAGGACCGCCGTCTGCTCAACCGAATCCTGTCCATCAACCAGCGGGTTCCCGAATTCCTCGAGAGGATCTCGGGTGCGGTTAAGGCCTTCGATCTGGCCGAACTGCAGCAGATCGCGGCCGAGGCCAACACGCTGGGAGCAAAGCAAAGCGCTCTCATGCAGAAGTACGGGTTCCAGGTGTGCGGACGGATTGCCGGCTCCGGCGCAGTCTAGAAAGCGAACTCTAGGTAGCGGCCTCCACACACTCCACCCCTTCCGGGCCGACGGTGGCGGCATGTTCGGTGCCCGGTTCCACATCGAGTCGATCTCCGGGGCGCAGTTCGTAGTCGTTCTCTCGCGTGTGGAAGACGATGCTCCCTCTCAGGCAGTACAGCACCTTGTGATAGGAGTGCGAATGCCAGTCGTACGTGTCGTGAGGTCCGTTGGACCACCGACGCGGGTCGAGGCCCTTCTCTTTCGTCTCCCTCTCGACGGTCGAGGGATCTGTGTGGCCCGGCTGGGCGACGGTTTTCGAGGCCCCCAACGATTCACTCCTTTTGTTCCCGGCTGCATCGAGCATAGAAACCCAACTCGCCGCCTGCAGCTAGTGGAGCCCCAACCCCTTGAAATAGGCTCGCGGCGATGGGCGATTCGACCGCATCAAAATCAGTCTTTGCCGTCACGGTTGTGGGTGCCGACAGGCCCGGAATAGTGGCGGCCGTCACGCGCGTCCTGTACGAACTCGGCTGCAACCTCGAGGACGTCACGTCGACGATCCTGCGCGGGCACTTCACGATGGTGCTGGTGGTGCGTGCTCCCGAGCCGACCGACGAGGCCACGCTCGAGCGGGCCCTTCAGGCTCCCGCCCGGGAGCTGGGGCTGACGGTGACGGCTCGGCCGGTCGAAAGGGGGATTTCCGAGCCGTCCGAGCCCACCCATATGGTGTCGGTTTACGGCGCCGACCGCCCCGGGATCGTTTTCAGGGTGGCCGAGACCCTCGCCGGAGCGGGGATCAACATCACCGATCTGACCTCTCGGTTGATCGACTCCCAGCAACAGCCCGTCTACGCGCTCATGCTGGAGGTGTCCGCCCCCGAGAACCTGATGGTTGAGCCCGTCCTCGACGCGCTGCGCGCGGAACTCGGGGTCGATCTAAGCGTCCACCCCATCGGCGCCGACGTTCTGTAGTGCCCTGGGTCCTCGATAGCCGACACTCCCCAGGAGGCGCCGGCCGGTGATCCGTCCCGTCGTCCGAATACCGGAGCGCGTCCTCAAGGTCCGGTCCGAGGAGATCGGAGCGGAATCCGTCGACGACGTCGTAAAAGACCTCCTTGAGACCATGAGGGGGTCTCCTGCCTGCGTCGGTTTGGCGGCACCGCAGATAGCCATCCCCAAACGCGTGATCGCGGTCGACGTCGAGTCTCATCCAAAGAGCACCGCCGCCCACGGGCTGATCGTGCTGAAGAACCCCGTCATAGTCGATGCCTCCGGCCGAGAGGTCGGCCGCGAGGGGTGCATGAGCGTGCCCGACCTCACCGCGAACGTGGCCCGCGCCACGTCTCTCGTCGTGACAGGGGAGACGCCCGAGGGGGAAACGAAGGTCATAGCGACAGAGGGATTCGAGGCGCGGGCCCTCCAACACGAGATCGACCACCTCAATGGCTTGCTGATTCTCGATCGCGTCGAGTCGCTTGCGACCGATGTATTTCGGAGAAAGGTCTATAGGTAGGTGCTGTTCTGCGCCGGGGGCTCGGGTTAACGAACGACGATGGTCGACGACTGCTTCTTGCGCGAACCTCGTCGGCGTGACCGGGTGACCCGGTTTCTCCCGGAACGCTTCGACTCGTAAAGAGCTTCGTCCGCCGACTTGATGAGTGATTCGACGTCGGAGGCATGTGTCGGATAGGTGGCAACGCCGGCGCTGGCAGTAACCGTGACGGGAAGATCGGAGATCTCGGACACGGCGTGTCGAAGCCTCTCCGCGGCGATCAACGACTCCTTGCTGGAACAGGCGGGAAGGATGACACCGAATTCCTCTCCTCCGTACCGAGCAACCGTGTCGAAGTCACGGCATTCGGAGGACAGAGCTTCCGCCACTCTCCTCAATGCCTCATCACCCGAGCGGTGCCCATGCGTATCGTTGAACTTCTTGAACTGGTCGACGTCCACCATCACGAGCGTCAGCGGGTCCCCATGCCGTCCGGCTCGTGACAGTTCCGTCGCGAGAGCGTGTTCGAAGGTTCTACGGTTCGCAATTCCGGTGAGTGCGTCAAACTCGGCCATCCTCTGCATCTGCTCGAGGAGCCACGCGTTGCGAAGGGCGAGTGCAGAGTGAGCTGCAAACTGCCCGATCATCGCGACCACTCGCCGCTCGATACGACCCACGCGCCCGGGGTGCTCCAGCACGAGGACGCCAAGGGGATGGCTCTCCGCGAACATCGGAACGATGACGAGATGCCTGGCGAAGGGAAGGAGCCTGGTGAGCCGAGGCTGTTCTTCGGGATCGAGCCGTCTTAAGAGAAGCGGCCCCCGTCGTTTCCACGCTTCGTCGACGATCGGGTCTCTTCCCTCGGGCAGGGGAGGGGCGTCGGTCCCGCCTATCGAGGCGATCGGGGCAGGGTCTCCCTCGGCCGAGGCGAGAACGATCCCTCTTGTGAAACCGAACGCCTTGCCGAGATACTCGAGCAGAACAGCACCGATTGCGGATGGATCCGTTACGTTCTCGAGCGCTGTTCCCATGTCGGCGAGTTGCTCGACGTCGGACTTGCGCCTTCGGAGCTCCCTCTCGTTTAGCCAAGAAAAGGTGGCCGTCGCGAGGGCCACGAGCCAGAAGGCCAAAACGTTGAAGACCGCGACCTGGTCCAGTACCGCCCCGTTGGCGGCATCGCCTTCCGGTGTGGCCGGATCCAGATATCCGGCCTCCTGGGAGTAGAAGACCGCGAAGTAGAGCAGCGAGTGCCAGAGCGCGATCTTCAGACCGGTCCTGTACGAAGTGATCAACGTGACGGCAATCAGATGCAGATAGGGAAGAAAGCGAAGCGGACTCTGCGTGCCTCCTGTGGCATACAGGACCCAGGCGAGAAAGACGCCGTCGATCAGGAGCATGGCCTGGACGATGGCGAGTCCGCGCCTGCCCTCGAGGCGTCTGAGAACCTCGACCGCGGCGGAACAGGTGAGGTAGGCGGCCGAAACCAACGAGAGATCCGATACCGTGGCGCCGACGATGCTGTGACCGAACAGTGCCGATCCGAGGACCACGCAAACGAACGCGACGCGAAGGGCCTGGACGTAGACCATCCGCTCTGCAAGCGAAACGATTTCCGCCGGCTGTTTGAAGTTCGTTACCACTCGCCCAGAGCCTCCCCGAGTATCGGTCACCGGAAGCTCAACAGATCCTGATCGAGCGGTGCGAGTGCCAGCTTTGGATCTTTACGGTCGAGCCTGTTCTGCGCCGCCAGGAACAGCCCAACGATTATCGTCAGCAGCAAGGGGAAAGCGAACTTGCGCGCCGCCTCGATGGCTGCTTCTGCGAAATCTTGTCTCTCCGTGCTTTGGCTGGCGCTTGCGGCCGGCGCGATCGGCGCGACGGGCAGCCTGTCGGATTTCAACGTTACGGGCTCTTCGACGCGCGTCCCGTCGCCGGGCCGCACTCGAGTGTCGCCAGTTCGTCCGGTCCTTTTGTTGCCGGTCTCTGAACCGGGCCGTCGATCATCGCGGCGACTCAGATCATCCGACTTCACGCGCGGGGGCCGGGGCGTCTTGGGCTCCTTCGGCTTGCCCGGAACCGTGGGTTTGGTCCTGATCTTGTCCTCGACGTCACCGACCGTGTCGTCGACGGTCTTGTTGGCGTCATCGACGACCTTGGTGACCTTGTCTTCGACGGTCTTTACGGTGTCCTTCACCCTGCCTACCGGGTCCTCGGTGATGTCCTTCACGGTCTTTTTCGCGTCGTCGAGTGCGCACCGGGGATCGGTAATGGGGCAGGCCGACGCGGACGATGCGAAGAAGAAGAGCATGATCAGCGCTGTGAGGGTTCCTGCGGCCACTGTCCGTATCGAGAATCGGTCCTCTGAAGGCATGGTCCTGGCGAACCTGTGATCCGTCCTCACGTGTGACCCTCCTCTGGTCGCCGCGGCCTGGTGCGGCAAGTACCAAGTACTGCATCGGTAACTTCGCCCCTCGACTTGAGCGCGGCGGGGCATTTCCGCCTGCTGGCGCCCCGGGGAGAATGGAGAGCATGAAATTCCAGTCGGCTGAGAGCAAAAGCGTCCCGGGCCGGGCAGGATCGCTTGCTTTGCTCGTGACCGCCCTGGTGTCTCTCGGTGTGGTTGTGGCCCCCCAGCGAGTCACGGCGGGCCCCGCCCGTTGCCTGGGAGAGCCCGCCACCCTGGCCGGTTCCTCCTCCGACGACACCCTCGTGGGGACCTCGGAACCCGACGTCATCCTCGGCCGGGGAGGCGACGACAAGATCCTCGGGAAGGGGGGCAACGACCGCCTCTGCGGGGGAACCGGAGCCGACGCGGTCGAGGGCAATTCGGGTTCCGATCGTGCTACCGGGAACAGAGGATCGGACCTGATCCACGGTCACGGGGGGGACGACAGGTTGAAGGGGGGGCGCGGACCCGACACGGTTGACGGCGACCGGGGGTTTAACGGGCTGTCCGGGGGACGGGGCGACGACGACATGAACGCGGTCGAGGGCTCGGGACTCTTCCGGGGCGGGCTCGGGGGAGACTCGATGTTCGGTGGGGACCGGGCCGATCGCCTTTTCGGGGGGCGGGGTCGGGACGATCTCTACGGGGCCGGGGGCGATGATCGCCTCGAGGGGGGTCGGCGGCGGGACAGGTTGTACGGAGACGCCGAGGACTTCTTGGCGGGCCGGGACCGGATAAGCGGTGGGCGAGGACCTGATCTGCTCAACGGCTATCTCAAGGCCGACACCCTGTCCGGCAACCGGGGCAAGGACCTTCTCGTGGGCGAGGAGGGCAACGACACGATCCGGGGAGGAGAGGACGGTGACCGGATCTACGGCACGGCCGAGAGCGCGGTGGGCCCCGATATTGCCTACAAGCACGACACGGACTTCCTCTTCGGCGAGGAGGGGTCCGACACTATCTACGGGGGGCAGAAAGCCGACGTCATGCGCGGCGGCAACGGATTGGATTTTCTTGATGGGGGTCTCGGCTCCGACGAGCTCTTCGGGGGACACGGGACCGATGAGATGCAGGGTGAATTCGGAAACGATTTCCTCGGGCTCAACGCCAAGGGTCTGCCGGCCGACCGGGGGCCGGACCTGATGACCGGGGGGCCGGGCCGGGACCTGGTCTCGGGGGGGCCCGGACTCGACTCGCTCTACGGAAGTGACGGCCCCGACACCCTCAACGGAAATCGAGGGGACGACATCCTTGAGGGCAACGGGCAGGCCGATTTCTGCGACGGGGGGCGGGGGGAAGACGAGTGCCGGGGTGGGCCGCCGGGCCCGGAGGACGAGGAGGATGTCTGTGTCCGCTGCGAGGCGACGACGGGCTGCGCCCCTCCGCCCGGAACCGGCGGAGTTCGGATCTAACTCCGCTGGTGTGGAATAAGCGTCCGGATAGCTCGGTTAGGTAAATACCCCGTGCGGATTCTGCTTGGTCGGCTTAAGACGACCGGCGGAGAGAGCCGAAACCTGGAACCCGAGCCCGGGCGGGTGAGTTGCCTAACTCGTGACGCCCGAATAGAATCGTCAGGCTGTCCTGAAAACAGTGGGAGGAACTTCCTTGCAGGAGACTTCAAAAGGGGTGTGCGGCTAGGCAAGCAACGCGCCTAAAAGCTTCGACCCCGCCGGCTGAGTTCTCACCGGCGGATTTTTTTGCCCCAAATGAGGTCAGAGCAAGCAGGTTTCTCCGGAAGAGGACCTTGGAAACTCCATAGCGAGCGCGAGCATCTATGCCAAGTTATTAAGGGCGTACGGCGGATGCCTTGGCGCTGGGAGCCGACGAAGGACGTGGCAGGCTGCGATAAGCCCCGGGTAGGAGCCAAACATCCATTGATCCGGGGATGTCCGAATGGGGAAACCCGCCAGCGGTCATGCGCTGGCACCCAGGTCTGAATACATAGGGCCTGGGAGGGAACCGGGTGAACTGAAACATCTAAGTAACCCGAGGAAGAGAAATCAAATAGAGAGTCCCGGAGTAGCGGCGAGCGAAATGGGATCAGCCCAAACCTCTGTGGTGTGAAAGCCCGGTGGCGTTGCCACAGGGGAGTCGTGGGACCCATCAGACCGTGCACCGGCGCGGTCGGGGAGTTACAAAGTCAGCGGTTAGTCGAACTTTTCTGGAAAGCTAGGCCAAAGAAGGTAATAGCCCTGTAGATAAAAACCGACTGACCTCCCGATGGTGTTTCCAAGTAGCACGGAGCCCGAGGAATTCCGTGTGAATTTGCGGGGCCCACCCCGTAAGGCTAACTACTACCCAGCGACCGATAGTGAACCAGTACCGTGAGGGAAAGGTGAAAAGTACCCCGGGAGGGGAGTGAAATAGTACCTGAAACCGTGCGCTTACAAACAGTCGGAGGAGCCGTACAGACTTCGGTCTGTACGTCTGACGGCGTGCCTTTTGAAGAATGAGCCGGCGAGTTAGCGATGCGTGGCAAGGTTAAGACGAGAGTCGAAGCCGTAGCGAAAGCGAGTCTGAATAGGGCGTTTAGTCGCGTGTTCTAGACCCGAAGCCGGGTGATCTATCCATGGGCAGGCTGAAGCGAGGGTAAGACCTCGTGGAGGGCCGAACCCACCAGGGTTGAAAACCTGGGGGATGACCTGTGGATAGGGGTGAAAGGCCAATCAAACCCGGTGATAGCTGGTTCTCCCCGAAATGCATTTAGGTGCAGCGTC
>JALZEK010000154.1 GCA_030862065.1 Actinomycetota bacterium | reverse complement strand
ACATCGGGACGAGCACGAGCTCCCAGAAAACGAAGAAGAGAATGAGGTCGAGTGCCACGAACGTGCCGTTCATTCCAGTCTCGAGCAACAAGATCAAAGCCAGCAGAGCCTTGGTCTTGCCGGGCTCAGGCACGTGCCACCAGAGATAGATCATGCAGAGGAAAGAGACCAGCAGCGAGAGGACGAACAGCGGAAGCCCGATCCCGTCCACGCCGACGTGATAGTTGGCGTCGATCTGGGGAATCCATTCTTCGTTGACCTGGAGCTGGAGTTCACCCGCGTTCCCGTAGTCGAACTCAAAAATGACGAAGATGCCGGCGACGAGGGCAAGGCCGGCAGAGACGGTGCCGATGGCCTTGAGCGTCGTTTCCCTGGCGGAGGGAACGAACAGCAAGATGATCGCTCCGAGTGTGGGGATGAAGGTCCCCAGAGTGAGTCCCCAGTCCTCAACCCATTCCATCTAGTCGCCAGCCCCCTTCCGACTCAACGAAAACTCAACCAAAGGCCAGAAGCGCCACGAACAATGCGACCGCCGCAAACAAGACGGCCGCGTAGCGCTGCACGTTGCCCGACTGCACGTACCTCAGTAACCCCCCGGAGAGGCCGGTAAGACCGGCGGCTCCGTTGACGGCGAAGTCCACGACCTGCTGATCGAGGACGTTGTAAGTCCCCCTCGACGTGAGGACTGCCCCCACGGCGGTGCCGTTTACGGCGCCGTCGAGAACGTTCTGGTTGCTCCAGTAGGCGGCCCTGGCCAGCGCGTACTGAACCGGTCGGACGATAACTCTGAGATAAATGTCGTCGAGGTAGTACTTGTTGGCCACAAACCGGTAGAGCCAGGCGAAAGGACCACCGAGCAGGTCGACTCGCAACCTGTTCCGGTAAAAGATCGTGTAGCCGAGCCAGATCGCAAACAGCGCGACGCCGACCGACAGCGCCGGTAGAACGAGGTTGTAGAAGGTCGAGAACCCGTGAGCGACATGACCCGGCACGGTGACCCAATCGGAGAACGGACCCACGACCGGAAGTCCGAGAAACCCGACGGTCAACGACGCAAAGGCCAGAATCCACAGAGGCGTGACCATCGATCCGGGGCTCTCGTGGGGGTGACCCTGACCTCTGTACTCACCCCAGAAGGTCTTGACACATGCCCTCGTCATGTACAGAGCGGTGAGAAAGGCGGTCGCTATCGCCGCCACGAGAACGAACCAGGCGGTGCTCTGGGTGCCCTCGTTCGCGGCGCGCAGCGCGCCTCCGATGATCTCGTCCTTCGAAAAGAACCCCGCCAGCGGGAAAATGCCCGCCAGCGCCAGCGACCCGATAATGAACGTCTTGAACGTATGCGGCATGTACTTCTTGAGGCCACCCATCTCGCTCATGTTGTTGGAATGTGCCGCGTGGATTATTGACCCGGCTCCCAAGAACAAGAGCGCCTTGAAGAACGCGTGTGTGAAGAGGTGGAAGACGCCCGCGGTGTAGGCACCAACGCCGAGCGCCGCCATCATGTAAGCCAGCTGAGAGATCGTGGAATACGCCAGGACGCGCTTGATGTCGTCCTGGACCAGAGCCAGTACCGCCGCGATCAACATCGTTATCGCCGCGATGATCGCTACCACGTTCAGAGCCGAACCGGCGTGTTCGAAAAGAATGAACATGCGAGCAACGAGATAAATCCCCGCCACCACCATCGTCGCCGCGTGGATCAGCGCCGAGACGGGCGTGGGTCCGGCCATCGCGTCCGGTAACCAGACGTGCAGAGGGAACTGAGCCGACTTGCCTACCGCCCCACAGAACAGAAGCAGGGCTCCGACGGTGAGAGTCGACTGTCCGATCTCGCCGGCCTCCGCCAAATGGTTCAGCTCGGGGATGTTGAATGTGCCACCGGCCAGAAAAAGAACCAGGATCCCGAAAACGAAGCCGATGTCGCCGATACGAGTCGTAATGAATGCCTTGATTGCGGCCGACGAGTTTTCCTTCTCCTCCCACCAATGCCCGATGAGGAAGTAGGAGCACAACCCGACGCCCTCCCAGCCCACGAGCATCATCAGAAGATTGTTCGCGATGACCAGGAGCAACATCGATGCTGTGAACAAGGACAGGGCCGCGTAAAACCACGTATAGCGTTTGTCATCTGCCATGTAACCAACCGAGTAAATCTGGACGAGGAGCGAGACCGTGGTGACGACTAGGAACATGACGGCAGTCAAAAAGTCGTAGTTCATCCCAAGTTCGAGCTCCAGGCCTCCTTCGAACTCGAACCATGTCCATGCCTTCTCGACCGGTTCGCTGCCCGAGGCGAGTTCGAAGAAGGCAAGCAAAGACATCACGAAACCGATACCGACCGCCCCTATCCCGAAGGCGTGACCCCTGTGGCCGAAGCGTCTGCCGAAAAACAGGATCGTGAAAAAGGAAAGGAACGGGAGGAGAGGTACCAGCCACATATATTCGGTAAAGAAACCCTCGCCGTGCGAGGCCCCTTCGGAAGCCGCCAGCAGCAGGTCGCTCACTACCCGATCACCACTTCATGAGCGACATCTCTTCGACGTCGACGCTCTGTCGGTTCCTGTAAATGAGAATCACGATGGCCAACCCCACACCAACTTCGGCCGCGGCCACGGCGATCACAAAGAGTGCAAACACCTGACCGGCGAGGTTGTTCAGCACCGCGAAAGCCACGAGATTGATGTTGACCGCATTCAACATGAGCTCGATCGAGAGGAGAACCAGTACCGCGTGCTGTCGAGCGAGAACTCCGTAGATCCCGATCGAGAACAGGAGCGCCGACAGAACCAGGAAGAAGGAGATCGGCACTAACCCTCGTCCCTCCTCGCTATCACTACCGCTCCGACAAGCGCGGCGAGCAGCAGCACGGACACGACCTCGAAGGGAAGAACAAACGACGAGAAGATGACCTCACCGATCTCCCGGGTCTTCGTTCCACTCGCACCCCTCAGGGAGATCTCCTGGCCCTCAAAGGCCTCAAGCATGATCCAACTCGATACCGCAAAGACGGCCCCCGCGCATAGAGCCGCCAACCATCTCTGGCTGTTGTCAAAGTTGCCGGATCCGATGGGGGCGCGAGTCAGCATCAGTCCGAACAACATGAGCACCACGATGGCCCCCACATAGACGAGGACCTGCACCCACGCAACAAACTCCGCCAGCAAGAGAACGAAAATGGCTGCGGCCCCCAGCAGCGTTGCCACCAGATAAAGGGCCGCGTGCACCACGTTTCGGGCGGTGACGACGCGAAACGCGGCAACGGCCATCCCCACCGCGATGACGGCGAAGACAATCTTCTGCCAGTCCTCGACCACTACGATTCTTCCTGCGGAGCGACGGGCCCCTGGGGAGGCTTCGGCTCCTCTGCCTTCGGCGCTCCACCCGGTTCGGGTTCCGTGGGACGACCCTCGGTGGGAGCGCTCGGCTCGGGACTCGGGGCGGGGGCGGGTGCCGTCGCCCGGCGCAGACCGCGCTCGGCGCGGACGCGGGCCACCTTGGCGCGGGCCTCGGCCACCGGAGGCGACGATCCCTTGTCGAGTTGTTCTTTAAGGACGCTTCGGTATGTGTCCTCGGGATCCTCAGTCGGCCCCGATGGGGCCTCTGGGGCGGGACCGCGGTCGGGAGGATGTACCTGCATCGTGGCGGTGCCCTCGGCCCCCGGACGCTTCGGCGGCTCCTCGGGAACGGGCTTCTCCACCCGGGGCAGGGTTGTATCCGCGGGGGTCGTGTCCGGAGCCGCCTCCTTTGCCGCCTCACGTTGGGCGGTGGCATCGGTAGGGGTGGTCTGCTCGACGGTGGCGGCGGGGTCGACCTTTGCGTCGGCAGGAGCCCGGGCCGGTTCCGGGGCCGTGGTCGTCTCCGAGGCCGGCGTTCCCGGTTCGCCGCGCTCGCGTGTCTCCGGCGCCATGGCCGCGGGCTTCGGCTCCGGCACCGTCTCCGTCTCGGCTCTTTGCTCCCGCGCCGGCAGGCTTTCGGTCGGACGCTCGGCCTCGGGGGCCGCCGTTCCGGCCTTGGGTGCGACCTTGGCCTGTTCGGTCCGAGCCTCCACCGCGGAGGCGGTCGCCGTCGCTGGTCGGGCGCCGGTCGCCTCCACCGTCGGGGTTGCTGGCGCGGCCGGCTGACCCGGAAGCTCGGCCCCCTCCTCCAGCGGCGGAGGAGGAAGGACCGTCTCCATCCAGTCCGACAATTTTTCCTTCTCGTGTGTCAGCTCACGGATGTCGTACTCGGCGTACTCGAACTCGCGACTCCAGAACAGCGCGTCGTAGGGACAGACCTCCACACAGATCCCGCAGTACATGCAAAGCGCGTAGTCGATGGCGAAGCGATCGAGCACGTTGCGTTTGCGAGGCCGCCCTCCCTCCCGCTTCGGAGGGATTGTTTCTTTGTGAGAGTCGATGTAGATGCACCAGTCCGGACACTCCCGGCCGCAGAGCATGCACACGGTGCAGTTCTCTTCCTTGAGCGCAATGACCCCGCGCGTTCGAGGAGCAAGATCTTGCTTCTCGTCCGGATACTGGATGACGGTGTTGTGCTTGAAGAGGTGCTTGAGGGTGACCCCCAGGCCCTTCAACAGTCCGATCCCGAAGGTCGACTTTCTCTCTCGTCTGAGGTCGTGTTCGTCGATCGTCATGCTCGCCTCACGCGTAGAGAATCCACCCGCCGGTCACAAGTATCAGCAGCAGGGCCGCGGGGATGAGGAACTTCCACGCGAACTTCTGCAATTGATCCTCGCGGAGCCGTGGGAACGTGGGTCTGATCCACAAGAAGAAAAAGATCATCAAGGCACTCTTGACGAAAAACCACAACACACCCGGGATGGCCTCGAGAGGCTCCCAGGGGACGATCGGCTGATACCCGCCAAGAAACAGCGTCGCCCCGATTCCTCCGAAGGCGATCATGTGACCCATTTCGGCGAACATGTGGCTGAAGATGTACTTCATTCCGGAGTACTCGGTGAAGGGCCCGGTGATGATCTCCGACTCCGCGACAGGCATGTCGAAGGGAACGCGGGTCATCTCCGCGACCGCGCCCGCGGTGAAGATGAGGAACGCGATCAAGCCGATCCCGGGAGGCCATATCACGAACGGCCAGTCCTGAGCTTCGACGATCGCCACCAGCGAGAGGGAGCCGGCGAGCATTGCGACCGCCGCCGACGCCAGCACGATCGGCAGCTCGTACGCGATCAGCTGCGCGGCCGAGCGGAGCGCGCCGATGAGCGCGTACTTGTTCGCGCTCGACCACCCCGCCATCAGCACGCCGATGACCGATACCGAGGAGATCGCCAACAGATAGAAAATCCCGACGTCGAGATCCTCCACGATGAGGTTTTGGTCGATTGGAATGACGAGGTAGATCATGATTACCGGGACCATGACAATCGCGGGAGCAAGGCTGAACACCCTGCGATCCGCGGCGGCCGGGATGATGTCCTCCTTGTAGACGAACTTCAGCCCGTCGGCGAGGGTCGTCGCCCACCCGTGGAACCCACCCGGATACATCGGTCCAAGACGGTGCTGCAGGTGAGCCATGACCTTGTGTTCGGCGTAGCCGCCGACCAGAGCACCGACCGGGACAACCGTCAGAATGATGACGACCTTGACGATCAAGATTTGCCAATCGGTCAGATTGATCTCCGGCATCAGCGGTCGATATCTCCCAGCACAAAGAAGAACGACCCCAATATTGCAATCATGTCGGCAACGTAGGTGTTCTCGAGCACGTAGGGAAGCGCCGACACGTTCGAGTAGGACGGGGTCCTGATCTTCAGTCGATACGGTCGCCGGTCGCCGTCCGACACCAGGTACATGCCCAGCTCTCCAAGCGAATTCTCGCAGCGCACGTAGACCTCGCCCTTCGGAGCCTGGACGACTCGGGGCACCTTGCCGACGACGGGACCCGACGGCAAGCCCTCGACGGCCTGCTCGACGATCTTGGCCGATTCCACGACCTCGTGTACGAGCACCCAGAAGCGGTCGAAGCAGTCGCCGTTCGGCGCGCTCGGGACGTCGAAGTCGAAGTGGTCGTAGACGAGATAAGGCTCGTCCTTGCGCACGTCGAAGTCGATGTCGGAGCCCCTCGCAATCGGTCCCGAAACGCCGTAGGAGAAAGCGACGTCCTTGGGAAGAACTCCGACATTTACGGTGCGTTGTTTGAAGATCTCGTTTCCGATAAGGAGGTTTTCGTAGTCGTCGAGGTGCGCCATGACCTGGCGGACCCCCTTCAGGGCCTGGTCGATAAAGCCACGCGGCACATCTTCCTTGAGTCCTCCGGGACGGAAATACCCGAAGTGCATCCGGCCACCGGTCGCCATCTCCATCGCGAACTGGATGTCCTCGCGCTCCCGAAACGCATAGAAGGTCGGGGTAATTGCTCCGAGCTCAGCGCCGAAGGAAGCAAAGAACATCAGGTGGTTGAGGATGCGGTTCATCTCGCACATGATCACGCGCAGATACTGAGCGCGCGGCGGTACCTCGAGTTCCATGAGCGTTTCCACTGCAATTGCCAGCGGAAGCTCGTTATTGATGCCCGACAGCCAGTCCATGCGAGATACCAGATTCGTGATCTGGCGATAGTCGCGGGCCTCGACCAACTTCTCATATCCCCTGTGCATGTAGCCGATGATCGGCTCGGCATGAACGAGCTTCTCGCCGTCGATCGTGGCAAGGAGCCTGAAAACCCCGTGAGTGGCGGGATGCTGGGGGCCGACGTTGAGGATCATCTCCTGTGTGGCGAGGCGCCCTTCGGAGATCTCCTCTACAGCCTCTTGTGCCGTCTTGATCTCTTCTTCTCTAATCGACACCTATCTGCCTCCTGCCGCCGCTTCTTCGGGATCCTTTGCACCGGGCCATTCCTTGATGACGCGGCTCGGTAGCTTGAACGATCTCCGCAGGGGATGGCCCTCGAAATCCTCCGGTAAGTAGAGGTTCACGAGATGCGGATGTCCCTCGAACTCGATTCCGAACATCTCGTGTGTTTCGCGCTCGTGCCACTCGGCGCCCCTGTATACCCCCGTTATCGAGGGACAGACCGGATTTTCGAGATCCACCGGAACGTGCAGGTTTACGTGGAGTACGTGTTCGGGGGAGTAGACGTGGATCAGTACCTCCAATCCTCCAGCTTCGTCTGCAAACTCGGTTCGGTCCACGCCCGACAAGAAAGTGAAGAACCGAGACGCGATCTCGGGGTTGTCGCGCATCTCAGTCAGAACCGCAACGAGGTTCTCCGGCGCACAGACCAGATCGACTTGACCGAAGTTGAGCCGCAACTCGGACACCCGGTCGCCCAGCACCCGCTCGACGCGAGCGAGAGCGTCTTCGGACTCGATGCGTAGCCTCGCGTCCGCCAAGTTCTAGATCCCTCCGGCGAGTCCCGGCTCGGGGATGTGAGGAACCTCGATCTCGTGTCCCTTCCACTTCTCGGAGGGATCCTCTTGCGAGATCTTCTGCTGCAACCTGACGACACCCTGCAAAAGAGCCTCGGGTCGCGGGGGACAACCGGGGACGTAAACGTCGACGGGAAGAATCTGGTCGACCCCCTTCGTAACCGAGTACGAATCCCAGTAAGGGCCGCCGCAGTTCGCACACGATCCCATCGAGATCACATACTTCGGCTCCGGCATCTGGTCGTAAACCCTCTTAAGGGGGGCGGCCATCTTGTCCGTCACCGTGCCGGCGACGACGAGCAAGTCGGCCTGGCGGGGCGATGCGGGGAAGGGGATTACACCAAAACGGATAATGTCGAACTTGCTCGCGATCGCGGCCCCCATCTCGATGCCACAACAGGCCAAACCAAACTGCATCATCCACAGGGAGTACTTACGGCTCCAGTTCAGAAGCCACGAAACGGGTCCGGGCAGTTTGACCTTCTCGATCACAGCCATTCCAGCACCTTCTTCTTGATTGCGTAGATGAGAGCGAACGCCAAAATCCCGATAAAGATCACCATCTCGACGAATGCCTGCGTCCCAAGGCTCTCGAATACGATCGCCCAGGGGAACAGAAACACCGCCTCGACATCGAAGACGACAAAGAGCAACGCAAATATGTAGTAGCGGACGTTGGCCTGGGACCAGCCGCGCCCAATCGGATCGATGCCCGACTCGTAGGTGGTGAATTTCTCGGCATGAGGGACGTTGGGTCGCAGAAGCCGGGACAGACCTAGAGTGCCGAAGACCAATGCGACGCCGACGAGACCGAAGATCCCGATGGTGACGTACTGGCCGAAGTATCCCTCAGGCACCGTCCCAGCCGCTCCCTTGTCCTGACAGCCAAGCCGCACCGACCCGGCGACGAGGCCGGGCGCGCCGACCGAGGTCGGATGGCGGGGGCCGGGACCTCGCCGCCGGCCCGTAGGCCTTGCGCGCAAGCGAAAAAAGTCCCGACTACCTGCGAAAACCTAACACGCAGGGGGTCGGGTCAGGCCGTAGTTTGTTCCCTCGTGACCTGGACAAACGGCTTCACCGGTCGGACAACTCCAGGCGCTTCTTTTTCGACTCATCCATCTCCTTGGCCGCCTTGACCCCGCGGTCGCGCACGGCGAAGAGCGCGAGCCTCTTGCGGTCCATCCGAAAAAATCGCTTGGCATGCTTCCGCAAAGCTTTCTTGCTGATTGAGATCCCGAGCCCAGGGTGCTCCGGCGCGCGCAGTGTCGCCTTTTCGTGAACGAAGGGTTCGTTCAGCATCGCGTCGCGCGCCTCGGGCACCCAACCGGGGGGATCGAGGGGGAACTCGAGCCGGGAATCCTCTGCGTATCCGGAGGCGAGGAAAACCTGAAGGTTGACTGCGAACCCGACACCGTTCGTCCAGGTGTGCGGGGTATAACTCAGTCCGTTGACTCTGCACAACTGTGCGATGCGGAGCGTCTGCGCGATCCCTCCCGTGAAAATGGCGTCGGGCTGAAAAATCGAGTAGCAACCGCGCTCGATCATCATGGCCAGTTCCGGATAGGCGGATGTGTGTAGCTCTCCCCCGGCGATCGGAACCCGCGAGTACTCGCTGAGAAGCGCGAGTTCCTCGTAAGCGTCCATCGGCAGCGGCTCCTCGATCCACGCGACGTGAACGTCGGCACACGCGTCCGAGAACCTCTTGGCCCGATCGAGGTCCCATAACGGTGCGTCGGCAACCGCGGTGACGCGCCAGGCCTGGTTCGCGTCGACCCCGATGACCATGTCGTCGCCGATCGCTTCCGCAACTTTGTGAACGTGCTCGATGTCCGAGTGCTCGTCCTCGTGGACGCGCAGCTTGATTGATCTGAATCCCTCGTCGAAACGCGCCCTGGCCTCCTCGATGCGATCCTCGGGCGAGCGGACCTCTCCGGTCGAGGCATAGAGGTTTACGGTCGTAGCCCGGCCTCCCAGCAGCTTGTAGACGGGGACTCCGGCCATCTTTCCCTTGATGTCCCAGAACGCGGGCTCGATCCACCAGTTGCGCCAGCCGAGGTAACCGATCTCGCGCAGGCGCTGTTGCATGAGGTGGATGTCGGTCGCGTCCTCGCCGATCAGATAGGGGCCGATGAGCCCGCCGAGCCCGGCACGCTCCTTACCGATCGCGGGGCCCGCGCTCCAGCCCTGGACACCGTCTTCTGTCGTTACTCGGATGAGCGTGCAACGGTTCTCGTTTTGGGGAAAGCCCGGGATCCACGCGGGCCGGAAGGTCGCGGGAAGGGGAGCCGAGAAGTGATAGAGATCGATGCGGGCGATCCGAGCCCCCTCCCCCGCCATGATCTCGTTCAATTGGTGCTCGTCCATACCTGTGTGTCTAACAGAACGCACTCCCGACGACCATCGCGCGCCTGGGGGTTTCACGAGTGCCTCATCCGGCTGGGTGGCGGCGATCGGGCGGTCCCCGTTCGGCACCCGCGCTGCGCTGATTACGAAGGCATCCGTTGAAACGGATGCCTACTCCACAGGGTGCCTCAGGGGATCCGCCCGCCTCGCCGCGACCGAGGCACCGGGCTTGGTTGGGACTTCCGCGAGCTCAGCGGGGATGCTTTACGAAATGCCATCCCACCTCCGCCACCGGTCCTACGGATAGATGATCGTGGCTCGTTCGGCGAGATCGATCAGCGGTCCCCACAGGATCCCCAACACGATCGTAATCACCGCGGCGGCGCCAATGATGGCTTGAGAAAAGATCGGCCTGCGTACCGGGATTTCCTCTTCGGCTTCCTCCATGTACATCACGACGAGCACTCGCAGGTAGAAGAACGCCGCAATGGCGCTCGTCAAAACACCGATTACGACGAGCCACGAATAGCCGGCCTGGATCGCCGCGCCGAAAACGAGGAACTTTCCGACGAAACCCGAAGTGAGCGGGACTCCGGCCAGCGAAAGCAGGAACAGGGTCAGCGCCCCTGCGACGAGCGGTTGCCGGTAGAACAGGCCTCGGTAATCGACCAGCCGGACGCGCTGCTCGTCTCTGTCGGCCAGCATCGAGACGATGGCGAATGCGCCCAGGATGGTCACTCCATATGTGGCCAGATAGAAGAGCGACCCCGAGATCCCGTCATCGTTGGCAGCCACGACTCCGGTTAACACGAAGCCGGCATGAGCAATAGACGAATAAGCGAGAACGCGCTTCAAGTCTTCTTGTACGACCGCCAGCACCGAGCCGACCACCATCGTGAGGGCGGCAATCCCGAGGACGAGGGGCTGCCATTCGTCTCTGAGCGGGTAGAGCGTGACATCGAGGACACGCAGCAGCGCGGCGAAGCCGGCAAGTTTGGATCCCGCGGCCATGAACCCGGTGACGGGAGACGGCGCGCCCTGGTAGGCGTCGGGCGTCCACGAGTGAAACGGCACCGCGGCGATCTTGAAGCCGAGCCCCACGACTATGAGGCCCGTGCCCAGTATGAGCAGCTCGATACCGTCGAATCCGGTGGAGCCGAGGAAGCCGACGATGCTCGGCCCCCCCTCCTCCGGCGGATAGAGGTTCGTCGTGCCGGTCGCACCATAGGTGAGTGCGATGCCCAGCAAGAAGAACGTCGACGAAAACGCCCCGAGGAGGAAATACTTCATGGAAGATTCCTGGCTCTGGGCCGATCGGCGGCGAAATCCCACGAGGACGTAAAGCGCGATCGAGAATGTCTCCAGAGCCAAGAAGATCATGATCAAATCCGCCGACGAGGCCATCAGCATCATTCCGGCCACCGCGAAGAGGACCAGCGCGTAGAACTCGGGATCGAGTACGGCTCCGGTACTTCGCCTCGACTCTCGCGACCTCTCTTCATCCACGTTCATGCGCTCGAAGTAGTCCCGGCCCAGCCAGACCGTGAGGATTCCGAAAACGGCCAGCGCGAACTTCGCGAAGGTCGCGAAGCCGTCGACCGCGAGCATTCCGGAGAGGTGTAGCTCCGGGCCTTTGTCCTCGATGCGGCTCCACGCAATCACGCTGAAGACGAGCGCGAGGCCCAGTCCGGCGCTCGGCACGACCCACAGATACGACCGAATGGCCTCGCGGGAAGCGAGCGCCCCCGCCAGGAGGACCGCGAAGGCCGTCACGACGAGAGTGATCTCGGGCGTCATTCCCCAATAGGCGACCTCGGGCGTGTTCACGGTATCGCCTCGGCGACCTCGGTCTCCGGAACCACCGACGTTTCGTTCAACGTCTTCACAACCTTCTCGGCGGTGGGTTCGATCCGGTCGAGGAACGGCTTCGGAAAGATGCCGATGAAAAGAATGAGGGCAAGCACCGGAGCCAGCATGATCGCCTCGCGCAAGTTGAGATCGGGCAAGGACCTATTTGCCTCGATCACAGGTTCTCCGTGGAAGACGCGCTGGTAGGCCCAGAGCAGATAGACCGCCGCCAGAACGACCCCGAACGCGGCCGGAACCACCCACCACCGGTAGGTGAGAAACGTTCCGAGGAGGACGAGAAACTCACCCACGAACCCGTTGAGACCCGGAAGGCCGAGAGACGAGAGAGCGACGAAAAGGAAGACGCCCGCCAGCACCGGAACGGACTTGGCAAGTCCTCCGAAGTCGCCGATCATCCTCGTATGGCGGCGGTCGTAGAGCGCGCCGACCAGAAGGAAGAGAGCCCCCGTCGACAGCCCGTGATTGACCATCTGCAGGATCCCCCCGCTCATGCCCTCGACGCTTCCGACGAACAAGCCCAGGACAACAAATCCGAGGTGGGCCACGGACGAGTACGCAACAAGCCGCTTGAGGTCGCGTTGCATCGCCGCCACAAGGGCGCCGTACAGAATCCCCGCGATCGCCAGACCCATGACGAGCGGCACCAGTTCTCGTGACGCATCCGGGAAGAGCGGGATGGCAAATCGGATCAGCCCGTACGCTCCCATTTTCAAGAGGATCGCGGCCAGCATCACCGAACCGGCAGTCGGTGCCTCGGTGTGGGCGTCCGGGAGCCACGTGTGCAGTGGAACGAGGGGCACCTTGACCGCGAACGAGGCGAAGAATCCGAGCCACAGAAGTCGCTGCGTTCCGAGCGAAAGCGGAGTGCCGAGCAAGCTCTCGTAGTCGAAGGTCGGCTCGCCCGAGGCGGCGAAGTACATGAACAGGATCGCAACGAGCATCAGCAAAGAGCCGGCCAGCGTGAACAGGAAGAACTTCATGGCGGCGTAGATCCGTCGCCCATAGCCCCACATCCCGATCAGGAAGTACATCGGAACGAGGGTCGCCTCCCAGAACAGGTAGAACAAGAAGAGGTCGAGTGCACAGAAAACACCGAGCATGCCCGTCTCGAGCATCAACAGGAAAACAAAGAACGGTTTGAGCCGCTTTGTAATGGTGAAAGAGGCGAGGACACCCAGGGGCATGAGGAAAGTCGTTAACATCACCATCCAGAGGCTCACCCCGTCGATGCCGGTCTTGTACGAGACACCCCAGTCGGGGATCCATTCCGTCTCGCTCGTCAACTGAAATCCGGCCACGCCGGAGTCGAAGTTCGCCAGAACTCCAAGTGACAGGACAAAGGCGATCAGAGTCACTCCGAGGGATGCATAGCGAATCAACGTTTCGTTGCCGCGGGGAAGAAGTCCGACACCGACCGCCCCCACAAGGGGAGTGAAGATCACGAGTTCGAGCCATGGGAAATCGCTCACGACAAACTCACTCTGACCAACAAAACCGAGACCACGATGACGACTCCGAAGAAGAACGTCGCTGCGTAGTTCCTCACGTAACCGGTCTGGACCCGGCGCAGCCCCTCGGCGAGCCGGGCAACCACCCCACCGATCCCGTTAACCGCGCCATCGATGACGCGGTTATCGAAGAAGTCTGAGCAGTAGGCCGCAAACCGCCTACCCGGGATCACGATGAAGCGACCGTAGATCTCATCGACGAAGAACTTGTTCCGGGCGGCGGGCACCAGGGGGCCGAGCCGGCCCACGAGGACGCGTCGCCGGATGTGTCCCGAGGGCGAGAGGTAGATCGATCGAGCCGCGAGTATGCCGGCCGCACCCATGGTGAGTGCGATCGCACCAAGTACCCAAGCTGTCAACCCCTCGGGTACGGCGGTCTCCCCGAGAACGTGTTCGAGGAAGTGCTCGAGGCGAAGGTCTCCGGGGAGGTTGACGACCCCACCGATCAGAGCGAGTGCGCCGAGAGGGATGAGAGCCGCGGCCATCGAGGGGGGCGCATCGTGCGGATGCGCTTCCTCGGCCAGGTGTGGCCGTCCCTCGAAGACCCGGAAGTACAGACGCGACATGTAGAACGCGGTCACAAGGGCCGTCGCGATTCCGAGACCCCACAGGACATACTCGCCTTCGTTCCAAGCCGAGGCCAGGATCGCGTCCTTGGAGAAGAAACCCGAGAAGGGAACGATTCCGCTGATTGCAAGCCATCCCAGCATGAAGGTCCAGCCCGTGACGGGCATCGTCCTGCGGAGTCCGCCCATTCTCCGCATGTCGGTCTCTCCGCTCAGGGCGTGCATCACCGCGCCGGCGCCGAGGAACATGAGGGCCTTGAAGAAGGAGTGAGTTACGAGGTGAAAGATGCCGGCGGAGTACGCCCCCACCCCGTGGGCGAGAAACATGTAACCCAGTTGCGAGATCGTCGAATAGGCGAGAACGCGTTTGATGTCGTATTCGACACACGCAATCAGCGCCGCCCACAACGCGGTAAACGCGCCGATGTATCCAACGGTCGTCAAGGCGGCGCCCCCAGAGGACTCGAAGATTGGCGAGAAGCGAGCCACCATGTACACGCCCGCGGTAACCATGGTGGCCGCGTGGATGAGAGCAGAGACCGGGGTCGGGCCCTCCATCGCATCCGGCAACCACACGTACAGCGGGATCTGGGCGCTCTTGGCCGTGGCACCCGCCAGCAGCAGCAAGGCCGCGATTGTGGCGAGGCCGCCGGGTCCAAAGTGGGGGCCTACGACCGGTCCGATCTGATGAATTTCTTCCGGAGTGATGGCGGCCTCGTTGATCGCGCCGATGGTGAGGCTCCCGACGGTCGCTGCCAGCAGCAGAATGCCCAAAAGGAAGGCGAAGTCGCCTATCCGGTTGACCAGAAACGCCTTCTTCGCCGCGTTATGGGCGGCGGGTCTCTCGAACCAGAACCCAATGAGCAGATAGGAGCACAGACCGACTCCCTCCCATCCGACGTAAAAGAGCAGGATGTTGTCGGCCAGAACCAGCAACAGCATCGAAGCGGCGAAGAGGTTGAGGTAGGCGAAGTAACGCGAGTACCGGGGATCGTCGTGCATGTAGCCGATCGAGTAAACGTGGATCAGAAAACCGACGCCGGTCACGACAAGAACCATCACGATCGCAAGCTCGTCGACGAGCAGATCGATCCCGGTCGCGAACTCGCCGGCAACGATCCAATCGAAGACTCGAACGGATTGCTCGCGGGCGTCCTCGGCGTTCGACAGCAACTGGAAGAAAACGACCAGCCCCAGAACAAAGGCGACTCCAACGGAGGCGGAGGCCAGATGTCCCGCCCAATTTCCCACCCGTTTACCGAAGAACAGCAGGATTGCCGAACCCATCAACGGGAGGGCAATGATCCAGCCCGGGTTCAGGTATTCCGCGCCCGCCGCCGCGCTTGCCTCGATCAAGTGCTCACCACTTCAGAAGGCTGACGTCGTCCACGTTCGCCGTTCCTCTGCGGCGAGCAATCATCAAGATAATGGCCAATCCCACAACCGCTTCGGCTGCCGCGACCACCAACACGAAGAAAACGAGGATGTGACCGTTCATGTTGCCCTGCATCCGGGCAAAGGTTATGAACACCAAGTTGACCGCGTTGAGCATCAACTCGATAAACATGAAGATGACGATCGCGTTGCGACGCACGAGCGCTCCCACGGCACCGATCGTGAACATGAGGCCCGCGAGGACGAGGAAGTAGCCGGGGGGGACTTCGGTCACGCCGCGCTCCCTCTTCCCTCCACCGCGCCCGGTTCATCCGAGGGTTCCGCCTCATCGATGGCCGCCACGGCCTCGATTCCTCTCGCCAGGACCATGACGCCCACGATGGCCGCCACCAAGAGGACGGAGGTCACCTCGAAAGGAAAAAGAAAATCGGAGAACAAAACCCTGGCCAGCGCCTCCACGTTTCCCGGATCCCGGTTGAGATCCAGAAGGGCTTGCTCCCCTCCCCCGGAAGCCTCGATCAGATCGTCTCCTCGCGCGGCGACATAGGAGATCTCGGCCGCGAGAAGCAGTCCCAAACTTGCCGCCACCGGTCGTTGTGCAGAAAAGGGCTCGGTGAGAATCTCCCGCCGGTCGACACCGAGAAGCATGATGACGAAGAGGAACAGGACCATGATGGCGCCCGCGTACAAGATCACCTGGATGGCGGCGACGAAGAACGCTCCCTCGAGCAAGAAGGCGAGTGCGAGCGCAACCTGTGTCCCTACCAGGAACAGAGCAATGTGAACCGGGCTGCGGGCGAACAGCATGGCAAGCGAACAGCCGAGAGCCATGACGAACATCGCTCCGAACACCACGACATCGAAACTCACTCAAGTCCTCCGAGGCCCTTGCCCGGGGAAATCTCCTTCTTCGTCTTCCAGTGACGCTCGATCGGCGTGTCGACTATCAATTGATCCTTGGTGTAGATGAGTTCCTCGCGGCCCTCGCCCGAGATCTCGTACTCGGTCGTCATCAACAGGGCCTCCGTCGGGCACGCCTCGACGCAAAGGCCGCAGAATATGCACCTCAGATAGTTGATCTGATAGATCTGCGCGTATCTCTCGCCGGGCGAGAAGCGGGCCTCCGCAGTGTTCTCGGCTCCCACGACGTAGATCGCGTCGGCCGGACAGGCACCGGCGCATAGTTCGCAGCCGATGCATTTCTCCAGACCGTCGGGGTGGCGGTCGAGGATGTGCCGCCCCTTGAATCGCGGCCACGGTCGACGCCTGACCTCCGGGTAGCCGAGCGTCTCTTTGCGCCGAAAGACATTCTTGATGACGACCTTCATCCCGCGCATGATTTCAGGCAGCGCCACGAGTAACTCTCCTTTGAGGCGTCACTGCCTCGGACAGCCGGGGGTCGCCTCTGCCGATCCAGAGGAGGATGCCCACGAACAAAGCGCCGAACACGGCCAGACGAACGTATCGGGAGACCCCCTCTGTATTGACCGTGGCGGTCACCATGATCCACACCAGGGCCCCGGGGATGAGCCGCTTCCAGCCAAGCCACATCAGGCGGTCGTAACGAAGCCTCGGAAGCGTGGCCCGCAGCCAAACGAATAGATAGACGAACAAACCCGTTTTCAACGTGAACCAAAACAGCGGCCAGATCCAGGGAAGGAAGTCGAAGCCGGGCCCATGCCAGCCTCCGAAGAAAAGTGTGACGGCGAAGGCCGAAATCACGACGACATGGATGTACTCGCCCAAGAAGAACATGGCGAACCGAATTCCCGAATACTCCGTGTGGTAGCCAGCGACCAGTTCGCTTTCGGCCTCGGGCAGGTCAAAGGGCGCACGATTCGTTTCCGCGATTCCGGCGACTAGAAAGATGAAGAAGGCCGGCCACTGCGACCAGACGTACCAGTCGGGCATGAACCGGAAAACATCGGAGATCTGTTCGAGGACGGGGATTCCGTCGAAGAACGTCACGTTTCCAACCGTTCCCGCCTGCTGGGCAACGATGTCGACGGACGAAAGCGTCCCCGACACGAGTGCGACGGGGACCAGCGAGAGTCCGAGCGCGATCTCGTAGGAGATCATCTGGGCCGTCGACCGGACACCGCCGAGCAGCGGGTATTTGGATCCCGAGGCCCATCCCGCAAGCACTACTCCGTATACCCCGAGCGATCCCATCGCCAGGAAATAAAGGATTCCGATGTTGAGGTCGCTCACTATCAGTCCGATGTTTCTGTCGCCGACCGTGATCTCGTCTCCGATGGGAACGACGGCAAATGCAAGAAAGGCGGGGACCATAGCCATGATGGGCGCCAGCGCATATGTCCAGCGATCGGCGGCCTTGGGGCGGAAGTCTTCTTTAAAGAAAAGCTTGATACCGTCGGCGAGCGTTTGAAGGATGCCGAAGGGACCCCACCTGTTGGGGCCGACGCGGGCCTGCATATCTGCAATGACCTTGCGTTCCGCCCACACGACGAGGATCGTGACGAGCAACAAAGCGACGAACGCGACGATCACCTTGACCCCGGCGATGATCACGTCCGCCCCGATGAAATCGACCAGCCAGCTCACGTCTTGCTCACTTCGACAGTGGGATTGATCGATCCGATCAACCGATTTGCGCGCAGCCCTTCCTGGTCGTAGGGGATGAAGACGGCACCCTCCGCCAAATCGGAGACGACCACTCTCAGGGTCGCCTTGAACCCATTACCCGACACGGTCGCGTCGTCTCCGTCGGCGAGTTCGAGACGACCGGCATCGACCTCTGAAATCTCGATGTAGGGCCGGGTCGCGATCCCCCTGAGGGCGGCGGTCTTGGAGATCATGGCCCCCTCGTCGTAAATGAGCCGACCCGTGAGAAGGGTGAAAGTCCGATCCGAGCCGGCACCGGCCGAATCTTCAGCAGGCGCCGGCAAGGACTCGCCACCTTCCGAAGTCGAAATGCCGGAGGAAGCGCCGTCAACGGAGGGAATGATTCCCGGGCGCTGACGAGCCTCGAAGGCCCTTAGCTCCCAGGACAGCGGCCAGTTCTGGCCGGTCTGGAACGGAGCGCCGGAGCGAAAGCCCTTCGGGTACTGACCTCCGGGTCCGGCCACCAGCGGTCGCTCGTAGGTGGGGTCCCCCTGCCAGCCGGCTCCGTATTCGGGGCGGGGAAGGGGGGGATGCTGGCCGAGCGCTTCGACGTCGACATCGGAATGGGTGGGGACCTCGGCCCTTATCGCCTTCCAGACGTCGGCAAACGACTGCCATCCCCAGTCGTCTCCCAGCGCCTCGGCGATCCGAACGCAGATCCTCCAGGGGTCGGAGGCCGAGCCGGGTGCGGCGACCGACTGTTCGAGCTTCTGCAACCTCCGCTCGAGATTCGTAAAGGTCGCCTCGCGCTCGGCGTACGCGCTGGCGGGGAGAACGACATCGGCGTAGGCGACGGTATCGGTCGGAAGCAACTCCACGACGATAGTGAACGCCTTCGACAGAGCTCTCTCGGCGAGACCGGCCTCGGGAAAATCGGAGATGAGGTCGGCACCGACCACCATCAGGGTATCGATGTCGCCATCGGCGGCGGCGCGAAGCATCTCCCGTGTGCTCATCCCGGGCTCGTCGACCGGCTTGTATCCGGCTTGAAGGGTCGGGAGAACCCCCATGTCTATGAGGCCCTGGGATCCCGCGTGAGGAGGACAGACAAGAAGCCGAGCTCCGATGGAGCGCACCAGCTGAAGGGCCGCCGAGAACGTGGGCGATTCGTCCCGCCCCGGTGATGCAGAACCCCAACAGACGACCGGCCGCTCGCCGAAATCGAACGCGTTTGTTTGCTGTAGTTCGTGAAGGGAATCAGTTTCACCGCCCGGCGTCGTCCTCACTATGTGATTGGCGAAGTAGTCGAGGGAGATGCGGCGGGGGGACACGACTGCCACCCGCGCCCCGAAATCCAACGCCGCCTTTCGGAGCCTCAAATAAAGAACGGGAAGTGTTTCTTTGGGATCGGGCCCGATCCAGACGATGCTCGAAGCCCGCTCGAGATCGTTGAGGGTCGCCGTCGATCCCGCGGCCCCCCCGACCTGCAGCGCCTGATCGTAGGGCGCGCCGTCGTCCTGGACGCGCGAATCAATGTGGGGCGTTTCGAGCACCTTACGCGCAAGGCGGGCCACGGCGAAAGCGTCCTCGGTCGTGAGGTGTCCGCCCGCGATGATGCCCACCTTTGCATCCTTGAGTCGCCCGGCGGCGGTGGCAACCGCGTCGCCCCATGAGGCCTGGTCGAACTGATCCTCCTTCGATCGCACGAGAGGGGCACTGAGACGCTCGTCCGAGTCGACGTAGTGATAGCCAAACCTGCCTTTGTCACATATCCAAAAGTCGTTCACGTTCTCGTTGGGCATGGCCTGGCAGCGGACGAGTTTTTCCGACCGGGATTCATTGCTTATCGGACAGCCCACCGAGCAGTAGGCGCACACGCTCGGAGCGGACTTGAGATTCCACGGTCGGGACAAGAAGCGGTAAGGCCGGGAGGTGAGAGCTCCAACCGGGCAGATTTGGATCGTGTTGCCCGAGAAGTAGGAGTCGAACGGATCGTCTTTGAATGTCAGGATCTGCGTCCCGGCCCCCCTGTCCACCAGTTGAATGAACTGATCTCCAGCGATTTCATCCGCGAAGCGAACGCATCGCCAGCAAAGCACGCAGCGCTCGCGGTCGAGCACCACGAGATTGGAGATCTCAATCGGTTTCTCGAACGTCCTCTTTGGTTCGACGTAGCGGGTCGACCCGGGGCCGTGGCGATAGGTCTGGTCCTGAAGGGGGCATTCCCCACCGCGGTCGCAGATCGGGCAATCGAGTGGATGATTGATGAGAAGAAACTCGAGCATCCCCCGTTGGGCATCCACGGCCTGTTCCTCGACGGTGTTCACGTTCATTCCATCCGCAACGGGAGTCGCGCACGCCGGCATCAATTTGCGTTGACCCTCGACGGCGACGAGACACATACGGCATACCGCCACCGATTTCATCCCGGGGTGGTAGCAGAAGCGCGGCACGAAGACGTTCATCTCCTCGGCCACGTCGATCAGGAGCCGGCCCTCTTCGACCTCCGCGGTCCGCCCGTTGATGGTTACGGTGACGGTCTGTGGAGGGTTCGCGCCGTTGCCGTTCATTCCACGTCGATCCCCGCCGACGGCTGCGGTGTGACGCCGGCGTTTCCGGATCCCACAGAGCGAGCTCCCGCGAGAGCAAGATGCTCGCCTCCGAATGGACACCGCCCATCCATCACGTGCTGCTCGAATTCGTCTCGAAAAAGCTTCACGTTCGAGCGCAAGGCCCACGCCGCGGCGTCGCCGAGGGGGCAGAACGAACGACCGTCCATCCCGTCGGCGATGTCGGTGAGAAGGTCCATGTCCTCCTGGCGCCCCTCACCATGTTCGATGCGCTCGAGAACCTTGACCGCCCACCACGTTCCTTCGCGGCAGGGTGTGCACTTTCCGCACGACTCGTGCTCGAAGAACTCCGTCGTTACCAGGGCGTTGCGAACCATGCAGGTGGTCTCGTCCATGAACACCACTCCACCGGAGCCGAGCATCGTCCCGGCGTCCTTGAGCGACTCGAAATCGACGGCGGTATCTGTATCGGTGAGCAACGGAGCGCTCGCACCGCCCGGAATGATCGCCTTGAGTTCGTTCCCGCTGCGCATTCCCCCGGCGAGTTCGAGGACGTGTGCCAACGTCGTTCCAAGAGACACTTCGTAATTCGCCGGTCGTGCAACGTGCCCCGAGACCGAGAGAATCTTCGTTCCGGGTGACTGCTCGGTTCCCCATCGACGGAACCAGTCGGCCCCGTTTTGGATGATTGCCGGCAAGGTGCACAGGGTTTCGGTGTTGTTGACCACGGTGGGCTTTCCGTAGAGGCCCTTCACTGCCGGGAAGGGAGGCCGCAGACGCGGTTGTCCCCGGTAGCCCTCGAGGGAGTCCAGGAGGGCCGACTCCTCGCCGCATATGTACGCGCCGGCACCACGGTGCAGGACGATGTCGAGGTCGAAGTCCGACCCAAAGATCCCCCGACCCAGGAAGCCTCCCTCGTAGGCGTCGTTGATGGCCTGGTCCAGCCTGCGTGAGCCGAGAGCGAATTCGCCGCGGCAGTAAATGAAGGCCTTGGCGGCCTGATTGGCCCACGCGGCAATGATGATTCCCTCGATCAAAAGGTGAGGGTCTCTTTCCGCCAGTTCTCGATCCTTGAAAGTGCCGGGCTCTCCCTCGTCGTGATTGACGACTATGTACTTGGGAAAGACGTCCTTGGGGACGAAGCTCCACTTGTTGCCGGTGGGAAAGCCCGCCCCACCACGTCCTCTCAATCCCGATTCCTTGACAACCTCGACGACGTCGTCCGGTCTCATCGAGGTCACGGCATGGCGCGCGGCCTCGTACCCCCCCTCTCGCAGAACGCGGCCGATGGTCCAGGAATCGTGTTCGAATTCGCGCAGGCGTTTCGTTACGATCCGTGTCTCTTCCGGACGAGACACGGGGCCGCTGTCCTCAGCCAACGAAATCGTCCCCCTCGCCCTTTTCGCCGGGCTCTTTGGGACGAGTTCCAGGGGCGGTGTCGGGACGGGGGGCCTCGCCTCCGATCGTCCGTTCGACGGTATCTCCGGCGGTACCGGGAATCCGAAGTCCCGAGACGGCGATCTCCTTCGAGACCTCCTGCGACGTCTTGATCGGCTCTCCTCGGATGCTGAAGAGCACGTCACCTCGTCGCAACTTCTCGATCGCGGAGATCACCTGAGCGGCGGTCATGCTGTAGAAGTCCTCGTAGTTGATCTGGAGGCTGGGAGCACCGTCACAGGTGGCCAGGCACTCCGCGGTCTCCAGCGAGAACTTGCCGTCGGAGGTCGTCTGGCCGGCCTCGATGCCGAGATGCTCCTCGAGTTCCTTGACGAGCTTTCGAGCTCCCATGTGCGTGCACGAGATATTCCGGCAAACCGATATCAGGTATTCACCCTGGGGTCTCTTCTTCAGCATCGTGTAAAAGGAACCCGTGGCGAGCACCTCAGCCGGGGTCAGATGAAGGATGTCCGCGACCTCGCGCATCCCCCGTTCGGTGACATGACCCTCAACCGACTGGACGAGAAAGAGAAGCGGTAATGCCGCGGACCGCGCGTTCGGGTAGCGAGCCACTATGGCCTCTGCGGCTTTCCTCACCTCGCCGGTTAGAACCTTCGGTTCCGGCGTCAGTTCCTCGGGCCCAACTCTCCGCGCCTCACGCTGTGGATGGAACGAGGAAGCGCTCAACGGTCGACACCGCCCATGATCGGATCCACCGATGCAATGACGGCGATCAAATCGGCGATGAGCCCCCCGATCGCCATTCGCGAAAGTGATTGCAGGTTGACGAATGACGGATCGCGGACGTGAAGCCGGTAGGGAGCGGTGCCGCCGTCCGAAACGGCGTAGACACCGAGTTCTCCACGCGGCGACTCAACGGTCACGTAGGTCTCGCCGGCCGGCACCGTGTATCCCTGAGTCACGAGCTTGTAGTGATGGATCACGGCCTCCATCGACCGGTTGAGTTCGGTTCGGGGAGGAGGAGTCACCTTCGGATCCATGTTCTTGAAGTCGCCGCCGGGCATGCCGTCGATAGCCTGTTCGAGGATGCGGACCGACTGCCTCATCTCCGCCATCCGCACTCGGTAGCGCGCGTAGACGTCGCCTTCTGTAGCGGTGGGAACCTCGAACTCGAGCTCGTCGTAACCCTCGTAGGGGACATCGCGGCGTTGATCCCAATCGATCCCGGTGGCGCGCGCGATCGGCCCGCTCGCCCCCGTCTCGAGGGCGTCTGCTCGGGTGAGGATGCCGACTCCCTTTGTTCTTTCCAGAAAGATCGGGTTCTCGGTCAGAAGCTCTTCGTATTCGTCAATTCGTCGGGGGAGTAACTTCACGATATTGCGCGCCGCTTGCTCCCACCCCTCGGGGAGGTCTTCCCAGACCCCGCCCGGAATGATGTATCCGTTGTTCATGCGAAGCCCGGTGACCATCTCAAAAAAGTCAATGATTATTTCTCGTTCGCGGAAGCCGTAAAACATGGCCGACATCGCACCAAGGTCGAGCCCTTGAGTACCAAACCAAACGAGGTGTGAGGAAATCCTGTTCAGCTCCGCCAGAAGCAGTCTGATGTAGCGCCCGCGACGGGGGACCTCGAGACCAAGGAGGGCTTCCACCGCCATTGCATAAGCCTGCTCGTTGAAGAACTGGGCGAGGTAGTCCATGCGGGTCACTATCGTCACGGCAGCACGCCAGTGCTGGTCCTCGCATTCCTTCTCCATGCCGGTGTGGAGGTAACCGATGATCGGTTCGCACCTCGTGACGATCTCGCCGTCGAGCTCGAGCAACAGCCTCAGAACCCCGTGGGTCGAGGGGTGTACCGGACCCATATTGATGACCATTCGGTCGTCCTCGGGTTCGTAGGACTCGACAAAGGCACCGTGGCCGCGAGCCTCGAACGATTCGACGACCGCTTCGGCGCGGCTCAAGTAGGTTTCCCCTTGCGAGCATCCGCCCCCGGCGCGTTGCCGAGTTCCTTCATCGGTCTTCCCGACTGACCGAGCCGATCGACATCCCGCCCGGCCTCGGCCGTGCCGGGTGCCTGTCCCGGAGCGTCGATTTGCAGGAAGGGCTGAGGCGCAAACTCCACCGTAACTTTCCCCACGCCGTAGTCCCTTCGGAGCGGATGGCCCTCCCATTCCTCGGGCATCAGGATCCGGACGAGGTTTGGATGGCCCTCGAACTCAATACCGAACATGTCGTAGGCCTCTCGCTCCATGAAGTCCGAGGTCGGCCACACGGAGACGACGGAGGGGATCGACGGAGGATCACCCTGCGCGTAGACGTGCAGTGTCTTCCTCTCCTTGTTCGTCATGTGAAGGAGTTGAATAGCTATCTCGAATCGAGTTTCCCCTCCGAGGCCTAGACGGTCGACGCCGCAGAGGTCGGTGAGCATCCAACCCTCGTTCTTGAGTGACTCGGCGCGCTCTTTCCAGTTGTCCGCCGTCAGCCAGCCAGAATCGGTCACTATGAGGCAACTCTCCCCGCGTCGTACTCGCCACGCTTGATGCGCTCGTGCAAGAGCATGATTCCGTCGATGAGCATTTCCGGCCGAGGCGGGCAGCCTGGGACGTAGACGTCCACGGGAACTATCTGATCTACGCCCTGTACCAGGGCGTAGTTGTTGAACACGCCTCCCGTCGACGCGCAGGCCCCCATCGAAAGGACCCACTTCGGCTCGGTCATCTGGTCGTAGATGTGTCGCAGGACGGGCGCCATCTTCTGGGACACACGGCCCGCGACGATCATCAAGTCGGCCTGACGGGGGGAGGCGCGGAAGGCCTCCATCCCGAAGCGCGCCAGGTCATGTCGCGGCATGGTCGTGGCCATCATCTCGATGGCGCAACAAGCCAGCCCGAAGGTGACCGGCCAAAGCGACGACTTGCGCGCCCAATCGACGAGCTTGTCGAGTTGAGCAATCACGAAGTTGGAGCCGACAACGTCGCTCACTCCGCCCACTCGAGACCTCCTCTCCTCCAGACATAGACGTAAGCCGCAAGCAGAATCGCAACGAAGACACCCATCTCCGCAAGGCCGAACAGCGCGAGACGGTCATAGGTGACGGCCCACGGATAGAGAAAGACCGTCTCGATATCGAAGATGATGAACAGCATCGCAATCAGATAGAACTTGACCGGGAAGCGCTCGCGCTGAACTCCGCTTTCCGGAACGATTCCGCACTCGTAGGCCTCGAGCTTTGCTGCAGTCCACTTCCTGGGCGTGAGCTTTGAGGCTACGAGTAACGACGCGCCTGCAAACAGTGAAGACACGATTATTAAAAACAGCACGGGAAGGTAGGCGGGAAGGCTCATGGTTTGATCTCCGCGAGCTTCTTCAAAAACCAGAGGCCCTTTTGCTTCGATCCCTCTCGCTTGGAGTCCTCGAGGTTCGCAAGCAAAGTCAGAGCAAAGTCCATTACCGTCTGGGACCGCATCCCGGCCGACACGAGCTTCTCCATGACGGCCGGATACCCGATGAGCTTCACAAATCTACGGCCGAGTCGGTAATAAGGTCCGTACGTCTCGATCAGCTCCTCGGTGTAGCCGTCGAGCGTCGGCCTCATTCCCGCATGCAACGCCTCATCGATGTGGCGCCCGGCGATCCTGCCGGTCTCGTAGCCATAAGCGATCCCCTCACCGTTACAGGGGTTGATCGTCCCGGCGGCGTCACCAACCAGCACGAAGCCCGGTCCGTGCGGTGGCCACACGCTATGTCCCATGAACAGGCGCCCGGCGCGCGGCTTCGAACAAACTGTCTCGAAGTTGACTTCCCATTCGGATGGCAGCCCGCTGATGAAGCCACGCTGTAGATCGTTGAGATTGACGTCGCGCCAACCCCCGAAGGTCGACAAAAGCCCCACGCCGGCATTGACCGTACCGTCGCCGACGGGGAATACCCATCCGTAACCCGGAAGCGTTTCGCCATTCTCGTTCCTTACTTCGAGATAGGCCTCGAACCAGCCCGAGTGCTCCATCGGAGACTGGAAGTACTGGCGGATGGCGATTCCCATCGGATAATCGAGATTGCGGACTCGTCCAAGAGACCTTCCGAACTTGGTTGCGGCTCCCTCCGCGCAGATGGTCCATTTGGACTCGATGCGTTCCTGCTGGCCGTCCCGTTTGGCCACGACCCCGGTGCAGACGCCTCGATCGAAGGTCGGTTCGACGACCTGAGTTCCGAATAGGACCTTGGCCCCTGCCGCCTCGGCGTTCTCAAGGACGATCTGATCCAGATCTTTGCGCGGCTTGACGAGTCCGTAATCGCACCAGTCGCGAAGCCGAGGGAACTCGAGTTCGAGAGTCCGGCCGGCGGCGCGTACCCGAAGCCCCCTGACGCGCTCCCATGTATTGAGTTCCTTCGACAGTCCCATTTCCTCGAGGACCTTGACCGCCCGAGGGGTGAGACCGTCTCCGCACGTCTTTTCGCGCGGGAAGGTCTTCTTCTCGCAGACCACGACGGAATGCCCGCGCATCGCAAGGTAGTGGGCCGCCGCGGCTCCGGAAGGTCCTCCACCGACGATTGCAACGTCGAACTCGGTCGACACCGCAGTTCCCTCCTCGGTTCGAGCTCCGCCGGATGGAGATGGCCCGGAGCCGAGACCGGTTGCCAATCACCTCGACAGGCAGTGCCCGCGCGAGGCGGTTGGGCCGCTTGTGAAAAATTTCACGAACTATCCTACTCCTCGGCCGACCCCGCCGAACGGGCTCTCGTGCGCAAGTGAAACTAGAGTGAGTGCCGGCGCCAGCGAGTGGAGTCGTGACAGGTGCCATAACCCCCATCGCCGTGAGGCTCGGGGGGCTCACAATCGGGGTGGTCGGCATCTTCGAACGAGGTCGCCACGCGCCACTCATAAGAGGTCACGTCGGGTCCTAGAAAAGCCCGTCTGAAAGAGAGTTTCACGCTGTGGCGGTCCGGGCGAGACACATCATTGAGACTGGCCACCTCACGATAGTCGAAGTAGTTGCAGTCTCGATAGATCTTTGCCCGCAACTCCGAGGCTTCGGACGTGACCACCGCGCATCTCTCGATCGCTTGGTCTCCATCGAGGTTGAACTCAAAAGAGATGAACCGATGGGCTCCCCCGCCGATTACATCTTTCGACCAAGCCTCGTAGGTGACTGCCTTCAGTATCAAGCGCGTGACAATCGACGTTCGTGGTGAATCGGCCTGGATGATTTCGAAACTACGATCCCTGTGTCTGGCTCCCGAAAGATCGAGCGGCCCCTTTGTATCGGCAGGGTCGAGGACCACGTCGGAGTGTCCCCACGCGATAGACGGAATCGTCAGTAGAACTCCTATCAACCACGCCTTCTTCAAGATCCCCCCGGGTGCTCGTGCTAGCCGACGGTTACCTCTCCGATCATGTTTGTGTGATAGTCGCAGATGAAAGTGAAGGTTCCCTTGTCGAGACCTTCGATCTCGTAGGTAGCCGTCTCGCCGCCGCCGATGTCCGGACCCGAGAAGAGCGCGTCTTGCTTCGCCACCGCCGCCTCTTCGTCGGAATAAATAGAGAGGTTGTGCACGGTCGAGTCCGCGTTTTCGATCTCCAACTCGTTGGTCTCGCCGGCTTTCAACTCCAGGGTGTCGGTCGACCACGCGATGTCCTCGGCCACCAGGTCTGTCCCCGAGGGACCGCCACCCTCCCCGCCATCGGTCTGGGTGGTCTCGCCACCACCGGATTCCGTTTCCGTCGAAGCACTCTCCTGGCCCGCGAGATAAGCGATAACGACCAGCGGGATGATGATGTAGAGAAGTGCGAGCCACGGCGACCGGGGGCGGCCGGTATCCGCCGCGGTGACGGCGGGAACGCCGCTGGCAACGAGGTCGTCGATGAGCTTTCTACGTTCGTACATTGCCTTTTGGCCTTCGAACTGCGACTCCGTGGTGACTACGTCCTCCGGTCGCAAGCGAGTGCCCGTCGTCGTTCCGTGGAGCACTCCCGTGGTCTGCACCGGCTGCACTGCCGCGGGCTGCTCGGCCGGAGCTGAGGCGGCTGGAGCCTGCGCGGCAGCCGGCGCGGCCGGCTCTGCCTGCGGCTCCGGCTTGGGCGCCGCCACCTGCTCGGGCACTTCCTCGGGCACCTGTTTTTCCTCGGTGACCGCCGGTGCCTCCGCTTCGGGGGCCGGCGCCTCGGCTTCGGCGGCCGGCGCGGCGGGCTCGGGTGCGGGCGCCTCCTCCGGCTCCGGTGCCGGCTCGGCCGCAGGTTCCTCTACCGCCTCCTCCGCGGGAGCCTCTACAC
>JALZEK010000182.1 GCA_030862065.1 Actinomycetota bacterium | reverse complement strand
CTAATCCCTCACTCGGCGGAAGGTCGGCCCCCTTGATCACCGATCCGTTATGCAAAGACTTCCCTAAGCGAGACAATGGAGGGTGTCGTCAGACGAAAGGAAAGCCGTGGCAAAGGTAATCAAGAGCGAAGAGCAATGGCAGGAGGAGTTGACTCCCGAGCAGTACGAGATCCTCAGGCGTAAAGGTACGGAGCGTCCCTTCACCGGCAAGTACGTCGACGTCAAGGATGACGGAACCTATCGGTGTGTGGCCTGCGGGGCGGAGCTGTTCAGCTCGGACACGAAATTCGATTCGGGATCGGGATGGCCGAGCTTCACCGAACCGGCGGATTCCAACAACATCGAACTCCGGCCCGACAACAGTCTGTTCATGAGCCGAACCGAGGTCGTGTGCGCGCAGTGCGGCGGCCACCTCGGGCACCTCTTTGACGACGGCCCGGGGCCCACGGGCAAGCGTTTCTGCATCAACTCGTGCGCGCTGGATCTAGATGTCAACGCGGGGGATGAGCCCTCTAACTAGCCCGTCGGCGGGCCTTGGGTTTCCGAGGCGCGAGAGATTTGTGAAGTAGCTCTATCTGGTCGCACTCGAGGCTGTAATAGGTGCGGTTCCCCCTCGTCTCACGCTCGATGAGCCCTGCCTCATGGAGAACCCGTAGGTGATGGGAGACGGTGGGTTGAGATAATCCCAGGGCGTCGGTGAGTTCTCCGACCCAGCTCTCCTCGGGGTCCTTGCTGGCGATCAGACTGAGTATCCGGAGGCGGGCCGCGTCTCCCACGACTCTGAAGGCATCCGCCATCTTCTCCGCCTGGAGCTCATCCAAGGGCGCGTGAAGGACCGGCTCGCAGCAGTCCTCGATCCGTTCGACTTTTTTCACCTCCTCATTATCGATGCTCGCCGATGATCTTGGAGTCTATTGACATTCATCAATCATAGACTATCATCTATCATAGATAGTAGTCGATGAAAGGGAGGAAGGATATGGCTCTACTCAAAAACAGGATCGGCGAGCGGCACAGGGACGTGCTCGCGGAGATCGAGGGGCGTTGGGCCGTCGACCCGGAGCATTCCGCCCTCGGGTTTTCCGTCCGCCATATGATGATCTCAACCGTCCGCGGTCGCTTTGACGACTTCGAGGGTTCTTTTGAGCTACTGGGAGACGGCTCTCTGGACGCCTCCCTCTCGATCGCCACCAAAAGCATCAACACGGGCAACGCGGAGCGCGACACGCACTTACGCACCAACGACTTCCTGGCGACGGAGAGGTATCCCCACATCGCCTTTCGCGCCACCGCCATCGACATCCTCAATGAGGACCACGCCCGCGTGGCAGGCGACCTCACCGTGCGAGGCGTGACCCGTCCGGTGATCCTCGACGTGGGTCTGAATGGGTACGTGCCGGCCGATTGGAAGGGCCGGCCGCGTCTTTCGTTAACGGCGAAGGCGACCATCAATCGAAAGGACTTCGGGGTCAGCTGGAATCAGGTGCTCGAGAGCGGGGGAGTCCTGGTCGGCGACAAGATCGAGCTGGATCTGGAGATAGCCGCGATCAGGAGCAAGTCGTGAGCGCACGGGCGCACGAGATCATTCCCCACTGGCTAAGCGATAGTCGGCCGTCGGGATGGGCGACGGGGTCACTTCTCGCTCGCTGGGCTCGACTACTGCTTGGGTTGGCCGTCTTTGCCGGCGGCATCGCCTTTATGGTCAAGGCGGATCTGGGCGTTTCGTCGTGGGACGTCCTGCACGACGCGTTCCGATTGCATACTCCTCTTACCTTCGGTGGAGCCGTCATAGCGGTGTCGGTTGCCGTCGTCGTGATCAGCTTCGTTCTGGGAGTCAAGCCGGGGCCGGGAACGATCGCCAACGTCCTGTTGGTGGGCGCCTTTACGGACGCGATCCTTGCAACCGGATTTCTGGATCCGCTGGGAGCTGCCTCGCTTGCCGTTCGCGTCGGGGGGCTGGTCGCCGGCATTCTCGCAATAGCACTGGGAACGGCGCTGTATATCGGGGCATCTCTTGGCGCCGGCCCCCGGGACAGCCTGATGCTTGCAGCGGCCCGACGGCTTGGCGTGACGGCCGGGACCGCTCGAGCCTTCATAGAGGGATCGGTGCTTCTCGTCGGTGCCCTTTTGGGGGGCTCGGTCGGGATCGGCACCGCCGTCTTTGTGATCGTGATCGGCCCCGCGATCAACGTCTCGTTCCGGGCATTCGGCATGGAGACCAAGTCCACCCGACGAGTTCGAAGAACGCTGAATTCTTCCGACTCGCTCTCGTCCACCAAGGGCTAGTCGAAGGTGGCAGTCTCTTCTTCGAGAACCTTTTGCAGCAGCGTGGGACGGTCGGTCATGATGCCGTCCACGCCGAGATCGATGAGTTCTTCCATCGTCTCGCGGTCGTTAATCGTCCATACGTGCACCGCGAAATCGTTGGTATGAGCATCGTCGACGAAATCCTGAGACATGACCGGAACGCCCTCGAAGTTGATCGGCACCTGCAAGGCTCGATAGCGAGGATTCGGAGCCCCCGGTG
>JALZEK010000124.1 GCA_030862065.1 Actinomycetota bacterium | reverse complement strand
GCCTCTTCCTTTGCCCCGCTGCCCTGGAATCGGGCCGCGCTTAGAGCAGTTGCGTGCTAAACGACGTCTCGCTCTCTGACCACGTCTCTATCCCGAACGTAGGTCTCGCGGTTTCGGCCCCACGGTGCGAAGCTGCTCCAGAAGAGCAAAGACAGGATCAGTCCGAGGGCGCCGATGATCATCAGGATCACACCGACCGCATCGATATCGACTCCCGCGATATCTACTTCCAGGGCCCAGTAGCAGATGGCCCCGATAGCCATCAGGAACAAGCTGACTCCGATGCCCATCCGTCACCTCCTAGCGGGGTTTCGACCCCGCCTTAATTGCTTCCTTTGGTGAGGTGATCGTTCCCCGAACGCGAGTTGTTCAAACTCGCTCACGCACGGTTACCTAGCGGCCGCTGGTGATGGTGTGGCGGGGGAATGTCTGACAAGTCCCTGGCGATGTACGACGTCGGGCGCCTGCGGGCAGGCCCGCCTGCTCCTCGGCTGCCCTGAACGCGACTGCACTAGTCTTCTGCATCCGAGCGCGTCGAAGACATCACTTTGATTGAGGACAGATCCATCGTCCTCCTCGGCGTGTCATACAACCAGGGGGCAAATGTCAGACATGGTCTCCCACGCACCCCTTTCTTCAGGGGTGGATCACGTCGAGAGGGGCAAGGCGACGGCCGGCGCGCCTCAGTCGCGGGCCGCGACGGCGTCCGCCAGGACGGCGCGCGCCGCGTTCTTACCGGGAGCCCCGCACACTCCCCCGCCGGGGTGTGCCCCCGATCCGCAGAGGTACAGGCCCGCAAGAGGCCAGCGGTGACGGTGCCATCCCGTCGCGGGCCGGCGCTCGAACAACCAGTCCGGGAGGATCTCGCCGTGAAAGATGTTCCCGCCGCTGAGACCGAAGCGCTCCTCCAGGTCCGGGGGTCCCAGAACCAACCGGTCCTCGATCAGATCCGACAGGCCCGGCGCATAGCGCTCGAGCGTCCCGATCGCGAGGTCGCCGATCTCGTCCCGGCGTTCATCCCACGTTCCCTCCGCGAACTTGTACGGCACGTACTGGGCAAAGATCGAGAGCGTGTGTTTTCCGTCGGGGGCGAGATCCGGTTCGGAAGCGGTCTGGATCCAGGCCTCGCAGAACATCTCCTCTGCGGGCCTGCCCTCGGCGGCGCTCCGGCAGGCCTTTTCGAGGTAGTCGATCGAGGGGGCCACCGTAATCGTCCCGGTGTGCTCCGGGCCGGGACCGTTCGACGATTCGATCCCGGTAAACCGCGGCAGCCCGGACAGAGCGCAGTTGACCTTGACGACGGTCCCATCGGTCGGCAGCAACTCGACGTCCTCGGCGAACTCTGGGGGTAGCACGTCGCGCGGCACGAATCCCATCGTTCGCTTGGGGTCGGCGTTGGAACAGACGACCGAGCTCTGGATCTCCTCGCCCGAGTCGAGAACCACGCCGGCCACCCGCCTTTTTTCCTCGAGCAAAACCCTCGCCACCTCCGACTCGAGGCGGATCTCGCCGCCGGCTTCGCGCAGGACGCGGGCCAGCTCGGCCGTGACGGTCCCCATGCCCCCCCTCGCGAACCCCCAGGCACCCGACGAACCGGCAACCGTGCCGAAGGCATGGTGAAGAAATATGTAGGCCGTCCCGGGCGTGCGGGGACCCGCGGCCGAGCCGATGATGCCCTGAGAGGCCATGACACCCTGCATGACTTCGGTCTCGAAGTAGCCCTCGCAGACCGAGGCGATCGACCCGTCCACCGTTTTGGCAAAGAGATCCTCGACCTCCGACTTGCGGAACGCCCTCCGGACCTGCTTCCTCGTCGCCGGATAGGAAAGAAGGGGGCGCAGTCTTCGGGCCGCCTCCTCGAACAGCTCCTCGAACTCGATGTAGGCGCGGCCGTCGCGCTCGGACACGCGGGCGATCGACTCGGCCGCCCTGGCCCGGTCGTTCCAGAGGAAGAGCCCGCCTCCGCCGTCCAGTGGGGCGAAGGCGGAGGGATCCTTGGGCCGGATCTCGAGGTCCAGGCCGAGCTCTCTCACGATGTCGGGCATCAGCAGCGACAGCGAGTACGAAGCGGTGGAGATTCTGAAGCCCTCGAAAAGCTCCTCGGTCACGCACGCGCCGCCGATCCGATCGCTGCGCTCGAGGACCACGACCCTGAGCCCGGCCCGGGCAAGATAGCAGGCACACACGAGCCCGTTGTGCCCCGCCCCGATCACGACCGCGTCGTAGGAATCAGCCACCGGCCCTTTTTCCGAAACGACCTCCTCTTTGCTTAATCAAACAAAGCAGGCTACCGTCTTGAGGTGGCTCTCACCGCGTTCTGCACGACCTGTCAGAGGACCGTCTACATCGAAGAAGATCAGACCCCCGTGTGTCCCGTGTGTTCTTCTGCCCTGCTCGATACCGAGGTCGTCGGAGAGCGAGCCGAGGACGAGCCCGTAAGCGGCCAGTAGATCCCTTCTTCCCCGCGATGGATCGCGGTCGACTTTGTTCCCACCCCGAATATCGCGTCCAGGGCGACGGGAATCACCGAGCCCATTCGGCAGTCAGCCCGGAGGGCGGAAGTAACTGACCGACACCGCTCTCGTTCCCTCCAGAACCAGAGTCGTTACCGATCCCGTTTCGCAGGGCACGAGCCCGAGCCACGGCGGCGTCCGCCGACGCGTCAGAGTCAGCCGCGCCACCAGAACCGGCGTCTGATGCGAGACAAGAACGGCCTCTCGCCCGTCGGACTCGGCTATCACGTCCTCGACCACGGCCATCATGCGCGTCCTGATGTCGTCAAAGGATTCCCCCCACGAGGGCTTCATGGGGTTGCGAAATCTCCACCAGTGCCGCGGCGAGCGCAGAAACGCGAGAGCGTTGCGGGTCAGGCCCTCGAGCGTGGTCTCGGTTTCGAGCAACCTCTCGTCGGTCCTCAAGGGAAGACCGTGCGGGGAGGCGATCGCCTGCGCGGTCTCCTGAGCCCGCTCGAGCGGACTCGACCACACGAGGGCGAGGTCGGACTCGCTCAGCTTTCGCGCCGCCTGTTCGGCCTGGCGCCGGCCCCGAGCGGAGAGGTTGTAGCCGGGCAGACGTCCGTAAATGATGCCCTTGGGATTTTCGACCTCTCCGTGTCTCACAAGATGGAGCGTGATCGCCACGAGCGACGTACTACCAGATCGGGCTCGCCCGGCCGCCCCCTCTCCCCTGTAGGCTCGGTCTCATGCCGGACGTCTTGCTCTTCGGCGCCACCGGGTACACGGGCCGACTCACCGCCGACGCGCTGGCCCGTCGGGGGGCCGATTTCGCCATTTGCGGACGGAGCGCCGAAAAGCTCGAAGCGCTGGGGGACAAGACCGGGTGTAGCGATGTCCGCATTGCCTCCGCGGGCGACGCCGACGCGCTGGTCCAAGCGCTGGACGGCGTGAAAGTCCTCATCACCTGTGTGGGTCCGTTCATCCAGCTCGGCGACACCGCGGTTGAGGCCGCCATCAGGGCACGGGTTCACTACGTCGACTCGACGGGCGAAAGCGAGTTCATCGCCGATCTCATCGCCCGCCGCAGTGACCAGGCCAAGACTGTGGGGATTGCCATGGCCCCGGCCCTCGGATTCGACGAGGCCCCCTCCGACGTCGCGGCGACGATCGCGACCGAGGGAATGCACGATCCGGAGCTGATCCTTACCTACGCGGTACCCGCGACTCCGTCGGCCGGCACGGCGAAGTCGACCCTTCACATCATGACTCGCAGAGCACGGTGGATCGAAGACGGCGCAGAGTCATTTGTCGAGACCGGACGAAAATCGCGGTGGGCTCCCATGCCGGCCCCCCTCGGCCCCAAAAGATCGGTTTCGCTGCCCCTTGCCGAGGGCTATCTCGCGCCGCTGCACATCGACCTCAAATCGCTTCGGCTATACGGAACCGTCGGGAGAGCACAAGAGCTCGCGCTCAAAACCGTGCCGGCGATGCGGCTTCTTCTCGGGATCCCTCCGGTCAGGGGAGGACTTGAGTTCCTGCTCGAGCGAACGGTTCGAGGACCCGAAGGCGAAGCCCGCGACGCGCCGTGGACGATCTTGGCCGAGGCGGTCTCGAAAAACGACAGGCGTAACGTCGTGATTCAGGGAAAGGACGTGTACGGGCTCACCGCCGAATGCCTCGCCACTGCCGCCCTTCACATGGCGGACGAGGACTTCAACGAGACCGGCGTGCTGGCTCCGGTGCAGGCAGTGGGGCTCGCGAAGCTTCAGAAGGAACTGGTCGAACAGGGGGTCTCCATCGAGGTCTTCGAGTCTTAGTGAGCCGCCCCGTGGGGCGCGCGGTCCGGCGGAGAGGAGCTGATTCTTGGGGGCACGACTTAGCTACGCGAAGGTCATCGACCGGGAGAAGTTTCTCGTCCGAGGAGGGCGATTGCATCCGGGACTTCAAAGCGAGGTTCTGCTTTTGGAGGAGCCCGGGCCCGCCGCAGCCTTTCTCGTCATGAGGGGTTGGACGGACGACCACGGAACGACTACGGAGCAATGGAGAATCGAGTCCCCCGGAGGGACCACTCTCTATGAAAGTGCCCCCCGAGAGATCTATCTCGCCACGCCGAAGCACATCGAGCGCCTCGAGGACGAAGTGGTCGACCTGGAGTTCGAGTTCGCGGCCGACGATTACACGGTCGTCTTCAATCTCGATGAGATCGAGGTGGCGCGGGCAACGTTTCCCGTTCGGCCGGACAGGCACCGAGCCCAAGAAGCCTGATGCGCACGCGTCGCGCCGACGCGACCCTGGTCAGGGAAGTTCCGGCAACCCGCCGCATCATGCCTTACGTAATGCGCGGACGAAACGAATCTGTTGTCTACTTCCGACAAGAAGTCGATCTCACTCGAACCGAGGAATTCATCTCCTCGTTCAACCGCGCCAACGGCGGTCTCAAGATCACTCTCTTTCACCTGGTGGTATGGGCGGCGGCCCGGGTCCTCGACGAGCGACCCCGGCTCAATCGGTTTGTGGCAGGCGGCCGCCTGTGGCAGAGAGACGGCATCTGGATCTCGTTCTCGGCGAAGAAGCAGCTCTCCGACGACGCGCCGATCGTGGCGGTCAAACGACGATTCGATCCGGATCAGCCGTTTCGGATCATGGTCAAGGAGATGGCCGAGGACGTCGGCGCTGCTAGATCCTCCGATCGGAGTTACACCGACAGGGAACTCGACCTCCTGTTGAGAACACCGGGAGTACTTCTGCGCGGATTGACGGCCCTTCAAAGAGGGGCCGACGCGCTGGGTCTGCTCCCCCGCTCGTACATAGAAAACGATCCCCTTTACGCAAGCCTGTTCGTTGCCAACCTCGGTAGCCTCAAGATGGACGCCGCATATCACCATCTCTGGGAGTACGGCAACATCACGATCTTCTGCGTGATCGGAAGGACCTACGAGAGGCCGGTCGTGATCGACGGAAAGGTGACGGCCCGCCGCACGGCGGTCCTCAAATACAGCTTCGACGAGCGGGTAGAGGACGGCCTCTATGCGAACGCGGCACTCGAGCGGCTGAGGGAGATCGTCGAGGATCCCCTGTCCGGCGGCGCCGACGACTGACGAGTACCAGACGCAGAAGCTCGTTTCGCGTTGCCAGCCGCACGAATTCAGAAATTCCCCTCAATTTTTTCCAGGAAATTGCCGAAAGTACGTAGGCGCGACCCGGCCCCCGCCGGCGAGACGCAAGCCAGGCCTCGGAAAGCCCGAGTCTGTCGACCCGCACCGAAAGGACTGCCCCATGCACCTCGACAATCTCGCTTCCCGGAAGCCCGTCTATTTGGTGGTGGCCGCCGCCCTGGCTGCGTTTTACACGCTCGTTGCGGCGGGACTGCCGTCTCACGCCTCCAGGAAGGACCTCGACAGGGACGGCATGCCCAACCGGTGGGAGCATCACCACGGGCTCGACATGCGCAAGGCCAACTCGCATGGGGACCCCGATCACGACGGCCTCAAGAACATCGTGGAGTTCATTCGCACCGGCGACCCCAAGGACGAGGACTCGGACAACGATGGGATCGACGATGGCGACGAGGTCCGAATGAAGACCAAGGTCAACGACCCCGACCAGAACGACAATGGAAAAAGGGACGGAGACCAGGACAAGGATCACGACGGCAAAGACAACGAAGACGAGGACGACCTCAAAGAGGACTGCCGCTTCGATGACGACGACGGCGATGAAGACGGTGTCGACAACGAGGACGAGAACGACTTCCGGACGCATCCTCACGACCCCGACTCCGATAACGACGGCAAAGAGGACGGTGACGAGGACGACGACAAAGATGGGCGCAAGAACGAAGACGAAGACGACGCCAGGGCAGACGACTGCAAGGACGACGACGAGGACACAGACACGGGCACGGGCGACACCGCCACGGCCACCGACGATACCCACGACGGGGACTCCGACACCGGGGGCGAGGACCCGGGGACCGACGACACGTTCACGGGCGGCACCGAGGTGGAAACCGACTAGCCACCTCGACGCCAGCAAAGAAAGGGGCGGCCTCCGGGCCACCCCTTTCTTATTTGGCCCAGATCCCGGCGGGCCGCGGGCAAAGGTCACGGTTCGCCCGATCAGGTCGCGGTTTGGCGTCTCATTCGCCGGGGTGATTAGGTCGTACAGCTTAGGGACCGCCAGCAGCGGCCACGCCTGGCTCCTGGGGCGAGAGCCCCTCGGCCGCTCCGGTAATCGACGTCCCGAGCGTTCAGGACCACAATCGTCCGGTCGATAAAGAAAAGAGCGTCGATCAGGAGCGGCATGGGCAGAAAGAGGCACGGACAAATAACAAGATTCGCGGTGGTCGCGGCTGTGGCCATGGCGTGGCTTGCGCTGTCCTTGCCGGCCGCCGCCGCCGAGCCGACGGTGACCTTTGTCGGTGGCGGATTTGGTCACGGCCTGGGGATGTCCCAATACGGGGCCTTCGGGATGGCCGCGGCCGGAAGCTCGGCCGAAGAGATCGTCCACCACTACTACACGGGCGTCGACCTCGCCCAGGCGGACGTGCCGGCCGTGAGGGTGGGGATCACCCAGAGACGGCTTTTCCTCACCATTACCTCGTCGCCCGTCCAATCCGGAAACGGTCGCGTCGTCCTGAGGATCCAGGGGTCCAGGGGACGAGTGGCCGCCGGCGACTCCACCGACTCCTGGCGGATCGTTCCCGCCGCCCCTTACGGCGTGAAGCTCTTCAAGAACGGAGTCCCGGTCCTCCATCGAGGGTCGGCCGTACTCGGCAACGACGCCCGGCCTCTGGTGATGAAGTACGAGAAGTTTGGAACGCTCGTTTCGGTAGCCGAGGAAGGGCACTCCTACGCTCTTGGAAAGCTCGAATTCGAAAGCTACAGTTCCTCGGATTGTGCGGGCGGTAGGTGCCTGCGCGCGATCGCCACGCTTGCCATGCAGGATTACCTCTACGGGATCTCCGAGATGCCGTCGTCCTGGCCTATCGAAGCACTGAGGGCTCAGGTCATCGCGAGTAGAACTTACGCGTACCGGCGCATCGTTCACGATGGGCAGCACCGCAGCGTATGCAACTGTGCGGTCTACGACAGTTCTTACGACCAGGTTTATTCGGGAGATTCGAAGCGCGTCGAGTCGGGGCGGTACTGGACGAACTGGACGTCGGCGGTGAACTCGACCAACGATCTGGTGATTCTCTACGGCGGCCAGCCCATCATCGCGTCGTACCACTCGTCCTCGGGTGGACACACCGAGAACAATGAAAATGTCTGGGGAGGATCTCCCCTTCCCTACCTGCGGGGGGTCCCCGACCCTCGCGATGACAACGGAGCCAACCCAAACCACGACTGGGTTGTAAAGATGCCGTGGTCTGAACTAACGCAACGACTCAACTCCGCATTTGGAGTCGGAACGGTCCAGAGCGTCCAGGCGAGGAATCCGCTCGGGGTCTCGGGTCGAGTTACGGTTGTGAAGCCGAACTCCACCGGAGGCATCCGGATCGTGGGAACGATAAAGACGGTGTACGTGAGCGGTTGGTCTTTTAGATCCGCAGTCGGACTCAAGGACACGCTGTTCTCGATCTCGATCGATCCGTAAAGGCGAGAGGAAGAAAAAAGGGGCGGGAGTCTCCGACGCTCGGGCATCGCGTCGGATGGCTGCGGCGGCGAATGCGACTAGGACCCCCGCCCTGCCAAACAGTCTGCGTCCCCCGGCCAAAGTCGTAAATAGCACGAAGTGACTATCTTTGATAAGGCCAATGAACTAGTCCCGAAGTAGCAACCTGTCGTTCACGACTAGTAATTGCGTTTTTCATTTCGAGACTAGTCCAGAAGGGCTACGACTAAGATCAACAACCAACCTAACGGGCTATGTTTTCTAGTCACCGCGCGAAGGGCAAACATTGACCAGAGCCGAAAAACTGTTGTCGAAGTGGCTGAAAGCGACCGGAGTGATCTACGCGGCCGGAGCGGTCGACTTCACGGTCAGACCGAAGGCCGCCGTGCAAAGTTTGAGCATGGCCGGGGGGATCCCCCTCGAATCCGAACCGGCCGGAGTTTACAACGCCCTTGCCAGTGCGTACATGGCCACGATCGCGGCCCTCGCCCTGGGAGCCTCTAGTTCGGCAGGGGGGTCGAGGTTGATTCCTCCACTGCTCGTGGCCAAGGCGACCTCTTCTGGCGGATTTCTCTACCGCTACGTCCGTACGGGCCGGCGTGGCTATGCGGTTGCCGCGGCCCTCGACGCCGTGCTTCTAGGGGTCACGGCCGGGCTCTACGCGGCCACGGAGGAAAGGGACTGAATTACGGGGCTGTAACCAACGGCCCCCCGCGGCGTCTAAACCCTGACGGGGCGGAAAGGCCGTCTCGCCATGGCTAGGAGGTAATCAGGTGTACGAGTTCGCAATCGTCGTTCTTCTCGGCATTGGCTCATTCAAGCTGGTCGACATGATTAACGAGTACGTCGATCTCTCGAAGGTGCATACGCTGCTCACGATCATTCTTGGTGTAGGCGTTGCTTGGGCGCTCGACTTCTCGCTCTTTACACAGTGGGGAATCGATGTTCGCTCCGAGGGTCTCGGCTACGTCGGCACCGGTCTGATGATCGCCGCGGCAGGGTACGCGACACCCAAGGTGTTCGAGCATGTTGCCGAGGTGATCGGTCACAGGCGGGACGCCCGAATCAAGCCGGCCGCCTAAACCGGAATCGAACGAGGCAAAGGGCCCCCGCAAACGGGGGCCCTTTTCTTATCCCGCATCAGATGCGTCGCTCCTCCGCCGAACGACCGCCGACTGGTAATTCCACCGGAATAATTCCGCACGGGCGACCACTCGACGAAACGGCCCGGCATAATTAGCCGGTGATCCCTCTACAGCGCGCCAGGCGGATCGAGCAGTGGATGATCTACGTGCGTTGGTTCGGGGTCGCCTTCGGCGTCACTGCCCTCACCATCCAGCCGACCTATCCGGACACCCTCACCGAGGTCACGGCGTGGAGTTTTCTAATCTTGCTGGCCGGAGGGAACCTCGTTCTCTGGTGGGTTGTCTCGAGGCTGTCCCCGGAGGCAGATCACTCTAAGGTCGCGCTCGCCGGTTTCCTTCTCGACTCCACTGTGATCATGGGCTTCGTTTGGGTTTACGCATACGAGGAACCGTACGTGACGTGGGCGCTTCTATTTCTCGTTCCCATGGACGGAGCCATGAGGTACAGGCTCAGGGGCGCGGTCATGGGGGCACTGCTCGTGGCTCTCTTCTTCATTCCGCAGAGCCTGCGACGCGCTGAATACACCGGAGACCCGTTCGACTATCCGACCTACGTATTTTTGGTGGGTTTCTCGTGCCTCGTCGCCGGGATCACCGGCTCGATGGCCGACAGTTGGCACGAACAGAACCTCGCGTTTCGAGAACAGGGTCTGCGACTCGCCGAACTCGACCAACTGAAGGATCGATTTCTTGCGGTTACATCCCATGAGATTCGCGGCCCCCTCACCGCGGTCCTCACCGGAATGTCGACACTTCGCAAGCACGGTGACCGGTTGAACCCCGATCAGAAGAAGAATATGGAGGCAATGGTTCTTTCCCAGGCCCGGCAACTCGCGCGCCTGGTCGACGATCTCCAGATCACTTCTCAATTGCAGTCCGGAGGTGTCGCGCTTTATCCGCAGTGGACCGACATCAACGACGCGGTGCTGCAGGCGATTGATGCCGCCGCGTCCAAACGACGTGATCACCAACTCGAGCTTTTCGTCGAACCGGTCAGATCCGAGATCGATTCGTCGAGGTTCGGTCAGATCATCCGAAACCTCGTCGAAAACGCTTACAAGTACACCCCGGAGAGGACGCGCGTCGGGGTCACCTGCCGTCCGACCGACAATGGGCTCTTCCTGGAGGTGGCCGACGAAGGACCCGGGATCCCGCCGGCCAAGAGAGGCCAGCTGTTCGAGGCCTTCAGCCGCATCGAGGAGACGGCCGCCGGCCGGGACGGAGTCGGCCTGGGCCTGTACGTGGTCAGCCAGTTGGTGGCGGCAATGGACGGAAGGATCGACCTCACCTCCTCGAGCGAGGGAACGGCCTTCTCGATTTACATCCCCTGCCCGGTGGAAAAGCAGAAACCAAAACTAGGCATAGTCAGGCCCGATCAGGCCTCGGGCTAGGCCCGTCCCGTATCCTGACCACCGTTTGCATCGATAAAAGGAGGTCATCGTGCCCACGACCGAGTCGAACGGAACGGCCATCAGCTACAACGACTCCGGGGGAGACGGGACCCCGGTGCTTTTGGTGCACGCCTTTCCTCTAAACGGTGCGATGTGGGAGTCCCAGGTCCAAACCTGCGGCGATCGCTACCGGTTGCTCGTGCCCGACCTCAAGGGATTCGGCGGGTCCGATGCACCGGATGACCCCTCCGCTTACACGATGGATGGTTTCGCCGACGACCTGAAAGCGGTCATGGACGCGTGCGGACTCGACCGGATCGTTCTGGCGGGCCTCTCGATAGGCGGATACATAGCGTTTGCCTTCTGGCGCAAGTACTCGTCTTCGGTCGCGGGGCTCGTGCTGGCAGACACCCGCGCCGAACCCGACCCGCCGGAGGGGGTCGAAAAGAGAACGAACCAGCAGAACCTGGTGCGGTCCGAAGGCACTGAGGGCTTGATCGAGGCGCTGACCCAGGCTCTTCTCTCGGAAAAGACCAGGTCCAATAAGCCCGACGTCGTCGATCGCGCAAAGCAGTTGATGGATAACCCGGCCGCGGGATTCGTCGGAGCGCTCGAGGCGATGAAGAACCGCCCGGACTCGACCGGAGATCTGGCCGCCATAGATGTGCCGGTCCTCGTCATCGTCGGCGAGGAGGATGCCATCACTCCGCCGACGGCGGCTCAGGCGATGGACGAGAAGCTGCCGAACTCCAAACTGATCGCGATACCCGAGGCCGGCCACCTGTCGAGCCTCGAGGGCCCCGAGGCCTTCAACGGGGCCCTCGCCGAGTTCCTGGCGACCTTCTAACGCGCCCGCCTTCGGCCGAGTGGTGGCTGAGCGGCGCTATGCGTAACTGAGGCACCAGTCGGCAGAGGGACATGACCCGTGGCCGGATTTCGGGGCCGAGTGGTGGCTGAGCGGCGCTATGCGTAACTGAGGCACCAGTCGGCGCGGGAGGCGAGCCGGAAATCCGTCCCTTCGAGGGGTCGCGCCCCTAGGTTTTTCCCATGGAGGAGTTCCGACTCAAGCTCTCGCCCTCGAGCGCGTCCGACTTCAAGAGCTGCCCGCAACTCTTCAAGTACCGCTCGATCGACAACCTTCAGGAACCCGTCTCCGAGGGGGCGGCCCGGGGGTCGCTCGTACACCTCGCGCTCGAGCGGTTGTTTGCCGAGGACGCTCGCAACCGCACGATGGAGCGGGCCGAGGAGTTGCTGCAGGAGGTCTGGAGGGAGTTCCGAGAGGATCCCGAGTTCCGTCCCGATGAGCTCGAGCCGGGTCAGGAACGGGCTTGGTTGGCCGAGGGGCGCAGGCTGCTCAACAACCTCTTCCGACTCGAGGACCCGAGCGCATCCGACCCTCGGCGGCTCGAGTGGTGGGTGGAGTACGAGCTCGAGGATCTACATCTGCGGGGAATCATCGACCGATTGGAGGTGCGCCGGGACGGGTCGTGGGTGCTGACCGACTACAAGACCGGCAGGGTGCCGGGCGAGTCCCGAGAGCTGACCGCCTTCTTCGGGCTGAGGTTCTATGCCCTCGTCTGCTGGCGCTCGTTCGGGGTTATGCCGAGGGAGATCCGGCTCGTCTATCTCAACGATCCCGCCGTGCTCACCCTCAACCCGGACATCCGAATGCTCGAGGCCTACGAGCGCCAGATGATCGCCCTGGGCAAAGCGATACGGCGAGCCGTCGCCACGAACGACTGGCGGCCCCGGCCCTCGCCCTTCTGCATGGGGTGTCACTTCCAGACGATGTGCCCGGCGTGGTCGGGGGCCGAGACCAAAACCGCCGAGCCCTAAAGAGGCGTCACAAGAAAGCGGGCCGCCGAGG
>JALZEK010000101.1 GCA_030862065.1 Actinomycetota bacterium | reverse complement strand
GTAGGCCCACAAGAAACCGTCTACGCTGAGATGACTGTGGTAGCAGACAGGAGAGTTCTTAGGTGAACGACTACGACCCGACGAGGCGGCTCGAACCCGGAGAGCCCGAACCGGGCCTCGATTGGGACGATGAGGAGGGCTCGCCGAAGCTGTACTGGGGCCGCGTCCTCGCACTGGCGGGGGTTTTGCTTCTCGCGTTTCTGATCGGTCGGGCGAGCGCGCCCGACGATTCTGCGGACGAGGTCACCGAGCTGCGCGAGCAGCTCGCCGCTGCCAACGACGAGATCGAACAACTCGAGCAAAGGGTGGAGTTCGGGGCGTCGCCCTCTCCGGGTCCCACCCTCACGACCAGCCCCACCGAAGAGGAAACGGACGGTCAGGGAGACGGGGAGGACGACACCGATGACGGCGGAGGCGTGGTTCGCGAGTACGTGGTCAAACAAGGCGATACCTACGTCGGTATCTCAGAGGACTTCTTCGGGGATCCCAGCGGAGGGCCCTGTATCTCGCGGGCCAACAAAGAAGAACAGCTACTGGCCGGCGACACAATTAACGTGCCGGATGTCTGCGATCCCGACAAGGGAGCGGACTAACTCAGTCGCCTAAGGCCACGAAGGCCTTGCCCCCGTATTTCTTGTAGGCGGCCTCCGTCTTCTTCGGCAGTCCCGTGCATTCGCGCTCCTCCAACAACAGCTTGCGTCCCTCGAAATCGGGTGTCTGTTCGAAGTCAAACGCGTTGAACATGTTGGACGCGTTGCAGTCTCTTTCGGTCATGCATTCCAGTCCGAAGATCGTTTCGATGAACTTTAGGACCGACGAGAACTCGTAGACCGTCTTGTCGATGTAGCCCTCCTTGGCCCACGGCGAGATGATCAAGAAAGGCACGCGGGGGCCGAGTCCCATGTGATCGACGTGGGGCGGAGGAACGTGGTCGTAGAAGCCGCCGAAGTCGTCCCACGTGAGGAAGATCGCCGTGTCCTCCCAGTACTTCGAGTTCATGATCGCGTTCACGTGACGGACGGTCCAGTTCTCGCCCATACAGACGCTCGGGCCCCCCGGGTGTTCGTTTTCTCCCGGAGGAGGAACGACCCAGGTGACCTGCTTCAGCTTCTCCTTCTCGATCGACTCCAAGAAGGCCTCTTCTCCCACCTCCGGAAGGGGGTCCTGCACCTTGGGCCCCCACAACTTCGGATCGTTGTAGATGTGCTCGATTGCCAGCAGTGCGTTCATCCACGAGCCGTCCGCGGCCCAGTACTTCCAGGAGATACCGCGCTCCTCTAACTGATCCATGATCACTTCGAAGTCGAAGCAGGCCCGGACGCTCTCCCAATACTGGGTGATCTCCGAGAAGTCGAACTCCTCGCCCGGGTCGTAGGCCGTTTCCTCGGCGAGCATGATCTCCTCTTTTTCGTTTTCTCTCAGAGGCTGCTTGAACCGAGGAGCCGTCTCGTTGGGATCGCCGCAGTAGCCCCCCTCGGTCGACGTCTCGTTCTTATTGCCGACGACGTCGCCCGCGTACGCGGCCACGGTGTAGAGGTGCTCGGGGAAGGTGGGGCCGTACATCGACGAGAACATGTGGTCGCCGAGCACGAAGTTGTCGGCATAGGCCCAGTAGTTCGGGAGCCCCTCGCGGGTAAACGACGAGTAGCCGTTGAGCGTCTCACCGTTCGTAACCAGGTCCCACCGGTCCATGCGGCCCCCGTTGATCCCCTCGACCGCATCGGTAAAGGAGTGGCCCAGGTCCGGCTCCAGGATGTCGGTGGCCTCCGAGAGCTCGACCTCTTCGCCGGTCGACGTCATGCCGGTGTCGGTACCCTCGGCTCCCGGATAGCGGGCGAAGTAGTTGTCGAAGGTCCGGTTCTCCTTGACGATGAAAACGATGTGCTTGATGGGGTATTCGGGCCCCTCGGCGGTTCCCTGTGGAGACGGAGTTCGTCCGCCGGCCGCCTCAACTCCACCCGGCTGGAGCCCCAGCCGCTCTCCCGCAGCTCCCTCGCCGTGCTCGAACGAGTTGTACACGCCGAGCCCCCCGATAACGAGCGTCAAAAAGAACGCAGTCCTCCGGCGGCGAGCGTACATGCGCCGGCGGGCGGCGCGCCTGCGGGCTGCTATGCGCCTCATCCGCTCGTCTTGGGGAAGCGGTCGACGCCCCTCGCCCTGGTACATGCCCGCCCGGTGTATCGAAGAAAGTGGAGCCCGTGGACTCATTAAGTTGAGGCAGTCATTAGTGGCTGAACCCACCCTAAAAGACAGGTGAGCGAAATTGCCGACACGTGGCCACGGAGAGTCAGCACACAGAGTCTGTCGCTTCACGCCTGCGGTTGGGCATCCCCTCCGTCGCGGTCTCGACGGCGTCCGAAGCTTGCTTCGTTTACCGCCTGCGGAAGGCACGGCTACGCCGGGTTAGGTACTGGCGACGCCTCCGGCGTCGGCGGCAATTCTTTTCCTCCAGGGACGCCCAATCCTCGGCGCGACGTCGAGAACCTGGCATTCTCCTAGTCGTGGCCTTCGAGATCCTCGAACACACCGCGGACGTGGGCCTACTCGCCGAGGGCCCTACCCTGGAGGAGGTGTTTGCCGAGGCGGCCCGCGGAATGGCCGAGATCGCCGGGGCCTGGGATCCCGGGCCGGGCGAGGAGGTAGACATAGCGACCGAGGGGGCGACCTCGGGTCGATGCTCGTCGACTGGCTCGGCGAGGTCCTCTACGTGCACGACTCCCGCAACCACGCGATCAAGGACGTGGACGTCTCCTCGGTGGCCCACGAGGGCGTCCGGGGCCGGATCCAGGTGGCGCCGTTCTCCGTAGCCCCCACCGAGGGAGTGCAGATAAAGGCGGTGACCTACCACCAGCTTGAGGTCGGGCCCAGCGATGGAGGGTGGACGGCCCGGGTCTTCTTCGACGTCTGACGCGGAGTTAGGTTGCATTTGATGGAGCCGAAGCGGATTGAGGACTACGTCTGGGAGTTGCCGGTCGGCTTCGCCGAGGGGATGAGGGTCCCCGGCCGGGTCTTCGCCTCCGAGGACTTGTTCGCAAAGGCGGTCGAGGACCGGGCCATCGAACAGGTCGCCAACGTCGCCACACTCCCCGGGATCGTCGGAGCTTCGCTGGCGATGCCTGACATCCACTGGGGCTACGGGTTCCCCATCGGGGGAGTGGCAGCCACCGACGCGGACGGCGACGGGGTGGTGTCGCCGGGCGGAGTCGGCTTCGATATCGGATGTGGCGTCCGGCTCGTGCGTACGGATCTTGAATTCGAAACCAACGCGCGGCCGAGGATGCGAGAGCTCGTGGACACGCTCGGAAGAGAGGTGCCCCGCGGCGTCGGCAAGAAGGGCCGGATGCCGCTGAGCCGCTCTGAGGTCATGACGGTTCTCGAGGACGGGTCGCGTTTCCCCGTGGCAAAGGGAGCGGGCTGGGACGAGGACATCGAGCTCACCGAGGACGAGGGCGTGCTTCCAAACGCGGAGCCACAACGGATCTCGGATCGGGCGATCGAGCGGGGGGCGCCGCAGCTCGGGAGTCTGGGCGCGGGTAATCACTTCCTCGAGATTCAGGTGGTCGATGAGATTCGCCACACCGACGCGGCGCGAGCAATGCGTCTGTTCGAAGGTCAGGTTTGCGTCATGATCCACTCGGGCTCACGCGGCATAGGGCACCAGACCTGTCAGGACCACCTCCGCGTGATCGACCGGCTGTCGTCGGAATTCAATTTCTCTCTGCCCGATCGCCAGCTCGCCGCGGCCCCCATCCAGCACAAATCGGCCGAGAGCTACCTCGGGGCCATGGACGCCGCGGGGAACTTCGCGCGCGCCAACCGGCAGGTACTCACGGATTCGGCGCGGCGCGCCTTCATGAAGGTCTTCGGCCGGAAGTCGCGCGAGATGGGCATGTCGCTGGTGTACGACATCTCTCACAACCTCGCCAAGATGGAGGAGTACGAGATCGAGGGACGGACCCGCAGGCTCTGTGTTCACCGCAAGGGAGCGACACGTGCGTTCGGACCGGGTCATCCGGAGATCCCCGACCGGTACAAAGACGTCGGGCAGCCCGTGATTATCCCCGGATCGATGGGAAGCCCCTCGTTTGTTCTGGTCGGAATGGACGAGGCCCGGGATCGATCCTTTTCTTCGACCTGTCACGGAGCGGGTCGAGCGATGTCCCGGACCGCGGCCAAGAAGAAGATGAAGGGCGAGGATCTCAAGAAAGAGCTCGAGGGCAAAGGCATTACGCTCGCTCGCTCACAGATGAAACTCCTCACCGAGGAGGCCCCCTACGCCTATAAGGACGCAACCGAGGTCGTCGAGACGTGCGAGGGCGCGCATCTCTCTCGGGTGGTGGCGCGGCTGAGGCCCGTCGGAGTCGTCAAGGGCTAACCGCCCTCGTCGTCCTCCCTTTCGATTACCTCCTCAGACTCCTTCACCTTCTTCGCCTCGTCGAGGGTCATGGGCATCGGCTTGTACTTCCACTTCGTGTACAGATCGAGTTGGTCCTCGTAGTGCGGGCCCTCCTCCCCCCATGGGGTAATGAACCCACCTTGGCCTGGAGGGATCACGCTTCCGGCTTCGACCTTTGATTGTCCGAGCGGTCCGCGTCGCACCGGGGGTCCATACACGACCACGTGGTTGTAGGTGCCCCTGTCCATCCTGATGTGGTCGGCGACGTCGCCCGGCCACCCGGAATCGCCCGAGTTCCCGCCCAGCTCGCCCTGGAGGAGGTCGGTGAACAGATCGGCGTTCAATCGCTGGTAGTGCTGCATCTGCACTTCCTCGCGCCAGGTCTGGGGATCCTCGCTCTCGAATTCCTCCGCCAGTTCTGCCACCGCGTCCGAGAACGCCTTCGAGATGACCTCTTTGGCCGATGACTTTCCCAGCCAGTCGAACTTCAGCCTCAGTCGGTCGTCTCGATTGATGGCGTGCCACAGCAGGCTCTCGCTCGACCAGCTCACCAGGTCCTCCCCGAGATCGTCGTCGAAGACGGCCGCCCTCATCTTGGTAACCCAGCGATCGAGGATCGTCTTTCCGGCGTGGTACTCACCCTCCCCGATGTCGGTCAGAAAGCCGTTCCAGGATTTGACGGTCTTCAGTGCGGCCGTCTCGAGCTTTCCCTTCGCCTTTCTCGGAAGGAACTCTTTGAAGTAGGTGTGGCGGTGGTGCTTGAAGGCCGCGTAGCGAAGATTGGCCGAGAGGTCCTCGAAGCCGAGCCTCTTTGAACCGCCGATCTTCCCCTTGCCGAGAGGATCGTCGAGAGGCCTGCCCGAAGGATTGAGGGCTGTGGCGAGGTCGATGGCGTTGTCGAGCGCGGGGTGCGCTCTCTCGCGCTGCCAGCCGGACGAGGGTTGGTTGTTCCAGTTGACGAGCCAATCTCTATCGAGGTTCACGGTGTGCGGAACCTTCTTTACGGGCAAAAGGCCTCTCCACTCGGATCCGCCGGTCCCATCTTGCGGCAAGCGAATATCTATCCCTCTGGGCCTCACGACGTGGTTGCCGGGATGCCAGTACGCGAGGTTGCCCTCGTCGTCCGAATAGAACATGTTGTGGTTTGAAGCCAGGTAATTGGCAAACGTTGCGTAATCCTGAAGGCTGCGAGAGCTCTGAAACTCGAAGAAACCCTCTACCGTCTGGCCTTCGCGGTTGAACCACGCGTACCTCAGTGAGTACCCGACGTTGTTTTCCTCATCCACCGACACGACCGGACCGTGACGGGTGCGACAGACGTCCTCTTGATCGAAGGGGACACCCTTGAACGTATAGGTCTCCGACCGACACTGCATTTCCTCGAACGAACCCTTGAATCGATACTGGTTGGGATCCTCGGGATTGAGTTTCTCCACGTAGGTATCGGTGAGGTCAGAAGCTCCCGTCGTCGTGGTCCAGGCGTACCCGTCGCCTCGTCCGATAAGCACGGCTGGTCCCGCCCCCGCGAAGGTCATGCCGGTGGCGTCGAAAGATCCCCCGTGAATGCCGAAGTCGGCCAGCCACTGGGGCAATAGATAGCCGACCTGTGGTCCTCCGGTCTGCAGGCTGTTCTTGAACTTCGAAAGCTTCGGCCCCACGATCTGAGCATTCGAGCCGAAAGCGAATATGTACTGGAGCGCGTCCAGGCCCTTCTGCAGCGACTTCAGGTCTTTGAGGGCCGCGCCGACGTCGGGGACCAGAGACATCTGCTCCAACGTACCCACCGCCGCATCGCCGGGCGCGACCGTGCCGCCGCCATCCTCTTCGAGTCCGAGCCGCGCGTCGTCTTCAAGGGAGCGCCGCTTCTGGGCATCCTTTGTTCTCGCGCCCGTGGAACGCTTTGCGAACTTGTAGTCACGAGGGATCGTGAGCGGAGTATCGGGATCGGTTTTGAGAACGAGATCGTCGAAGGCGGCCGCGCCCTTCTTCTTCCCGAACTTTTCGACGAGCGCGTCGAGCAGGCCGGCATGTTCTAGTTCGTTGCCACCTCCAGACCCAAACGCCAGGATGAGAACGTCCTGAAGAGCGAGGCTGTCGTCGACGGTCCAGTCATCGAGCTTGTGAGTTTCGCCGTATTCCTGGAACTCGAATGGCATCAAGGACGGGTCGGACCGGATCTCGTCTATCCACGCGTTAATACCGTCGACGAATGCCTCGAGACTTTTCTTGATCTGCGACGGATAGGTCTTGAAGCGCGCGGCGCGCTCCTCTTCGGTGTAAGTGAAAAAGCGAACCGTCTTGTCGATGTCGACGACTATCGGTCCCAGGATGTCCGAAAGGCGACCTTTGGCGATGTGACGGAAGACGTGCATCTGCCAGAGGCGGTCCTGGGCCAGGGCATAACCGACCCCGTAAGAAGCGTCTTCCTCGTCGTCGGCGAAGACGTGGGGCACTCCGTGTTTGTCGCGGATGATGCGTATCTTGCTCGGCTTGCTCTGGGCCCCGACCGGAACCGAGGCAAATCCGACGAGCGAGGCGGTCAAGACGGCCGGAAGGAGACGGAACCAGAATCGTGCGCCGGTCATGTGATTCCCCCTATGCGCAGTCGAGGTGTCCCTTTTGTGACTATTTCGGGCGAAACCAGGCGGTTTCCTGCCCCCCAAGCAGGGCAAACATGCCCCACTGGTATGTGTCGCCTGTCTCGCGGTCTTAGGTCCGACCTGCGGGCGGGCATCCCCTCCGTCGCGGTCCTCGACGACATCCGAAGCTTCGCTTCGTTTGCCGTCTGCGGAGGCTTCCTCCGGGGATACCCGCTCCTCGGCCATCGTTGGGGTACCCGAACTGATTCGGAGCTAGTTGCGCTGGCAACGGGGGCAAAAGGTGGTGCTCCGACCCCCCAGAACGATCCTTTTCAGAAGCGAACCGCAGCGAGGGCAGGCCGACCCGGCCCGCCCGTAGGCCACGAGGAAGGAGGCGTTCCGACCGGCCTCGCCGCCTACCATCTGAAAGTCGCGAAAGGTCGTCCCCTCCCGCTCGATCGCATCGCTGAGGACCCTTCTGATCGCGTCGTGCAGGGCCAGGGCTCTGCGGGGTCCGACCCGCCGCGAGGAGGGGTGGATGCGCGCCAGCCACAGGGCCTCGTCCGCGTAGATGTTTCCGACTCCGGCCACCGGCCGCTGAGACAGCAGGAAGGGTTTGACCGGCGAGTTCGTCCTTTTTAGGGCCGAGACGAAGCGATTTGGATCGAACTCGTCGGAGAGGGGTTCGGGGCCGAGACGGGCGAGCGTCGGAATGGCCTCGTAGCGGCCCGCCTCCACGAGCGCAAGGCGACCGAACCTTCGAGCGTCACGAAAAGCGAGTTCACGGCCGTCGTCCAGCCACATCCTGGCGCGCACGTGGGGATCGTCGTAGCCGAAACGAAACGCCCCCGTCATCCCCAGATGCATGACCAGTTCGAGTCCCTCATCCAGTGGCGAGATCAAAAACTTGCCGCGGCGATCGACCCGGGCCACCTTCCGGCCGGGGAGCCGTTCCAGCCCCTGGAACTGCCTCGGTAGCGCGGGGTGGGGGTCGTACCAGACGTCCTCGACGACGCGGCCGGATAGTTCGGGGTCCAGCTGACGCCTGACCGACTCAACTTCGGGGAGTTCCGGCATCGGCTCCTGAAGGGTCTCGGTTGGATAAGCGAAGGGGGGACCTCCATACGGCATCGGTAGCCTAAGGGACTTGAGTTCCGAAGGATCCGGTCACGATCCGACCCCGGTGGCTCCCCGCAAGGAGGTCGTCGGAGCGGCCGGGTTCTTTGCGTTGGACATCCGCGCCGGCCGCGTCGTCGACGTCGTCGACTTCTCCGAGGCGCGCAATCCCTCGTGGAAGATCACGGTCGACTTCGGGCCAGAGATAGGCCACCTGCGGACGGGAGCACAGATCAAGAACTACGCCAGAGACGATCTTCTCGGACGGCTGGTGGTCGGCGTGATCAATCTCGGTAACAAACGGATAGCGGGGTTCACGAGCGAGTTCTTGATCCTCGGCACCTACGATCCCGACGGCACCGTGCGCTTGCTGCAGGTGGAACCGGAGGTGAAGCCGGGAGCCGTCGTCGGCTGATCGATGCCGCCCACCGTGTACACCGTCGGTCACGGAAACCGGTCGATCGACGAGCTCACAAGTGTTTTGGCATCGGTCGGTGTCGGGAGATTGATCGACGTCCGCCGGTTCCCCGGATCGCGGCGCCATCCCCACTTTGCCCGGGAGTCGCTCGAGCGATGGCTTCCGGATAGGGGTGTCGGCTACGAGTGGCGAGGAGAGGAGCTGGGGGGCCGCAGAAACCCATCCCCCGGCCCCTCGCGCCACGCCGCGTGGCGCAGCTCCTCCTTTCAGGCCTACGCCGACCACATGGACACAGAGGATTTCCGCCGTGCTCTGGAGGGATTGATCGCGGAAGCCCGAGCCGGGCCGGCGCTCGCCGTCATGTGCGCGGAGACTCTGTGGTGGAAATGCCACAGGCGGTTGATTTCCGACTCGCTTGTTGCGCGCGGCATAACGGTGATCCATCTCGTCGACGAAAACAATCGCCAACCCCACAGGTTTCATCCCTCGGCGCGCGTTGAGAACGGAGGCGTGGTCTATGACGTGGGAGTCGATCGTGAACTTGATCTCTGAGGCTCGGGACTTTCGCTCAAGTCCAGGAGTAGAGCGCCGGTCTATTCTTCCGTGTCCACCGGCAGCGGCGTGAAACAGTTGGGCCACGCCTTCGGACCCTGGACCGCGAGCACCCTTTCGGCGATGTCGATCTGCTGGCGGCGCGTCGCCTGGTACGCGTAGCGCGCGTAC
>JALZEK010000071.1 GCA_030862065.1 Actinomycetota bacterium | reverse complement strand
TGTTGAACTACGGTTTGGGCTTCGTCCTCGGTTTTGTGGGGTTGAAGATGCTGGCGGAAGCGGTGCCCTGTGGCTCCGCCGGAGTGTTCTGCAGCATCCCAGAGCACGGCGACGGCCACATCGCGATACCCATCTGGCTGTCTCTCATCGTGATAGTGACCGCCCTGACGCTAACCACCGTCCTCTCTTTGGTGATCCCTCCTCCCGAGGAAGGCCCGGAGTTACCTCGCGCGGGAGGACAACGGGAGGTCGCGGGCGGATCGGAGAAAGAAGAGCCCCTCAGTGAGACGGATCGGGAGACCTCGCGATCACCGTAGCGGAGAACTGTGCGAGCGGCCTCACCACTAGTTCGTCCACGTTCACGTGCGGCGGTCTGGTTACGGCCCATGCGATGCACTCCGCCACGTCTTCGCCGGTAAGGCAAGTGATTCCCTCGTAGATCTTTGCGGCGCGATCCCGGTCCTCGGCGAAGCGAACCATCGAGAATTCGGTCTCGACCAATCCCGGCGCTACATCGGTAACGCGAATGGGTTTTCCCAACAACTCAAAGCGGAGTGTCCTGCTGACGGCGCGCATGGCGTGCTTTGTGGAGGTGTAACCGGCTCCCCCGGGATATATCTCGTAAGCGGAGGTCGAGGTCACGTTGACGACATGGCCGTGGGCCGATTCGAGCTTCGGCAAGAGTGCACGCGTCACCAAAAGTACTCCCAGAACATTTGTCTCCCACATTTCTCGGATGTGCTCTTCCGGGAGTTCGCCGACCGTTTCCATCTCCAGGGCCTTCCCCGCATTGTTGACCAGAACGTCCACGCGATCGATTTGCGAGGCAAACTCTTCGACGGATCGATTCTTCGTCACGTCCAGATAAAGCGGGCGACCCCCAGAGCGCTCGGCCACGTCCTTCAGACGGTCTACCCGCCGCGCTCCCAGCACGACGTCGTAGCCGGCGTCCGCGAGTTTGATCGCCGTAGCTGCGCCGATCCCGGCGGAAGCTCCGGTTATCACGGCAACGGGCTTGTTCTCGTTCATGCAAGGATCGTTTCATGGATTCAGCTACCGCGAAACTCAAGGTCGGGATATTGGGCGCGCCGATGGACCTCGGCACGACCCGGCGCGGGGTTGACATGGGTCCCAGCGCCGTCCGCTATTCGGGACTGTATGAACGCCTGGAAGAACTCGGGGTCGACGTCGTCGACTACGGAGACGTTGTCGCCGAGATGCCCGAACGCGCGACCCTGCGCCACGAGAGGACTCGTTATCTGCCCGAGATCCTGGCGACCTGCGCCCAGATCGGTAAACGGGTTGTGGCGATACTCGAGGCGGAAAGGGTCCCTCTTCTGATCGGAGGCGACCACTCCATTGCCATGGGAACGCTGGCGGGGCTACACGCCGACCGAGGAAGCGGTGGAGTGATCTGGGTGGACGCCCACGGCGACATGAACCGACCGGACACCTCTCCGACCGGGAACGTCCACGGTATGCCCCTGGCCGCGGCCCTCGGGGCCTGCGGCTTCAAGATTGATGGGTTTTCGCCGCCTCCATGGCTGGACCCCGAGCGCGTCGTGCTCGTCGGAGTCAGGTCGCTCGACGCCGGGGAGAAGGAGCTGATTGAGGACAAGAAACTCAAAGTCTTGACGATGCCCGAAATCGACAGGCGCGGGATAGCTGAGGTAATGCACGAGGCTGTGGAGACCGCTGCGGGACCTGATTTCGTTCACGTTTCCGTCGACGTGGACGCGCTCGATCCGCGCATCGCTCCGGGAGTGGGAACGCCGGTGAGGGGTGGGCTCTCCTACAGGGAGGCTCACCTGGCAATGGAGCTCATCGCCGAATCGGGCCTGATGAGCTCCCTTGAGATCGTGGAGGTCAATCCGATATACGACAACGCCAACGCGACCGGGGGCCTCGCCGTGGAACTGGTCGCAAGTGCGCTCGGCGCCCGGGTCTTGTGATTGTTCCAGTGCCGGCTGGCGTTGCCCCAGCGCGAGGTGCATGGTATTGGCCCCGAAACGCTGTGGTGACTGCGGTGCCCGCGGTGCAGGTTGCACCGGATGCAAAGTGCACCGGTGTCACCGCGGTCACCACAGGTTCTGAGGAGGCATATACATATCTCAAAAGGTGCGGTGCACGCGATGCAGCTGCACCACTGCACCACTGCACCCGCTAATCGCGCAGCACCCGGCCTTCCATCCCACCTGCGACGGTTACCACCTGGCCGGTGACGTGACCAGAGATTCGATCGGACGCGAGGCTGACGACCACTCGCGCCACCTCGTCTGCGGTACCGAC
>JALZEK010000039.1 GCA_030862065.1 Actinomycetota bacterium | reverse complement strand
CGGGATGCCGCCAAAGAGGGCGGCCTCTACTGCTCGATCGCAAACGGAACCGGGGCCTGCACCCTGCTGGGGGAGACCGTTTCGTTTCAATCGGTGTGGAGCGACGGGCATATCAATCCCTTGTTCGCGGCGGGAATCAACAACTTCGTCGTGTACTTCGACTTTCTCACCGGCGACCCGCTGACTAACGTCGTCAAGTGGCACGCCAACGTGTGGAGCTGCAATGCCACCGACCCCGAGCTCACTCGTTCAGCGGTCATAGTCGTGCGGCGCGGCGGCGTCGAGATACAAGACGTGCAACTTAACGGGGCCTTGATCCTGGACGGCGATCTCACTTACACCGGTAACTCCACTCTTAACGGGACGATCATCTCCCGAGGAGGGTTCCGCGTCATGGGAAACGCCACCTTCTCGATGGATCCCTGCTGGGTCCAGAACATGCCCGGTCCCTTCCTCACCGCCATTCCCAGCGGGTGGAGCGAGATCGACCACTAGGCCGGGAGGGCGGTGCGCGGACGAGCGCTCGGGTCCGGTTGTGCCTTTGGGAGCCTCTTGTTAACTATGGTTAATAACGACCATGTAATTCTAAAGGTGAGCATTACCCGGGCCGAATGAGCCTATTGACCACTTGTGTTAAAGATTGTTCAATAGGGAACCCCCTGAGCACTAGGGGGGCAGCTTCCATCGCCGGGGTGGGAGCCAAGTGAAAGGCACGAAGCATGCCGGGACGGGACTTCGACGACCCGCTCCTCACCGTCGGTGAGGTCGCGCAGCTAATGCGCGTCTCCAACATGACCGTCTACCGCCTCATCAAATCCGGACAACTCGCCGCGATTCGGGTCGGTAAGAACTTCCGTATCCGACGAAAAGACGTGTGGCGTTACTTCGACGAGCGCGCGGTGCGCTTCGAGGAGGACGAATAGCCGTGGCCCTCCCCGGAGGACCAACCATCGGGCTCGACATAGGGACCAGCGCCGTGAGGGCCGCTCAGGTCCTGCGCGGCAAGTCCGGGGGCTCCCTGGCCGCGTTCGGCCAGGTCGCGCTTCCCCCGGGAATCGTCGCCGACGGTGAGATCCGCGATCCGGGTCCGGTCTCGGAGGCCATCGCCCAACTGTGGAAGCGGACCAAGCTACGCTCGAAAAAGGCGATCATCGGCGTGGCCAACCAGCGCGTCGTCGTGCGCCAGGTCGACCTTCCTTTCCTCGAGGAGAAAGAGTTTCGCTCCTCGCTTCGGTACCAGGTATCCGATCACATCCCGATGCCCGTTGACGCTGCGGAGCTCGACTTCCAGATCATCGAGGACTACATGACCGAAGACGGCGACCACATGATGCGCGTACTTCTAGTGGCCGCGGCTACGGACATGGTCGAAGGATTCCTTTCCGCCGTAAGCGCCGCCGGGATAATCCCGGCAGGCGTCGACCTGACACCGTTCGCGGTTGCTCGTGCCGTTAGTTCGGCCGCCCGAGGCGAAACCGGCGTGGCCGGAGCGGAAGCAATCGTCGACGTCGGCGCCGGCGTTACAAACGTCGTCGTTCATCACAACGGAGAGGCGCGTTTCGTTCGAATTCTTCTTACGGGGGGCGACGACCCCACGCTCGCTCTGGCCGAGGGTCTCGATGTCTCTTATGAAGAGGCCGAAGCGATGAAGCTCGACATCTCGGGGATGGGCGGTCCTCAAGAGGTCCATCAGATAATCGCCGAGCGAGTGGAAGCGCTGGTTCATGAGATTCGCGGTTCGCTCGACTACTACTCCGCGCAGGAGGACAGCGAGCCGCTGACCTCTCTCATCATGACGGGCGGAGGTTCCCTTACCCCCGGGTTGATCCCTCGTCTCGAGCGTACGGTCGGTCTCCACGTGCAGCCCGGCAAGTCGCTCGCCGAAATGGAGACGCGCAAGTCGGGTCTCACTCCCGAGCAGATCGACCACATTGAACCCGTTGCCGCCGCCGCTGTCGGGCTCGCGATGGGAGGCAGCCAGCGATGATGCGGCGAATCGAGCTTCTTCCTGCCAGCTATATAGCGAGCCAGCGCCAGCGCCGCGCCTTCGGTCTCGTGCTGGTCGCCGGTCTGTTCGTCCTCTTGCTGCTCATCGTCTGGTATTTCAAGCTCGGTTTCGACGTCAACGACGCCAAAGACGAGCTGGCTTTGGTCCAGTCCGAGAACGAAAGTCTGCGGGTCGAGATCATCAACCTCCAGCCGTTCGCCGAACTGCAGCAGGAGGTGCAGCTGAAGCGCGAGGCCCTACTGACCGTTATGAACGGTGACGTGGACTGGCCCGTCCTCATGACCGAGGTCGCGATGGCGGTCCCGGGCGAGGTGTGGCTGGAGTCTCTGATCGCGTCGGCCGGCCAGACCGAAGGGTCTGCTCCGGTCGGAACCGAGACCGCCCCGATCGATATCTCTCCCGCAGCCTCCTTTGGACGCATTCAGTTCACCGGCAAGTCGTTGTCGATGCCGGGGGTGGCCAAGTGGCTGATCCGCCAGGAGCTCTCGAAGCGGTTTGAAGCCGTATTCCTCAACGACGCATCGGAATCTACCGAGGGCGAGGGTCCCTCCATCTTCGACTTCGACAGCACGCTGGAACTTAACGACAACTCGGCGAGCGAGCGGTTTACGGAACAAACACTGGAGACGGTGCCGTGAACCAGCGCACGCGCATAATCCTCGCCGGGGTGGCCGCGTTCTTCGTGTGCCTGCTCTTTTTCTTCTTCTTCATACGACCGCGTCAGGGCGAACTGGCCGACGTGAACCAGAGTATTGAAGGCGCCCTTAACGAGCAGCAGGGGCTGGAGCAGCAGCTGGCCCAGTTGGAGGCCTTGAAGGAGCAGGCCCCGCAGATGAACGCGCTGCTGGACGAGATCCGCGGCTACGTTCCCAAGAACATCGAGACCGCCAACTTCATCTTGCAGGTCCAAGAGGCAGCCAACCTCGCCGGCGTCGACGTTCTTCAGCTGACGCCCGAACTGCCCAAGGTCCCGCTCGAGGGAGCGGCCCTCGCGGAGATAAGGGTGACCATGCGCGCCAGCGGTGGCTACTTCGCTCTGCAGGACTTTGTTCGCAGGCTCTACGACCTCGACCGCGCCGTGCGGATCGACACGCTCAACCTTTCGCGCCTCGCGGGCGAGGAAGGCGCCGGCGCCGACGAGGTCGAGATGACGGCCACCGCGCGCGTCTTTTTCGAGGTTCCGGCCGGCGCCGCGGCAGCCCCTCCGGCGGAGGCACCGGTCGCCCCCGAGCCCGCACCCGAGACCCCCCAACAAACGGGTTAGGAGATCTATCCATGAGCACCCAAGAGCAGGAGATCGTCGAGACGACTGAGGAATCGCGCATTCGCCGCGAGGTCTCGGGTCGGCAGGTCGGGATAATCGTGGGCGTATTGGTTCTCGTGCTCCTGCTCTTCTGGTTCTTGTTTCTTCGCGGCGGGGGCGGAGGGGATGAGACGGCCATTCCCGAGGCTCCGGTAACGGAACCGGCACCGCCGACGGAACCTCCAGACGAAAAGCAGCCGCCGGGCGACCGGGCCGGCAACAAGGGCCCAGTCGAGACCTTCGAGGTCTTTGCACCACGCGACCCGTTCGAGCCGTTGATCGACCTGACGCAGGGCGGCGGAACCGATGCCGGTGACACCGAAGGCGATACGGGAGACGCGGGCGACGGAACCGATACCGATGGAGACGGCGACGTCGATTCCGAGGACGGCTCGCCCACCGACACCGGTGATTCGGAGAACGTCGAGGGCCACACCGTCGAGCTGGTGGCCACGCTCGAGGACGGCTCCGTGCAGATCCGCGTCGACGACACCGTCTATACGGTGGAAGAAGGAGAGAACTTCGCCCAGAACTTCCAACTGGTGTCGGTCACCGACGACTGCGCCACAGTTCTATTCGGAGATGATCAGTTCACGATCTGCGAGGGCCAGGAGATCCTCAAATAGTTTTCTCATCGCGGTTACCGGCGGTCGTGTGCGGTTCGAAGGGCCGTCCGGAGCCTGGACCGCAAACCGTTTTGAGCCCCTCCCTCGGACCCTCCTAATCCTCCCGACCGCCTCTAGATAGCCGCTCGATCGCAAGCTGTTTTCGTCACGGCGGGCAAACCGTTTTTCAGCCCGCCCTCGGACCCGTCCAATCCTCGGGACCGCCTAGATTGTGCGCGCAAGTCCGAGCTACTTTCGTCACACAAAAGAGGGCCTGTGTTGGGTGTGACCGAAGAGACTCGGCGGGATGCCGGGTCTCTTCGGGGGCTTGCGCTTCTTCTAGGTGGGTTTGCCGGTCACCGTGTTCGATGCCGTGCTGTGGTTTGCGGCACGGTCATAAGCCTTGACGTGGTACCAGTACGTCTTGCCTTTGGTCACGGCCGTATCCGTGTAGCTCGTAGTGCCGACCGTTCCGATTTGCGTGTAAGTGCCGGTGCTGGTCGTCGATCGGTAGATTTTGTATCCGGCGAGTCCGCTCCCTCCGGAATCTGTCGAACCAGTCCATGTCAGAGCCACCTTGGCCTTGCCGCTAGTCGCCTTGAGGTTGGTCGGGGCGGTTGGAGCGGTCGTGTCGGCACTCGTTGTTGCGGAGGCCACGTTCGATGGAGGCGAATCGCCCGCCGAGTTGTAGGCGATCACGCGATAGTGATAGGTAGTGCTCGGGTTAAGCGCGGGATCCGAAAAACCCGTTATGCCCGCACCAACGCTGCCCACCCGGGTCCATGAGTCGAGCCCGTTGGGCGAACGCTCGACTCGATAACCGGATTCGCCGGAGACGTCGCTCCAGGCGAGGTCGATCTGTGTTGACGATCGGGCGGTGGCGCTTAATCCCGCAGGGGCGCCGGGCGGAAGGAGTGCCGGCGGCGGGGGTACCGACTGGTCCCCAGGGTAGGAGACGTCCAACCAGTACGCGCCGCTCCCCGAAGCGGACCGCACCCGCACTTTGTAAACGCCGGTCGCGGTAGGGATGAATCCGAAGTCGTCCTGGCGCAGGTTGTAATCGACCCGACTGGTGGCGACCACGCTTCCGGATGGAGCGACCAACTCGAGGTTGAAGTTAGGCGTGGTAGCGCCGGCGACGCGATCCACCGTGATGAGTGTCGCTGCTATCGGGAAGTCGAGCGTCGAGGCTGAGATCGCATGCTCGGCTGTTCCTCCCGCGGCGAGCGTTCCCGAGAAGAACGTATGAGCAGGGTTTGTCGGCCCTCCGGTTCCCGGCAAGCCGGTCGCCCGCTGCATCAGCGCGTGGACGTCCAGGCGCCCGTGGCCGTAGTCGTTATCGGCCCCGGCGACGCCCCAGTCCACCGCAGTCGACGTCATCATGTCCTTCAGGCGCATGTTCATGGTTGAATCGATCACGCCGTCCGCGCACTCAAGGGAGACGTCATCGGACGCACAGGCCGTCCCACTCGGAACAAGGGAGGGATCCGCGTCGATCGCGAGCGCGGCCGCGCCCGCAGCAAACGGTGAGGCCACACTCGTCCCGTCGCTTGTTCCGTAGAAGTTCGATCCGAGATTTGTGGTCATTAAATCGGTTGCGGGGGCTAACACGTCCGGCTTGATCCTGCCGTCCGCGGTGGGCCCACGACCCGAGGCGAGATAGAGGGAGAAACCCGGCGCAAAAGCACCCTCGCGATCGCGCGGTTCCGACATTCCTCCGACCGTGAGTGAGTACTTCGCCGAGCCCGGAAAACCGATGGTGCCCCGATCCGGGCCGCGATTGCCGGCCGCGCTAACCGGCAGGATCCCCGCGGCCGCCGCCCGGTTGGTGAGCCGAGAGCTGCTCTCGGTTCCGTCCGAGGCCGTGGTCGCCCCGAGGCTCATGTTCATGATCTCGATCCCGTAGATATCGCGGTTGGCGATCGTCCATTCGATGGCTGCGTCGAGGGCGGCCACGTTGGTCCCGCTGCTACCGACCTTTACGGCCACGAGCCCCGCGCCGGGCGCTACGCCGCGGTTCTGAGGGTTGGCTTCCCCCTCGCCGGCAATGATCCCCGAGGTCGCAGTTCCGTGGCCGTTACCGTCGACGTACGAGTGAATAGTGGAGCACTCGCCGTAGGCACAGTTGGTCCCGCCGAGGACCTTTCCGCCGTCGAGGTCGGGGTGTCCGTAATGTATGCCGCTGTCCAACACGGCGACGACGACATCGTCTTTGCAGTAGCTCTTAAGCCCGGGACAGGCTCCGGACTCGTTGTTCCCATCGTGACCGAAATCAGAGATCGCCCTATCGACGCCAAAAGACGCGCGCGCGGTATCCATTTGGAACTCAACAGGTTTATTGGCCTCGATTTGCAGCGTCTCGGAGCGCGCCGCGAGAGCCCGGACCTGGCCCACGGTGAACTCTCCAGCGACACCAGGCATCGTCTTGTACTCGTAGATCGTGCGGAAGGGACCGATCGCCGCACGGGCCGCCGCGATCTGACTTCGGGAGGTCCCTCCTTCGAACAGGACGATTGCCTGTACGCGGTCGCTCGGCGATTTCGAGCTGATAGTGCGATCAAAGTCGTCGAAGATCTTGTTGGCGTCCTTATCGGCCCCCCGCGAATCAGCAGCGGAGACGGTGCCCGAGACTTGAACCAGTGCCGCCATTGCAACGAAGACCGTGGACAGAAGGATGACGAAACGTCGCATGAAAACAGCCTCCCAGCTTAGAGAACTCGTCCTAAAGACACGCTAGAGAAGGAAGGCCCGCTAGTGAATACGCAATCCACGCAATTAGGTTCATTTCTCACATACAGACGACAAGAGACACTCAAGTTGAGAGGTCTCTCATCGTCTACGCGGCTGGAACTTTACCGGCGCTAGGGACTTACGCTCACCACATTGGAGGCGGCGCTTTCGTTGCCGGCGTTGTCGACGGCTTTTACGTAGTACCAGTAAGTCGTCCCCCTCGAGACAAGACCGTCCGACCAGCTCGTGGTCGAAGGAGACGCAACGAGCGTGAATGTTCCGGTAACACTCGTGGAACGGAAGACCTTGTACCCCTTTAGTCCGCTTCCGCCCGTATCCGTCGATCCCGTCCAACTCAATGAGATCTTGCCCTTGACGACCTTCCCAGACAGATTCTGGGGAGCCAGGGGAGCCGTGGTGTCGTTTGTGGGTGTGGTTCCGCTCAACGTTTTGGCCGAGGCTACATTCGAGGGATTCGAGGTCCCGAAGCTGTTCGTCGCTCGCACACGGTAGTAGTAGGTAGTGGCCGCGTTAAGTCCCGTGTTACTGAAGGTGGCGACGTCCTTCGGAGTGGTGCCGATCTGAGCCCATTTCGAGCTGCCGTTCGGCGATCGCTCGATCTTGTAGCCGGCATCACCGGCAACGTCCGACCACGAAAGATCGATTTGGCTGGACGAGGTTGGCGTGGCGGTGAGATTAGCGGGGGCGGTGGGCGCCGCCGTGGGGGCTGGCTCCGGGGTGGTTGCCCAGGCCGTGTTGGACGGAGACGACTCGCCGACCGAGTTCACCGCTACTACGCGGTAGTAGTAAGTCGTTTTTCCTTGAAGTCCTGTGTCGCCGAACCTCGTCACGTCTGCGGAAGTAGTCCCGACTTGGGCCCACGGGCCGGCCGCGTCGGTCGATCGCTCGATTCGGAAACTAGTTTCGCCCGATGCGTTGTCCCAGTTCAGATCGATCGACGATGACGAAGCAGCAGTCGCCGTCAGATTCGCCGGCGAGCTCGGTGGCTCAGTTGCCGGCGGCGGTTCTTCGCCTGGGATGGTTTCCTCGCCGGGGAAAGAAGCGTCTAGTGAATAGTTACCGCCACCGTTCGCAGAGGTGACCCTCAAGGTGTATGTACCGGTCGACGTCGGAACGTATCCGAGCACTTCGTGTCGGGCGTTGTTGGTGCTGACAGACGAGGCGACCTGGTTTCCGGACGGACCGAGAAGAGCGAGATCGAAGTTCGGTGTCGTTAGGCCCACTGCTCGGTCCCACAACAGCGTGGCGGCGACCGGCGCGTTCAGGCGCGTCACCTCAAGAGTGTGGGTAGCGCTCGCTCCGGTCCCTGCCACAGACCCGGTCATAAAGGTGTGGCGCGGCTGCGCAGGCCCCCCAGATCCGATCAGAGGTGAGGCCGCGTCGACCGCCGCATAGGCATCCAGCCGTCCGTATCCGTAGTCGTTGTCCTGGCCCGGGGTGCCCCAGTCGACCGCCGTCGATGTCAGGGTGTTCTTTAGGCTCGTGGTCATCGTTGAATCGATGACTCCGTCGGCGCATTCGGTGGATGTGTCGGTCGAATCGCAGGGTGTTCCGCTCATCCCAAGAGTCGGATCCGCATCGAGAGCGAGGGCGGCCGCCCCCGCCGCGAACGGCGCCGCCAGGCTGGTTCCACTGCTCGTCCAGTAACCGGAGCCCGCCGTGGCCGTGGTGATATCCACACCGGGAGCAATGAGGTCGGGCTTGGTTCGTCCGTCGAGTGTGGGTCCGCGGCCCGACATTGAAGCCAAAGCCCAGCCCGGCGCGAAACCTCCTTCGGCGTCGTTCGGATCTGCCATCGCACCGACGGAAAGCGAGTACTTCGCCGAGGAGGGGAAGCTCACCGTGCCGTAATTGGGGCCTGCGTTTCCGGAGGCGGCGACCGGAAGAATTCCGGCTGCGGCGGCCTTGTTGGTCAGCCTCGCGCTACTTTCGGTTCCGTCCGAGGCCGTCGTCGCATTAAGGCTCATGTTCATCAGCTCAATGCCGTAGGCCTCGCGGTTGGCGATCGTCCACTCCAGGGCGGCGTCGAGGATGGCGACGGATGTGCTGCTGGATCCGATCTTGAGGGCCACCAACGCAGAGCCCGGGGCCACGCCGCGATGGGCGGGATTCTCATCACCCTCTCCGGCTATCACGGAGGCGCTGTGCGTTCCGTGACCGCTGCCGTCCAGATGAGAGAAGGTGGAGTTGCACTCGCCGGTCGTGCAGTTGACACCCCCCAGGACCTTCCCTCCGTCCAGATCCGGGTGGTAGTAGTTGATCCCCGAGTCGAGAACGGCGGTGACCACGTCGTCCTTGCAGTAGTTCCTCACCTCGGGACAAATCGCGCTCAGCTCGTTGTTGCCATCCTCACCGAAGTCCGCAGCGGCCTTGTCTGCTCCAACTGCGGCGCGCGCCGTTGAGAGAGCCATCTCGATGCGCGAGTTGGGCTGGATCTGGAGCGTGTCGGGACGCGCGGCAAGAGCCCTCACCTGCCCAATCGTCATCTCTGCAGCGACCCCGGAAAGGTAGTCGTAGGGTCTGATGACGCGGAAGCCTCCGATGGCGCTCTTCGCCTGGGCTATTTCCCCACTCGATTCGCCCTCCGAGAAAAGGGCGATGACCTCGACCCGCGCGTCGGCCGAGCGTCCTTCCATTTGCCGTTCGAGGTTGTCATAAACCTTGTCCCCGTCCCTATCGAGTGGCGTGGTCCGTCTGGACTCCGCCAACCCCGATGCGGGCGCCAAAGTGATCAATAGAAGTGCGGCCACCGGTGCCACCAAAATGCGTCGTTGCATCCAAGCCTCCCCAAATTGGTCTAATTCCGACACGCTATCGGGGGGGCTGGGTACCCACCATACGTAGTTCTGCGTATCTTCAGACGGTTAGCGCCTATATGAACTGAATAGTCTGGTTTGGGCCGCTGGAATTTCGTCGCCGGATCGGCGATAAAGAGAGTACGGGGGCCGGGAGCCTGCCCCCCTTAGGTGCATGG
>JALZEK010000009.1 GCA_030862065.1 Actinomycetota bacterium | reverse complement strand
CGGTCGGGTCAAGGAGGGCGATGCTCTCACGCGTCTCGAGATCCCGAGCATCGAGGTTGATGTCGTCGTCGTGCAGGGAACCTCCCTCAGCGCACTGCGGGCGGGAGCGGGGCACTACCCCGAGACGGCTCTTCCGGGAGAGCCCGGCAACGTGGGGATCGCCGGTCATCGCACCACGTACGGGCGGCCCTTCAATCGCCTCGACGAAGTGGATAAAGGCGACAAGGTCATTCTCACGACCCCGCTTGCCCGACACGTCTACGAGGTGAACCGCAATCCCTGGGTCGTCGTGCCGTACGACTGGTCGGTCATCCACGAGTATCCGAGGCGCGGGTCGTTTTTAACCCTCACCTCATGTCATCCAGAGGGCAGCGACGACTACAGGATCGTCACTCGTGCCGAACTTGTTCATTCGTCCGACCCGGTGGCGCTGGAGCAATGAGAGCAACCGTCTTTATCCCGATCCTCGTTCTCGCGTTGTTTCCCTCACCGGTCGCGGCACAGGAGGAGGACGACAGGGTCGTAGACGTACGGGTTGTGTCCCCGGCTCCCGACACGGTCGTCTCCGAACAGGTGACCGTGCACGGAAAGGCCTCTTCTCCGACCGGGATCAAACGAGTCGAACTGTTCGTGGACGACGAACTCATCTACAAGACCGATGTCTCCGAATTTCGCCGGGAGGTCCACGCCGTCACCGCATGGGACACGTACTTTCTTCCGAACTCGGAGGAAGTAACACCGAACGGACCGTACAAGGTTGCCGTTCGCGGAGTTGCAAACGGCGAGAACAACGCCGAGAAACGCTCGATCATCGTCACCGTCGACAACGCTCCCGTCTCGCCAACCGACCTGAAACTCTCAGTCGACGACGGAAACGTCTCCCTGACCTGGACGCCGAACCCAGAACCCGACCTCACGGGTTATGTGGTGCAACGCACTTCGGGCGACGGTTTCGAAACCGTCGCCGCTCCCGGGGTAAATCTGTTTTCGGAGGCTCCGGGCAAGGGCCGGCACGAATATCGGGTCTTCGCCGTACGGAAGAGCCCGACTGTTTCGGAGGGCCGGGCCTCAAGACCCTCGGAGACCCTCGGCGTTGAGGTGTTCGTCTCCAAGAAGGAGGCCGAGGACATCGATTCCGATTCGCCGGGGGCCGGCGACGCCGGCTCGGTTAAGGGGGCCCTGGCGGGCCTCGACCTCTCGGATCTCCCGGATCTCCCCAACCTGCCCGGCGGTCGCCCCCTCGCGGCCGGAGACGAGTCGTTCGAGCGCCGCCTTCCCTACAGGGTGCCGAAGGAGTTCCGGCTCCTGAACTCCGGTGGCGAAGACGACCGACGATCGTGGTGGCGCATGGTTCCGCCCGACGGCCTGAGGTGGGTCGCGGCGGGTCTGTTGCTGCTCGTGGCGGCCGGACAGTCGCGCTTCATCGCGACACGCCTCGGGAGGTCCGAAAGCCCGGCCGACTAAACAAACTCGGCCCGAAGGAGTTTCTTGTCGATCTTGCCCACCGGTGTTTTGGGGATCGAATCCACAACTTTCAACTCGACGGGGCGCTTGTACTTGGCGAGGTTCGTCTCGCAGTAGCTCATCACGTCGTCGGGATCGACCGCGCGGCCCGCGACCGAAACGACAAAAGCGACGGGCTCCTCGCCCCAGGTCTCGCTCGGTCTTCCCACGAGTGCGGCCTCGGCCACGTCGGGGTGCTTCAGAAGTACAGCCTCGACGTCGACGGGATAGACGTTGAAGCCACCGCGGATGATCAAATCCTTCTTACGATCGACGATCACGAGGTTGCCCTCTGCGTCCAACTTGCCGAGGTCGCCGGTGTAGAACCAGCCGTCGACCACCGCGTCCTCGGTGGCCTCGGGATTCCGCCAGTAACCGAGCATGACGTTCGGCCCCCGAACGACGACCTCCCCGACCTCCTCGGAACCCAGCACCTGGCCGTCGTCTGCGACGACGCGGACTTCAACGCCCTCGATCGGCTTGCCGACCGTTCCGATTCGACGGCTCCCATCCCGCACCGACGAGGGCGGCTGCACCGAAATCGTGGGAGAGGTCTCGGTCAGCCCGTATCCCTGTATGAGAGCGCAGTTGGGGACGCGACTCTCCCACTGCTCCAACACCTCGGTTGGAAGCGCGGCCGCTCCCGTGGTGATGAACTGCAGGGAGGACAGATCCCAGTCATCGAGGGGCATCGCCAGCAGCAACTGGAGCATCGTCGGGACAACCGCCATCCGCTGGACGTGGTGCTCCTGAATCATGTCGAGCATCGCCTTGGGGTCGAACCATCTCAGTAGGACATTCGTGTTCTGACCAAGCGCGCCGAGGATCGAGACGTGTAGACCGAACGAATGTGAGAGAGGAAGCGCCAGAAGACTCGTCTCGCCGTCCTTGACCTCGCTCGCGATGCGCGCCGCGCGCGCGGTCCACTCGAGATTGTTGTGCGACAGCATCACTCCCTTGGACGCCCCCGTCGTCCCGCCGGTATAGAGCAGAGCGGCGAGATCGTCCGGTTCACACTCAACAATCTCAGAACTCCCGTGGTTCTCCAGTTCCTCGTAGGCCGTCACTCCTTCGGCTCCCCCGACGCAGACGATGTGCTCGAGAGTTCCAACTCCTTCCGCCGCGGGCGCGAGGGCGGGAAGGAGCTCGGAGGACGTGATCGCCACCTTGGCCTCGGAGTCCGCCAGGATTCTGTTGACCTCGCTCGGGGGCAAAAGGAAGATGAGGGGCGTCACCACTCCTCCGATCCGCCAAGTCGCCCAGTAAGAGATCCCGACCTCGGGACAGTTCGGAAGCATCACCGCAACCCGATCCCCAGGTCGAACTCCGAGATCCTGCAAACCGGCTCCCACCTCGTGGGCGCGCCGCCGGCCCTCGCCCGTCGAGTACCACTTGCCTTCGAAATAGTTCGCTTCGTAGTCGCCGAACCGGTCGTAGTGCTCGTCGACAAGTCTCGCTAGGTTCATACAGGTCGCTCCTCTTTCTCGGGGTTTGAGTCGGGCTCGACTGGTTAACCTATCGCCCATGCCTTACTTCGCCTACGACGAATTCAGGATCTCCTACGAGGAGCGCGGTCGGAAGGAGGGAGCGGACGACCGACCGATGGTTCTGATCCACGGACTTCTCTTGCCTCGCATTCACCACTATCCCTTTGCCGATTTCCTCGTCGATCGTGACAATCGCGTTATCCTCATCGACCTGCTTGGACATGGCCAGAGTGACCGGCCCGGACACTCTCGCTACTACACGATGGAGTTGTTCGCGAAACAGATCGTCGCGTTGATGGATCACCTCGACGTTTCCGAGGCCGTCGTGGGAGGGACATCGCTGGGGGCGAACGTCACCCTTGAGGTGGCCGCTCATGCTCCAGACCGGGTCAAGGGGTTATTCATCGAAATGCCGGTACTTGAAAGGGCCACTCCGGCCGCCGGCGTGCTGTTCCTCCCCCTCGTCATTGCATACGCACAGGCACAACGTCCTTTCAGTCGATTCTCCGAGTTGATGCGACGGATTCCGCGAGGCTATGGCCTCTACGTCGACGTCTTGCTCGACGTCTTGTCGCGCGACCCCGTCTCTTCGGCGGCGGTCCTGCACGGGCTTCTCACCGGGCGAGTCGCCCCCCATCCATCCGACAGAGAGAAGTTCGATCATCGGACGCTGATCATCGGACACGAACGAGACTTGCTACATCCGTTTTCAGATGCGGCGGCCCTTCATCGGGAGATGCGGAACTCGCAACTGATCCAGGCCAATTCTTTCTTCCAGCTTCGTTTCCCACCAAACGAGTTATCCGAGAAGATCGCCGACTGGCTCGACGACGTCTGGTCGTGAGCTTTGGGACCGAGATTTTCGAGAGCGCCCGGTACCCCTTCCACGCGGCGGCCCGGATAACACGCGAACTGGCCGGTGCCGCAACGATCGTGCTTACGGGCGGAACCACTGCCGAGAAGCTCTATCGACCGCTCGCGGAGGCGGGAGCCGGGTGGTCTGACTCCGAGGTCTTCTTTTCCGACGAGAGGTGCGTCCCTCCGACCGATGACGCGAGCAACTACGGGATGGCCAAGCGATTGCTGCTCGACTCCGTCGAGCCCAAGGCCGTACATCGAATGCGCGGAGAGGACGACCCCGAAGGTTCCGCCTCGGCGTATTCCGACGAAATCGCCGATGACGCGAGCCGAGGATTCGATCTCGTCCTCTTGGGAATGGGAGCGGACTGCCACGTCGCGGCGATGTTCCCCGGTTCGCCGGCCCTCGACGAGGACGATGCCTTCAGCGCGGCCGTCGACCGGCCCGACGGCATGAAGGGGATAACGCTGACTCCTCCCGCGCTCCTCAACGCAAACAAGATCCTTCTGATCGTGTCCGGGGGGGCCAAGGCCGAGGCTGTGAACCGTGTCGTCAGGGGATCGGAGGATCCACGCGATTGCCCGGCCCGTCTGTTGGCCGATCACCCCGACGCCACGTTCCTCCTGGACGAACCCGCCGCCGCGGCTCTCTCATAAGAATCTTTCACCGCCCGTGGAATGGCCTGCGGGCAGGAATCCCCTCCGTCGCGGTCCTCGACGACATCCGAAGCATCGCTTCGTTTGCCGTCTGCGGAGGCACGGCTCCGCCGGGTTAGGAACTGGCGACGCCTACGGCGTCGGCGACAAATCTCTTCCTCCGGGGATACCTGCTCCTCGGCCCATCTGTGCCCTATCGAATCGGCGCCAGATCCTTCATCACCAAGCCATCAACAGCGGTGAAACGAACCTTTCACAGGAGATTTACGGCCGGGAAACGGCCGTGAAACACGCCTGAAACACCACCTATCGAACCTCTGAACTCAAACCGGAGGACCAAAAGGAGCCGCTTATGAACACCGGCGATACCGCCTTTGTCCTGATCGCGTCGGCCCTGGTGATGTTCATGACACCGGGGCTGGCACTGTTCTACGGAGGGATGGTGCGGGCCAAGAATGTGCTCGGCACCATCATGCAGAGCGTCTTCGCCCTGGGACTCGTGTCGGTCCTGTGGGTCGTCATTGGATACACGCTGAGCTTCGGCCCGGATCATGGCGGTCTCATCGGCGGTCTCGACTTCCTCGGATTCGCCGGTGTTGGACAAGAGCCCAACGCTGATTTGGCCGCGACCATCCCGCACGTCGCGTTCGCAACCTTCCAGTTGATGTTCGCGATCATCACGCCGGCCCTCATCACCGGCGCGTTCGCGGAGAGGATGAAGTTCACCGGCTATATCGCCTTTACCGCGGCCTGGCTCTTGCTCGTCTACGCGCCCCTGGCGCACTGGGTCTGGGCCCCCGGTGGATGGATCAGGGAACTCGGCGCGCTGGACTTCGCCGGCGGAACGGTGGTCCACATAAACGCCGGGATCGCCGCTCTGGCCGCGGTTCTGGTCATCGGAAAACGAAAGGGCTTTGGGAAGGAAGCATTCGTCCCCCACAACCTGACCTTGACCATCCTCGGAACGGGGATTCTCTGGTTCGGTTGGTTCGGGTTCAACGCCGGGAGCGCGCTCGGCGCGAACGGCCTCGCGGCCTCTGCTTTCATCGCCACAAACCTGGGGGCGGCGGCCGGCGCGTGCGGTTGGGCCCTCGTAGACGCGGTGAAGGAAAAGAAGTCGACCACCTTGGGTGTGGCTTCCGGCGCGGTCGCAGGGTTGGTCGCGATCACCCCTGCCGCGGGTTTTGTAACGCCGATGTCGGCCATCGCCATCGGGCTCATCGCCGGCGTGGTGTGCGCCCGGGCCGTGAGCCTCAAGTTCAGACTCGGCTACGACGACTCGCTCGACGTCGTCGGAGTGCACATGGTCGGGGGGATGGTGGGTGCCCTCCTCACCGGGAT
>JALZEK010000179.1 GCA_030862065.1 Actinomycetota bacterium | reverse complement strand
GCATTGAGTACTTCTTGACCATCCGCCGGCGTTCCTGCGGAAAAGAAGCGGCCCCGGTTATGGGGCCGCTTCTGAACGCTCGGATGGCCTCGGTTAGAGCTTGCGCGGCACCTTGAACGTCTTGGTGACCGTCAGTGCGTCGTTCGGCATCCCGGTCGAGGAGAAGAACGCCGAGGGGATCGCTGCAATCGTCCCGTTGATGTTGGCGTTGCCGGTGAAGTCGCTCGTTCCCGGTCCGATCTTCGACTTCTTCTTGGCGTTGATCGTGGCCAGGGGCACGGGGACGGTGATCGTGCCGGTGGCAGCGTCAAATGTTGCCTGGACGAAGCCCTTCTCCTGGCACAGTGACGTGTTGGTGTCCGGGTTCGTCTCGCAGTCGGCTCGGACCATGAACGGAGCCATCCCCGGATCGCGCGGCGGCGGGCACTGTCCCGAGGTGGGATCGCACGCTCCCCGGCTGTAGTTGGTGAACTTGCCGTCGAGCTCGACGTACTCCCCATCGACGTCGATAGACCAGATGTAACGGGTTAGCTCGGGAACCCCTCCGGTCGGCGGCAGGTGGCCGACCTTGATGATGAAGTTGAGGGTCTTCTTGTCTTTGAGGCCGATGGCCGCTTCGAGCAGGTCCTGACCGAACTGATCGCCGATGGGTGAGAGAGCGGTGTTGACATTGTGGGCCCAGTCCCCCGCGGGGTCGGTCCCCACGACCTTGGGTTTCTTGGCCGCGACCGCGTTTGGTCCTCCGGCCATAACGCCGGTCACGATCGCGACCGCCACCAGGGTTGTGATTCTTCCAGCTCGCATCCTTTGCTCCTTGATAAGGGGGCCCCCGGCCCGTCCGTCCTTGTGCAGTTGCTTATTCGCCCACTCCGCCCGGTTTCCTGCCGATATGCCTTAAGCGCCCCCGAGGTCGATTCCGGGGCCCCGCCAGGGGGTAAACCCGACAAAGAGATGGCCCGACACAGGCAGCGAAGTCGTAATCCAAGTGGCCGACGGGTGGTCGACGAGGGGAGGTCCCATCACGTGGCATCCGGCGCCTTGAGACGAGTCGCGGCGGTTGGTCTGGTTGTGATCCTGGGGGCGAGCGCGCCCGCTCCCGTCGGGGCCAAGAAGAGTCGTTACTTCGATCTCGACAATGCCCCCAAGACAAAGATCACGGGCGACCAGATCATCAAGGGTCTCGAGAACTTCGTGGAGAGGTTCCCGATGCGACAGCAGGGCACCCCCACCAACATCGCGGCCGCCAGGTTCTTGGCCCGCGAATCGAAGCAGTACGGCTTCAAGTCCCGGATTCTGAAATTTCAGGTCGGCTCGCCGTCGAGGACGGCGCGGGTGGTGGAAGCGGTCAAGAGAGGGAGTAAAAGACCTAACGAATACATCGCCCTCGTTGCTCACTATGACGTGGTGCCGGGTATCGGAGCCACCGTCCAGGGGGCCTACGACGACGGATCCGGAACCAACATGATGCGGTACTTCGCAAGGGCGTTCTCGAAGATCAAGCTCAAGAGGTCACTTGTACTTCTCTGGTTTGACGCGGAGGAGAACGGTTTGCTCGCGTCGGAGGCCTACGCCGCTCGGGCGCGGGAAAAGGGTGTCGACTACAAGGCCGTGCTCGGCTTTGACATGGTCGGTGTCGGCCATCCGGCCCCCTATTGCATCTGCGTCTACCACGGGCAGCGGGTCGAGGATGCTGCAATCGCCCTCCCGATAATCGACCACGTCAACTTCGATTACCTCGACTTCCCAAAGGGCGACGGCGGAGACGCGGTCACGGAGTATTGGCCGTTCGGGCAGAGGGGCCACGTATGCAGCTGCGGTCCGAACATCCGCAACTCGGACGAACAGAGTTTCGGCGCGGAGGGTTACTTCACGATGCGCTGGGCCGGGATGAGAAGAGCGCGTAATTATCCCGGCTACCACCAGCCGTGGGATACCGTTGAGATGATGGAAACCGTCGCGGGAAGTCGTTCAAACCTCGAAAGAGGGACGGAGAACACCTTCAAGTCCGCCTACTACACGATCTTCGTGCTGGACCGACTGTGAGCGACGATCAGCTCTCCGAGTTGAGGGACCAGGCGAGACAGGACCGAAAGCTCATAGAGCGAGCCGCCCAGGCCCTGGCCGAGATCTATAGGAGCGATGGCCTATCCGATGAGCAGGCCGACGTTCTCACCGCCCTGCGCATAAGACTCGAGGGAAAGGAACGGTCGTCGCTGGAGGACTTGCTTACGGCCACGAAAGACCTCGGCGGCAAAAAGGATCTCGGCGAGGTCATCGCCGACCCCGGCGGAGCTAAGTCCGATTGGCCGGTCGTCAAAGACAAGAAGAGGGATTGGCCCGGAGCTTAAGAGTCCTCGTCAGACTCTCGGTTTTGAAGGAAGTTCTCTAGCTCTGCCGCGAGTGCGTCCCCGGAGGGGATCTGCGAGGGATCCATCTCCTCCACGGCTCGTTCGTCGGTGCGTTGTTCCAGCAGACGCACATAGGCCTGAACGTCGTCATCGGACGCCACCAGTTCCGACACCCTCTGCTCGTAGACCTCGGTGGCACGCTCGAGTTCCTCGATGTCGGCCGGGATGCCGACCAACTTCGTCGCCTTGTGAACCAGCGCCAGGGCGGCCTTGGGATTCGGATTGACTGCGAGGTAATGCGGAACGGCGGCCCAAAGGCTCGCCGAGTCAATCCCCGCGGAGGCGCAGGCGTCGTGGAGCACCCCCACTATCCCGGTCGGTCCTTCGTAGCGCGACCTCTGGAGACTCAGGCGTTCCACCAGTTTGGGGTCCGCCGCCGTGCCCGTGATGTGAACGGGACGTGAGTGGGCGACGTCCGCCAGCAGCGCGCCGAAGGTGATCACAAGTTGGACGTCGTGACGCCGGGCTAGCTCGACTATCACCGTCGAGAAAGTACGCCATCGAACGTTGGGCTCCGTCCCCACCAGCAGTAATACATCATGCTTTGCATTACGGAAGTGGGCGGCCGAGAACTCGTTTGACGGCCACGTGATCTTGCGGGTGAAGCCGTCTTCGAGCCGGACCTGGGGCCTCACTGCCTGGAAGTCGTAGAACTCCTCCGGATCAATAGAGGCGAATTTTTCGGCATCCCACACGCGAGCAAGGTGTGTTACCGCGAACGATGCCGCGTCGCCCGCATCGTTCCAGCCGCGAAAGGCCGCGACCAGCAATGGACTGTTGACTTCGACATCGCGGTCTATCGATAGGAGTGATCCAAATTCCATCTGAAACTAGGCTAACCGCGGTCGCGGGAAGCCTAAGAAGCTACGGCTCTGCGCTGGTCGATGTGGCGCTGAAGCTTTCTCTTGATCCGCTGGAGTGCGTTGTCGATCGACTTGACGTGGTTGCCGAGGGCGTAGGCAATCTCTTCGTAGGACTGTCCGTCCATATAGAGCCTTAAGACGTCGCCTTCAAGCTGGGTCAGGTTATCGCGAAGGGATTCCTTGATCGCATCGATCTCCTCGCCGGAGATCACGAGCTCGGCGGGATCCGAAGCCACCGAGGGAGCCACGAGGTTGTCGGCCACGGATTTGTCTTTACGATCCCGCCCGTAAGCGGGAGCGTCGAGCGAGATCGATGAGTTCAACGGGTGATGCTTGTTTCGGTTGGCGGTCTTGATCGCGGTGAGGATCTGGCGAGAGATACACAGTTCTGCAAAAGCCCGGAACGGAGTGTCCTGGTCCAGGTCGTAGTCCCGGATCGCCTTGTAGAGGCCGATCATGCCTTCTTGGACCACGTCTTCTCTCTCCGAGCCGGCGAGGAAATAGGAGCGGGCCTTGGAACGGGCAAAGTTTCGATAGCGGCCGAGAACCACCTCGAGGCTGCGCTCGTCACCCAGCTGGACCTTTGCGACCAGGATGTGGTCGTCGAGCTTGGTCAGCTCTTCTTTGGCCATCCGCTCCCTCGCCATACGTTCCTATTTACCTTCCCCGTTGGTGCGGTCAATTATCAGCGGGTTTGTTCTGTTGTCGGCATGCGTTTCCCTGGGGTAAGGCTATTTGTCCCGTTTGGCGGGATAAATGGCCCAGATGGATGGTTTTCCGTGACCCATATGGACTAGTCCCCCGCCACTAGGGAGATTTTTCCACTCCATTGTCCCACGTCAAGCCCCCTAACATCACTTGTACGCATAAAAGTCTTGGTGGTAACTGCTTGGAGGCGAATGGGGGCTGGTGTCCCTCCCGGTCTTCAAAACCGGTGCGCCGGGTAGTCCCCGGTGGGCGGGTTCGATTCCCGTCCGCCTCCGCTTCGCTTCGCTGCGCGCAGGCGGACCCGCCTGGCCCGATGCCATCTCACCCGCCCCCGCCGCCAACGCGGCTCACCGGGCGGGTTCGATTCCCGTCCGCCTCCGCCCCTGCGGTGCTCGCTGCGCTCGCTCCTCGGGGACGGGCTGCGGGCGGCTCCGCCGCCCTTAGGTGAACGGCGCGCCCATTGCGCCGTTCCCATGTTTTCTGCGCTTCGGCGGACCCGCCTGGCCCGATGCCATCTCACTCGCCCCCGCCGCTGCGCGGCTCCCCGGGCGGGTTCGATTCCCGTCCGCCTCCGCCCCTGCGGTGCACGGCCCCTGCGGTGCTCGCCTTCGGCTCCGCTCCTCGTGGGCCGAGGTTGTAGGAGTCCAGCGCGCCCGTTGCGCTGGACCCAAATTTCCTTTGCGCTCGCTCCTCGGGGACGGGCTGCGGGCGGCTCCGCCGCCCTTAGGTGAACGGCGCGTCCATTGCGCCGTTCCCATGTTTTCTGCGCTTCGGCGGACCCGCCTGGCCCGATGCCATCTCACCCGCCCCCGCCGCTGCGCGGCTCCCCGGGCGGGTTCGATTCCCGTCCGCCTCCGCCCCTGCGGTGCACGGCTCCTCGGGGGCCGAGGTTGTAGGAGTCCAGCGCGCCCGTTGCGCTGGACCCATGTTTTCTTTGGTTGGACCCGACTTGCCATAACCGATGCCATCTCACCCGGCCCTCGCCGGACAAGTTTTCCTAAGCGTCCGAAGCGGTGTGGCTTAGTCCACTGCTGCCGCGGCTAATCACCGGTGGGTTCCGGAAGCCACCGGTATCCAAGTCCAGGTTCCGTCGTGATCCAGCGCGGCTCGGACGGCTCATCGTCGAGCTTCTTGCGGAGCTGCCTTACATACAGACGTAAGTAGTTCGACTCACTGCCGTATCCGGGTCCCCATACCCTCTGCAGCAGCCATGAATGTGTAAGAAGTTTGCCGGGGTTGGTTGCCATCGACTCGAGCAAGCGATACTCGGTGGGGGTTAGGTGGATAGCAACGCCGTCGAGCTTGACGAGCTTCTTAAGTAGGTCGATCTCAAGGCCGTGGAAGCGAAGGATCGGACGCCGGTCGTCGTCACCGCCAGCACGCCTGCGCACTGCGCGCATCCGGGCCAAGAGTTCTTTCATGCCGAAGGGTTTCGTGACGAAGTCATCTGCTCCGGCATCCAGCGCAGCGACCTTTTCCTCTTGGCTGTCACGTACGGAGATGACGATGACGGGCAGCTCAGTCCAGGACCTCAGTCGCTCGATCACTTGGTGTCCTTCGATCTCCGGAAGACCCAGATCCAAAAGGACTAGGTCGAGCTCTTCTTCGGCTGCCAGTGAGAGAGCGCTCTCTCCTGTCACCGCCGTCAGTACGTCGTACCCCCGAGCGCTCAGCGCGTTTGTGACAGCTCTAAGCATCTGGCTGTCGTCGTCAACGACGAGTACGCGCTGCGGCATCGGTCACCTCCTGATCAGCCATCTCGCCACTGCAGGGCAATTCGAAGGTGAAGGCCGCTCCACCTTGAGGGTTTTCGGAGATCCACATCCGACCTCCGTGAGCGATGACGATCGCGTTGCATATCGCAAGCCCCAGCCCGGTTCCTGAGCTGGGTGAGTCACCTCGCTCGAAGGGCTCCAGTATCCGGACACGATCACTTTGGGGGATCCCAGGGCCACGATCCGAGACGGTGACTCGAACGCAGTCCTGGCTTCCGACCGCGAGCAGAAAGATCGGCGAGCCAGGTGGCGTGAATTTCATCGCATTCTCGATGAGATTGGTCAGGACTTGGTCGATCTGAACGACATCCATCGGTACCTCGGGGACCTCATCTCCCACCCGGATCTCGACCTCGCGACCGTCCAGGTGGGGGCGAAGCCGATTCAAAACGCTCTCCATGACCTCGTCGATTGGACTCGCGGTCTTGGTTGCTACTAGCGCGCCTGCTCGAAGGCGTGCGACATCGAGCAGATTGTTCACGACGCGACCAAGACGCTCAGCTTCTTGCTTGATCGTCTCGAGGTGTTCGCGGCGGGTCGTTTCGGAGAAATCCCTGCCGTCCATGAGACTTGTGACCGCCGCAGTGATCGCCGCCAGCGGGGTTTTCACATCGTGGGTGACCCCGGAGAAGAGCGCCGCCTTCAGCTGGCTCGAGTGGGCTTCCAGCTCGGCATGGCGTACCTGCGCACTCAGCCGAATCCCTTCGAGCGCTAGGGCCAGCTGCGTCGCGAGCGAACGGATTACGTTCCTCTCGTCCTCACTCAGCCGACGACCGTGTCCGGGCAACAGCCTCATGTGACCGAGGTCGAGCTTGTTTGTTTTGAGTGGGACGTATTCCGGGGTGCCGGCGAGAGCTGGTCCGCTGTCGGACCACGGCGGAGTGATCCTTGTGGAGATCTCGCACCACTCGAGCTGGAAGAGATC
>JALZEK010000146.1 GCA_030862065.1 Actinomycetota bacterium | reverse complement strand
TCGCCCTCGCCCTCAGCGATTGCAGATAGCCGGCAAGCTTTGGTGACAGGTAAGCATCGGCAACCGTCGTCGCGAACCTTTCGTACTCCCGGAACTCGGGGAGAACGTCGCTCGATGCCGACACCTGTAATCCCGCCTCAACGAGACTCTCTCTGATCTCTTGCTCGTGCTTGGGATGCAGGTACGAGAACAGCAGACAAACGGCAACGGATTCGACGCTTGCGTCTCTTACGGCCGAGACGACCGCGCCGATCGATCCCGCATCGAGTGGTCGTCGGATTCCCTCCGGTCCGCAGCGCTCGGCCACGGTAAATCGCAACTCCCTCGGCACGAGAGGAGGAGGGTGATGTGCGGCAAGGTCGTACAACGAGGCACGATTCTGCCGGCCGATCTCGATCACATCGCGGAATCCCTCTGTCGTCACGAGGGCGGTGGTGGCGCCCGATCGTTCCAGCAGTGCATTGGTGGCGACGGTGGTGCCGTGAGCGAAAACTCGAACGTCTTGGGTCTCGATCCCGGCCGCGGCCACACAATTCAGGACCCCCGTGGACTGATCCGCCGGGGTGCTGGGCACTTTCGCCGACACGACGCGCCCTCCCGCGACCGCCACGAGATCGGTGAACGTTCCTCCCACGTCCACTCCCAGCCTGATCTCGGCCACGTTCTCCTCCGGCATCGGGTCAAAGCTACGACTCCGGGGCGGCCAAACATAGGAGACTGTCGGAATGGCGGAGAACCACACTGGCCGAGACCCACTCGGAGCCGGGGGCCCAGGCAGGGTCCGGGCCGTGGCCTGGGTGAGCTTGGCGCTGCTCGCGGTGGTGGGGGCCGCCGTCGCCGTGCCCGAGCATCTCAGCCTCGAGCCGGGTGAGCGAGATCGGCTGGTGCTTCCGGTCGCCCCCTCCGCGCTCAAGTACCTCACGGCCGTGCTGGGCCTTCTCGTCTTGCTGAGTCTCGTGGTCTTCCGAATCGCCATCTTGAAGACCGACGAGGAGGACCGCGTCAAGAGATGGTCTCCGTGGCGCTTCGTCGCGCTATTCCTTGTCGGTGCCGCGCTTTGGGCCACGTTCGCGATGTGGCGCCAGAACCAGATAGTGCAGGAGAACTCGACTAAGGATCCCACCGTCTTGCCGTCGCCGGGGCGCCGGGAGGCACCTGGGGAGGACCGGGGACCGCGGCGCGAGTACTCCGAGTCGCTCGGCTATGCAGTCACAGTGCTGTTCGGTCTCGGAATCGTCGCCCTCGTGATCTTCGGAGTAATCGTGTTGCGCCGCGATCCCGGTACGACCAGACGAAGAAGAGCGCCCGGAGGACTCCGAAAAACGGTTGAGGAATCTCTCGAGGACCTGCGTACGATCGCCGACCCCCGCGCTGCCGTCATCGCGTGTTACTCCCGCATGGAAACGGTCGTGGAGCTGGCCGGCGTTCCCCACCGGCTTTCGGACACTCCCTTTGAATTGCTCGGGCGAGTGCTGGAACACCACGACGTCGCCGCCGACAGCGCGCGTCGCCTGACCGAGTTGTTCGAGGAGGCCAAGTTCAGCCTGCGTGTGATCGACGAACCGATGAGACAAGAGGCCATGAACGCTCTTCTCGACGTGCGCGACCAGCTTTACGCCACGAGCGATCTGGTTATGTCGTGAAAGAAAGATTTGCCGTCTCGTTCGTCTTACTGACGGGAGCCGCGGCCGGGGCCTGGGCGGTCTTTCCCACACGGCGCGCTCTGACGCTCACCCTCTTGGTGCTCACGCTGGCGGCGTACGGACTTCTCGAGTTGAACGGCTGGAGCAAACGAATGGTGCTCAGGGACTCACGGTTCGATCGAATGCTCGAGTCCGTCCCGGGCGAACGGCTCGTTCCGGAGGACCTCAAGAGACTTGAACGGGCCCTCGGCTGGATGAGTTACGAACCGAGTTACTTCGACTTCCGAGTGCGACCCATCCTGCGAGAACTCATCGTTCACAGAGCCAAGCGCGACCGGGGAATCGATCTCGAGACCGATTACGAGGCGGGTATCGGCGAGATCAAGGACGAACTCATGAACCTCGTGGGAAAAAAGAAGGCCGAGACGCTCTATGGGACCCGCAATCTGACGACCGGTGACCTCATTCGGTTGATCGACGAGATCGAGGCGATTTGATGGCGACGCTCGAGCAAACGCGCCGTCTATCCGACGAGATCGTCGGCGAGGTTGAGAAGGCCGTAGTCGGAAAGCGCGACGTCCTCGAACTCGTACTCATCGGGATACTCGCCGACGGCCACATCCTGTTGGAGGACTACCCCGGCCTGGCCAAGACATTGATGGCCCGATCCTTCGCACAGGTCATTGGGATCAACTTCAACCGCGTACAGTTCACTCCGGATCTGTTACCGGCCGACGTGACGGGGGCTTCCATCTACAACCAGAAGGAGGGGCGATTCGAGTTCAGGCGCGGACCGGTGTTCACCAATCTCTTGCTGGGCGACGAGATCAACCGGGCACCTCCCAAGACCCAGGCCGCGATGCTCGAGGCCATGCAGGAACGCCAGGTCACGGTCGAGGAGATGACCTATCCGCTCCAGCCTCCGTTCATCGTCATCGCCACGGAGAACCCGATCGAGTACGAGGGCACGTATCCGCTGCCCGAGGCCCAGCTCGATCGGTTCCTTCTGCGCGCCGGGGTGGGCTATCCCGGGCGAAAGCAGGAATGGGAGATCCTCAAGCGCCGGATCGAGCGTCGCGCCGATGAGGTCAAGTTGACCACCCTCGTGGACGCAGACGGTTTGCTCGAGATGCAGGCGGCTCTCGAACAAGTGCACGTCGATCCCAGCGTCGGCTATTACATCGTGGACCTCGTCGCCGCGACTCGATCTCACCCCGAGGTCGACGTGGGAGCGAGTCCACGGGGCGCGTTGGCGCTGCTCAAAACGGCGCGCGGCCGTGCCCTGCTAAACGATCGCGATTACGTGACCCCCGAGGACGTCAAGGCGGTCGCGGTGCCGGCTCTGGCACATCGGCTCACGCTGAGACCCGAGATGTGGGTCCGGCGGATCACCGGAGCGGACGTGATCCAATCGCTGCTGGACCACGTTCCGACTCCGTCGACGCGCACTCGCGGCAGCCGGTGACCCGCTCGGCGACACTCAAATTGAAGTCGTACGTCGGGATCTCTGCGCTGTGTCTTTTTCTCGCCCTCGTGACCGGGAGACTCGAGCTCGCGGTGATCGCGGCCCCGCTTCTCGTCGCCGTCGTCGGCGGGGCCCTGGCGACCTCTGCTCCCAACCTCGATCTGGCGGTGGTGGTGGACGCGCAGCGAGTCGTGGAGGGAGACGAGCTCCTCGTCAACGTCATTATCGTGGCCGATAGGTCGTGGCCGGAGGTCGAACTGGCGATGGCGGTTCCGGGGGGCTTCCGCCTGCTGAGCCCGGAACAGCCGGTTGTGTTCTCGCTTCGGGCTCCCGCGCCGAGCAAGCACGCGTTTCGGCTGCAGGCGACGCGATGGGGTCCGCAAAGGGTCGGTCTCGTCGGCGTCAGGGTGAGGGGGCCGGGGAGATTGTTCGAGTTCGAGCAGGTGATCGACCGTCACTTGCTGGTCAAGGTCTACCCCTCCTACGAGCGCGTCGACCGCAGCCTTCCCCCCGTCGACACCCAGACCTATGCGGGCGACTACGTGGCCCGCTCCGCCGGCGACGGCATCGAGTTCGCAAGCGTCCGCCCCTTCACCTGGGGCGACAGCATCAGGCGCGTCAACTGGAGGGTGACGTCGCGCCGGACCCAGCTTCACGTAAACCTGGCTCAGCCCGAGCGCAATGCCGACGTCGTCTTGTTCCTCGATACCTTCTCGGACGTACACCTCGACGACGACACGACTTTAGACCTCACGGTAAGAGGGGCCGCCGCCATTGCCCGCCATCATCTGAGACATCACGACCGCATAGGTCTGGTCAGCTTCGGCGGGGCACTGCGATGGCTCACCGCGTCGATGGGTCGTTTGCACGCCTATCGGGTTGCCGATTTCTTAATTGACGTCGGTGCAACATTCAGCTTCGTGTGGAAGGAGATCGAGCTTCTTCCGCAGCGCACTCTGCCCCCGGGTGCGATCGTCATCGCGTTCTCCCCTCTCGTCGACGACCGGACGATGAAGGCGCTCGCCGACCTCAACCAAAGGGGATTCTTTGTTTACGTCATCAACACGCTGGTCGAGGACCGCATAGCGGCATCCGAAGGGCCCGAGGGCCAACTCGCCTATAGAGCGTGGCGGCTCCAGAGGACATTGAAGCGAGATCGCCTCAAGGAAGCCGGCATCCCGGTGGTCGATTGGAACGGGTCCGATGCATTGGAGGTCGCGATGTCGGCGCTTCCGAGCCGCGGCAGACGTCTGGGGGCTCGTCGATGAAGCCGCTCATGACGGTCTCGGTGTTGTTGCTCGGTGCGGCTCTAGGGCTCCATCCGATCGAAATAGCGGGGAGCTCAACCGGCCTGTGGATCCTGGCCGGCGCGGGCGTCGGTTGTTTCGCACTCACATTGGTCACGTCCGACTGGATCCTCGCCGGACCGGGGCTTGCCCTTCTCATGGGCGAGTACGTGTGGGCGCTTGAGATGGCCGAGGCTCCCCCGGACCCACTCGCGCCCATCGCCGCGATCGCGGTCCTTGTGCTCCTCGAGCTCACCGACCACGCGACGCTCTCACGGAAACCGAACAAAGAGGTGCTCGGCCGTCACGCAGTCCACCTGGCCGCCGTCCTCGTGACGGCGGCGCTTGTGGCTACCGCCGCGTTCGTCGGGGGGCGTCTGGTCGAAGGAGGGTCCATCGCGCTTCTTGGGGTGGCCGCGGCCTGTGGAGTGACGGCCGTGGGGATCGCCACGAGGTTGGCACGCGGCGCGTTGGGGCCCGACGTCTGATTCCGCCCATTGGGCCAGGTTCGCTGGCCGCATCGTCCCGCAAGAGGGGCGCATCTTTCCGTTCCGCGGGATTCTTCGCCGCAACGAATTCCAACGCTTCTGTCATGCGTGATGAGAAACCGAGTCAGGTTTCGGCGGCTCGCAATCTGCCGGCGCTTTCACCCCCGTCGCCTCGCGCCCTCTCGGCGCGGTCAGGTCTCGACGGGCCTTAATCTGCCTGCGCGGTCAGGTCTCGACGGGCCTCAATCTGCCTGCGCGGTCAGGTCTCGGCTGGTCTCAATCGACCGGCACGGCGTTCGCTCGCCTTGGCGGGCCTCAATCTCCCGGCCTTGCGGTCGCGCTCGGTCTTTTCTTTGTGACAACCCCAGCAGCGCGGCTTGAGATTGTCGGTCGAGGCGGGTCCCAGGACGCAGTGCGGTTCGACGTGGTCGTTCTCGGTTCTAAAACGGTTACCGCAATCGACGCATTTGATGCCGTCGAATTCGGGAGGCTCTCCTAGCTCCAACGCCAGGCTGACCTCCACCGGAGTGTTGCGGGTCCAGCGGCGAAGGTGGCGGAGGTCCTTGCCGTCGTAAAAGAGCCCGCTCAAAAACGCATCGGCCGCGATCTTCTTGGCCACCTGGGGCGAGACCGGGCCGATCCCGGGGATCTTGCAGATCTCGCCCTCTTTGACGTCGCGCCAG
>JALZEK010000127.1 GCA_030862065.1 Actinomycetota bacterium | reverse complement strand
ACCAAGTTCGCAAACGTCACCCCGGCCTCGGCAGTGCAGATCTGATTTTCCCGGTCGATGTCAAGGATCTCGGTCAGAGATGAGACGTCGAGGGGACGGCTTCGAAACCGTCCATCGGAGGGAATCGGGACCACATGGTGGACGCCGCCCGGCGATATGAACCGGCTCGGCGCGAGAAGAGAGGGACCGCACCTGGTTGACGATCTGAGCGAGTTTCGCCTCGTGAGACGTGGGCACGGCGGCATCGTAACCACGACGGGTTGGGAGCGCACAGCAATGGCGCTGCAGGCGAGTGTGCGCGAGAGTGGGCGACCGATTACGACGAGAGGAGCTCGAACTTGTATAACTTTTGGCAGTTCCTGCACGTCACCGCGGCCGTCACGTGGGTTGGTGCAGGGATTCTGTCCCTGGTCTTGTCGCTCAGATTGACCGTCGCCACGGACAATCCGATCGCCGCACCCGCCAACGGACTGGTGCAGAAGACGGCTGTTCCCCTTTTCATGGCTGCCAGCCTCTCGACCCTCATCACCGGATTGATCCTTGCGTTCGGGTGGATTGGATTTGGACCCCTATGGATCAAGATTGGTTTAGGCGGGATCGTTTTCTCGCTGGTGATGGGGTGGGGATATCACCGCCCGCACGGAGCGAAGATCGAATCAGCGATACAAGAGAGGGGCCCCTCCGATCCCTCGGTCCTAGCCCTCATCCGGCAAGGCAATGTTGTTTCGATCGTTGAAATCGCCATTCTTATCTTTGTCATTTGGGCGATGGTGACGAAGCCCTAGCTCTCTAGGCGGCACTTCTTCTTGAGAGAGTGCGCATCGAACGACGACGCCCCGAACTCGACGAGGGGCGGCGATGCCGCCCTCATCTTGCTCGACTCGTTATCGGCTGGCGTGTAGGTGGACCGATGTGGCTCTCCTTCGGCCTTCCTGCAGGCTTGGCCCGGCCCCGCCTATATAACCAATCGGATATAGTTGCCTAGATGATGGGTGGGTCGCTCATAAGGATGGCCAGGAAGAGGGCACGGCTCTCCCAAGCGGAGCTGGCCAATCGGCTCGGGACACACCAGCCCGTGGTGGCACGCTGGGAAACAGGTGCTCGCTCCCCCGACTTCGATACGGTCGTCGCCGCCATCCGCGCCTGCGGTCTGGAGATCGATACGGGTCTTCGGGAAACCGACCCACAGGAGGAGTCGGTCCTTAGCAGGTGGCTCCGCATGACTCCGGTAGAACGACTACGCGCCAATGAAGACATGCTCGAAACCGAGCGCTGGGCCCACCGAGCTGAGGCCCAGAAACGCGTGCGAGAACCTTGATTGGGGCGAAGCACATCCTCAACGTCCTCAACGACCACTCGGTCGATTACGTGGTGATCGGAGCGCTGGGAGCGATGCTGCACGGATCCCCTCTTCGGACAGACGACCTCGACATCTGCCCGTCGAGGGATAGCTCGAACCTCGATCGACTCGGCGAAGTCCTACATGAACTGAATGCAAGAGAATGGGATCCCAGAAAGGACGAGTATTTCGAGCGTGATTTCAGCGCGGAGTTCTTCGCTGGCGACAGGCTCTTTCTTCTCATAACCGAGTTCGGAGCATTGGATCTCGTCTTCGAACCGACCGGCACAGGCGGGTACGACGACTTGATTCAGCAGGCGGTGGAGATAGATGTCGAGGGCCTGATGGTTCCGACCGCGTCTTTGGGAGACATCATCCGGTCCAAGGAAGCCACCGATCGCGAGAGCGATCGGGAGCAACTCCCCACTTTGAGAAGACTTTGGTCCCGCTTGCAAGAAAGCGGCGAAGCTTGAGGCTCACGACGACTTCCGGAGTGGTGCTCTAGTTTTCATCGGACGATCATCGTCGGGATCATCGACAAAGGCGCCGCTTCCACCGGCCCCCAAGATCTCGAGCACACAAAGGTCAGTAGACCCGCTCAGTGGATCCAAAAACGAGGCGGCCGATCCTTGTGGCTGCTTCCTCCTGAAGGTGGCTCAACGCGTGGCTGTAGACGTCGAGCGTCAGGGCAACGGTTGAATGGCCCAGGCGTTCCGACACAATCTTCGGGTGTACGCCGGCCTGCAAGGCAAGTGTGGCGTGTGTGTGGCGCAAATCGTGGAGCCGGATGAGAGGCAGGCCGGAATCCTCAACCAGGAGGCGGAAAGTTTTCGAGACGTGAGCGGGATCCAGCGGGCTCCCGTCGGGCGAGGAGAACACGAGTTGGGAGGACTCCGGTCGTTGCTTGGCCAGTCTTTGCCCCAGCACTCGACAGGTGAAGTCATCCAGGGCGATCACCCTTCGACTGCGCGCGCTCTTTGGCTCCGAGAAGCGGATCTGCCCTTCGACTGTGACCGCCGTCTGCCGGACGGCGAGGACGGCGCGCGCCAGATCAACATCGCCCCAGCGCAGGCCGAGGACTTCACCCCGCCTCATTCCCGTCGTCGCCAAGAGCACCCAGAGGGGATGTAGATCGTCGCCCTCGGTCGTCTCGAGGAAGGAGCGGAGCTGGGAGGCAGTCCAGATCCTCATGGTCGCGGCGGGGTGCTCGAGCCTCGGTGGGTCGGCGGCCGACGCCGGGTTGGCTGCGATCAATCCCCACTTGACCGCGTCGTTCAGCGCTCGGTGGAGGGTGCCGTGGATCCGGCGGACGGTGACGGGGCCGAGGGGACCGGTCCCCTTCACGCGCCCGTTGGATCGCAGCTCTGCGTAGAAATCGTTCAGATGTCTCGGCGTCAGGCGAGTGAGAGGCAGGTCGCCCATCCTCGGCACGATGTGGTTGAGGGCGTGGCCTCGATAGCCGGTCAGAGTCGTGGCGCGCACTGTGTTGGCAGCAGATGGAAGCCACCTGTCGACGAGAAAAACCGCGAGGGTCAGACGCCGGGACTTTCTTTTGATTTGCATTCACGAGCCCTTTCGACGGATGTGGCTTCAGTCTCATACCGAGATCAGGTGCGGGCTGTGATCTCGACCACACAGGACAGAGCTGCCCCCGATCCCTTCAGAAGGGTTCCGAATCCGATGCCTCACGTCCGGACACTCAATCGAAGATGCAATGACACTGCTATTTTCCAAATCCCAATTGGAACGGAGCTTCGAGCTGGGCGTGCGGAGACCCGGAGAGGATCAGCCGTGACGGTGGCGATGCACGACCGAACGCGCTCGTTCGCAGATGTCGCCCGGGTCGCCCTCGAGGAGGCGTTTCTTGGCGACCGCGCGATAGCGACCTGTTTGATCCGGTAGATTCTCAACGTAGGTTCCATCCGACGCCGAAATCGCGGTTTTGACCACCTTCCACCCGTCGGTAGTTCTCCGTTGCAGGACAACTGGGGTATTGATGTCGCACGCAGCAAGATCGGCGGTTTCGACCGCGCCCGTGGCCCGCAAATGATTGCTGAGGGTTAGTGAGATCGATCGTTCATGCCGTTCGCGATCCGGTGGATCAGGCTCCACATCCCAGGACAGCGTCACGTCTCCGTTGTCGGCGTAGAGGCCATAAACAAACCCATCCACTCCGATGTTGTATTGGTGACCTTCTAGAACGTGCAGCGTGACCGCGCTGCTAAGCCCGGGGCCATCATCATCGTCGAAGGCGAGACGGCTGTTCCACGCGTAAGTCCCTTCGTGCACTGCCAGCAGGGTATCGAAATTGCTCCCCAGCGTTGAGAACCTGGCGGTGCCCGTCACAGGAGCGGTCCATCTCCACCAGACGGACATCCCTCCCATGTTCTGAGGGCTGAAAGGAGAGCTGTCGTACCAAGCACTTCCATTCGTGCCAACGACCGTTCCTTCAGATCCAAAGATTGGATCGGCGTTATCGAACGAATCATTGTCCGGTCCAGCATCAAGTGGCGTCTCGATCCAACTTTGAACAGCCGGGGTCGGGTCCACATTGCCCGCTCCGTCTCGGGCCCGAACCTTGAAGGTAAACGTTCCCGGTTCGCGCATCGCACCCATCGCCTGTGGCACTTGGCAATGCTGGAAGTTGGGATTGTCGCTGTACGCGCATTCAAACGTGACACCTGGCTCGTCAGAGTAGAAGTCGAACCGCCACTCGGGTAGACGCGTGGTCTCGCCGGTAGGCGCGTAGTTGATGTAGGTCTCGGGTGGTGTGGAGTCGCCGTTGGTTTCGTTTCGGGGCGGAGTGGACTCCGGGGGAGTCTTCTTGCCTCTATCTCGTGGGAGGGGACCCCCATTGAAGGTGATCCCGTACGTGCCTGCGCTGCGCGCGGGAAGCCGGCTCCTCACGTGCGCGAAGTAGGTTCCGGCAACGGCGTCGATGGTTATCTGAATTTGGCTATCAACCGTCCAGCCGCTCTCGTGTGCGACGAGTTTTCCGGTCGGGTCGTAGATGTCGACGACGGGGAGGATGCCGAGTGGTCGGGGGTCTCGGTAGTTCTCGGGACTCAGCACGAAATGATACCGATCTCCAGAAAGATCGATGCGGTACCAATCGTCATCGCCTTCTGGCGAGATGGTAGGAAAGCGCGCGTTCCAGGGCGTCAGCACCGATGCCGAATTTTTTGTGTCGTTCCACTCGAGGTCATCAGGAACTGGACGAGCTGGTTTGGCTCTCGCTGGGCCTCCGACGGCCGCGTACGCGTCTAACAGCCCAGCACCGAAAAAGATGTCTTTCCCGGAGGGTCCGAGGTCCCATGCAGTTGTTACCAGCCGGTGCTCGATCTGAGGGGCGGTCCAATCAGGGTGTTGCGACGCAAGCATCGCCGCCACGCCTGAGACCAACGCCGCCCCGTACGACGAACCCCACGGTCCAGAGAAAAGCCCCTGGTCGTAGTCAGGTAGGGGGCCGGATGCTAGCGCCGTAGTCGTCATCATCCAACTCGGGGCCGTCAGGTCGAGCCAATTGCCATGAGTTGAGTACCACGCGACATTGCCCGACCAATCCGTTGATCCGACGGCGAGTACGTCCTCGTATGCGGCGGGAAAGTGCGGAGTAGAACTGCCATCTTTTCCGGAGGAACCGACTAGAACGGCGTCCTTCGATCGCGCATATGCGACGGCCTCTCTGACGACGCTGCTGGAGCCGGTCCCGCTGAAAGACATGTTGATCACGTCGGCACCATGATCGGCTGCCCACGTAATCCCGGCAGCTATGTCTGCGTCGGTCCCCGTTCCCCGTGCCCCGAGAACCTTTACAGGCATGATCTTCGCTCCCCACGCAGCGCCCGCGAGCCCTTTGTCGTTGTCGGTCAATGCGGCAATAACGCCGGCAACGTGGGTGCCATGCCCGTGATCGTCCTGCGGAACGCCATCGTCTTCGACGAAGTCCCGACCGTGAACGTTATCGGGAAGATCTGGATGATCGAGGTCGATTCCGGTATCCAGTACCGCGATCCTCGACCCGGTCGCGTGCGTTACATCCCACGCCTGAGGCAGGCGAATTGTGTTCACGTACGGCTGAGCGCGTTTCAGCAAGAGGGGATCGTTCGGAGAGTTCACCTCCCGCACGAAATTGAGCGACACGGAATCGAAGACCCCACTGTCGCGAAGCTTTGCGGCCGTGGCCCGTGCATCGCCATAGGGCACCTCGATGTCGAAATAGCCCGTTTCTCGGACGGCGCCTACAGCGCGGTAGTGATCGCCGGACAAAATCGAGCGCCACCCTGACGAACGCGGCTTCACCAACACGGAATCTCGGTCGATTCGAGGTTGATCCCTCGAATGTCGCTGGGCTGGGCCGCGCTGATGGGAGCGTGGCGCAATTCGATGATTGGACGCCACACCTACACTCTGGAGCGCCAGGAGGATCCCCGCAGATACCCCGACAAACCGCCTCAATGGTCCCTCCTCGCTTGCCACATGACCTCTCGGCGCATTCCACCAGCGGAAGACGGGTGAATCAAGGGGGATCGTCCCTTTTGCGCAAACGTCCTTCAAAGATGGGCGGGAATCAGTGGCAGGAAATCCGATCACCTGGACGGGGGAGAAGGCAGCCCTGGAGCCAAACTCGCGACCGGCCTAGTGCTGGTTCCGGCGTGACCTATGGTGACCCGTCTGAGTCGATCAGCTTCCCCCAACGCCGGTATCGGATTACTGATCTAAGGGAAGATCGTCTCGAGCTCGTAACTTAGCTGCACCGGATAAGGAGTCCGGTGTTCCCTCAGGTGAGAGAGGCTCCGACCCACTAGTTAGATTGGTTGCACGTGTTTGTGCCTGTCTCTCGCACCACTTCCTGACCAGCAAAAATGGACGCAGCGTTAGAAAGATCCAGGTTCCTGTCGATGCTCAGCTCGAGGGAGGGAACCTTGGCAGGGGGCGCTTGAACATCAAGCCAAGTTCCTTCTTGAAAGCCGTCGCCACCGGACTCCAACACCAAGATCAATACCCCTCCCGGTCCGAGAACATAGGGAAGCTCTCCATCTCCAACAACTGAATGAGGGACCACTTCAACGTCGCCAACTCGGGGACTGACTGCCAAGATAGTTCCGGGAAGTAGAACCCCAACAGCTGATTTCGCATCGTTTCCAGATGACGATAATGCGCGCACACTTCTCTGAATTCCGCCGAGTCGTGCGCGACTACATCCGCTTTGGAGTTGTTTCCTTCGTTTGGCTCGGACAAGTTATGCCCCTAGAGCGGCCCGGCTTACTTCTTTTTAACGTCCCCAGGCTTGACGTCGTCCTTGTCTTGACGGCGCTGGTCGTACAAGCCCTCGACCCCGCCTCTGGTCACAATGTAAGTAAAGGCGGCCACGGCCCCACTAACCGCGGCTTGGGTAGTCTTGCTCTCTCCCCTTTTGAGTTTCGGCGCGCTTTGAAGCGTCGTAAAAAAAGTGAGGCAAAAGATGAAAAATGCGCCGATCAAACCTCTGATTAACGCCGCCTTTAGTTGTTCGGACATCTAACTACCTCCCCCCTGGCCAAACTGGCCTCCCCGTGACTGTCCGTTCCCGCCACCCCGTCCTAATGGCGAGATCACCGACTATAGACCAAAAGGCAAATACACACTTGGGAGCACTTCGAAACATTGAAGTTCTCATGCTGAATCAGCGGTGTTTCGTATTCACTTGAGGAGCGGACTTCATTAGTGTCCGGGGTCCCATCCACTTGTCGGTCCATGAGTCAGTGTCGACACACCCGGCGTGCACCGGACCTGCAATCTAGTGCTCCAAGGCATCAACTCATGGATCTACGCATCGGACTCGCATTCTCATGAGTACTGCCGGGGCAAGAGCTAGGCCAGTCTGACGAGCAGTTCTCGTCACAAACGCCGCGCCTACGAAGAATTACGTATTCCCAACCAAATCTTAGTCGCCCAGACTGAGTTCAAGTGTCGGTTGAGGGAAGGCGGGCGATGATCTCTTGCGGTGGGACCCCCGACTCGGTGGGCCTCCCGGGTTTCATAGGAAGCGGCGTGCGTGCTCTAAGACCGGCGGGTGCAACGATCCTCCGCTTGTCTTGCTCGCTTCTTCCCTTCCCGAGTGGGGCCCTCGCGGCGCCAACGACGTCCGTCGTGAACGGGTCCGAGGACTATTCCGCCGGGATCTGCGACATCTACCAAGGCACTTTTCGTGAAGCCATCGTCAACTAGGCTCAGCAGTCGGGAGCCACGCGTCGGGAAGAGGGTACGCGTGGCGACGGGATCAGCACGTGGGGGCCCCTGCCGGGGCGGAGCGGTCGCAATTGTTCTCGCCGTCATCACGATCGGCGCGTCGGTCGGCGCGTGGGCCGGCGCCTCCAACACCCAGTTCGTTACGCGTCAGGGCGATGCGGCGCGTTCCGGGATAGCGCCGGGTGGCCCGACCCCTCCGCTTACACGGCAATGGACCACCGACTTCGGCGGCGCCGCCAGCACCCCGGTACTTGTCGACAACAGGGTCTTCGTTGTATCGGGAGTCGACGACGGTGAGTCTGCGACCCTCTGGGCGCTTGACGCATCAACCGGAGAGTCCCTGTGGGGACCGATAGATCTCGGCGGCTCGCCTGAACGCAACTCGGATTTTCCACAGGGAGAGGTGACGTATTGGAACGGCCTCGTAATCACCTCGTGGGCTAGGAACTTCCTACGAACGTACGATGCAGCGACCGGCCACCTCGTTTGGAAACGCCGTTTGCCCAAACGCCACGGGATGGTGGACCTGTTGCTCCACGACGACCTCCTGTTTATGAGTACTGCTGGAGAGGTTTCGCGTAACTTCCTCGCGCTGGACCCGTCGGATGGATCCACGGTATGGAGGTCGTACTCGTCAGGTGGAAGCTTGTCTGCGGCGAACGGACGACTCTACGGTGTCGGCGGTGGCGCGGAGATCCGCGTTACAGATGCCCAGACCGGCGAGGTACTAATGGAGCACTACCACTACATCGAAGGCGGCATCAGTGCTCCTGCCGTCATCTCGGGTAACCGTCTCTTCGCAACGTACTGGGGCACGACCCGCGACGAAGTGTACGACCTCGACTCGCTCTCCGTGATCGACACGTACCGCACCGACTCGATGCCGATCGTCGAAGGCAGCAGGGTCTACGTGCGCAACGGAAGCGAGCTGCAGTCGTTCGATCTCACTGATGTCCACGGCCCGGAGCGTCCCGAATGGAGCTTCGAAGGCGACGGGGAGCTAACGGGAGACCCTCTCATGATCGGCAACAACATCTACACCGCGTCCCAGAGCGGGAAGGTCTTCGCAGCCCTCAAGACCACCGGTGCTCAGTCCGGCTCCGGGGTGCTTGGTTCGCCGCCCGCGCCCTTCGGAATGGCGGCCGCCGAAGGACGCCTGGTCGTTCCAACAATGACGGGCTTGGCCGCGTTCACATCGACCGGAGCGGCAGCGGAACCGCCGCTCCAGCCGCAGCCCGCTCCCACGCCGACGCTGTCGACGGGCACCACTTCCGGCAACGCCGTCGCCTACCAGATAAGCAAAGGGCACACCGGGCTCCAACTCACGGAAGCACCGAAACCTCCGCTCTCGCACGCGTGGTCCCGCACACTTGGCGAGCGGATGTCGTATCCACTGATCGTCGGCGACCGTGTCTTCGTCAGCGCGGGCGACCTCGGCAGCTTCGGAGGCGATCTGTACGCGCTCGATCGCAGGGACGGGAGCACCTTATGGGGGCCGGTACACATCCCCGACGAGCTCCCGCCTATCACGCCGAGCCTCGGCTACGCGAAGGGCCGACTATTCGCCACGAACCACAGCGGGCTCGTGCACGCGTTGGATGCACGTACCGGACGTGTGCTCTGGAAGCACAATCTGTACGGCTACGACGCTCCCGCGTGGAACTTCAGGCGTGCCCCCGCGGTATCCAACGGCGTGGTCGTCGTGGTGGGGAGCGGTGTCGGAGGTTGGAGCTTCGGGTTGGAGGCGAGCACGGGCAAGCTCCTGTGGATTCGTCAGACGACCGCCGGCTACTACTCAGCTCCAATCGCAGAGGGGGGCCGCGCGTACTACGCAGCCACGTGCACGGAGAGCTCCGCCGAGCTCACCAAGGGTAAGAGGATCTGGGTGAACGGGCGCGGTTGCTCGGGAGGTGGGGGCCTGTCGCCGGTGCTCGAGGGAGGACGCCTTCATGTTCGCGATGAAGGGTACGGCGGAAACTTGATCCTCAGCGCGGCCGACGGCAAGGTTAAGAACTCGTACTCGGGTTGGTCCCCGCCGGTCGTGCACGGGAACGTTGGCCTGATGATCGTCGGTCCATTCCTGCAAGCTCGCCACTTGGCGACGAACACGATCCTGTGGCGGCTCGAGGTTGACGACGAGTTAGCCCTCGGGCCTGTCGTAGGTGCAAACGTTGCGTATGTCGCAGCTACCGACGGAACGGTCTACGGAGTACATGTGCTAACGGGGAAACAGATCTGGAAAGAAGAAAGTGGCGCAGTGATCCGCCCTGAGGATGTCCTCATTGGAATGTCAATCGGGTCGAACACTCTGCTGGTGCCGACGAACGGCACACTCGTCGCTTTCCGCTAGACGCCGCCCCTCTTCGAACGCTCCAGGTCATCGGATTCATAGTCCAATGCCACGCAGCGGCTAGGCGCCCCTCGTGCCAGGCGATATCTAGCTAGTCAGGCTCAGCTATCCCATAAAGAACATCTGGATCGAGATCGGCCCCATTGGGCCATACGATGGTTCCTAGTTCCGGATCTACTCGAACCTCTCGAAAGAGGTTCTCATCGCGTTTGAGGGGATCGAAGATCGGTCCGCGCATGAGCCCCGAGAGATCGAGCTCTCGGCTCGTACCGTCGTCGAATGCCAGGCGCACACGAAGACCCGGGAGCGGAGTAACCGATCTGATCCGAATCACATGCTTCTTTGTTTTCATGGCAATGGCTCAATCTTACTTAGGGGAAGACCCCATCGGGCACGGGCCCAGTTCTCTTGGAGTTCCAAGCGGTGTATGGCTCCCCATTCCTGTACGAGGCGAAGCTGCCTTGGGGGAAGAAATCCGCCGATCGAAGCAAGATCGGCTAGCTCGATTTGAGCCTCGAATTCACCATAGATCGCGTGGAAGTGAGGCGGAGCGTGATCCCTGTAGTACATCGCAATGATGATCCCGTGGAATTCGCTGATTCTGGGCATGGCCACAAGCTAGAAGGAGCATGTGACACGTTTGCCATCCCGGGAGGTCCTCCTACTTTGCCAACCCGATCCGATCCGTCTTCCGCATACGGCTTAGATAAGGGCATCGGATCCATAGTCCGGTGCTTGCCCTCAGTCAGCCTTGGCTAAGCGGGGCGAAGCGTCAGGTCTGGAGAGAGTCGATACCGTTCAATGCCCTCGATGTGGTCGGAGGTCAGAGCAGTTGATTGGTCGCGATCCTCAAGATATAGCCGAATCGCCTCCTGAAGCGACTCCATGAGCTCCTCTCGAGTATGTCCGGCGGCGAAGCAGCCGGGTAGCTGCACGACCTGGGCCCAATAGCCATCCGTTTCCGCATCTCGATGCACAATTACTTCAAGTTCCATTGCCCTCATCTTAGTTGTCCTCCACGCCAGCCTGCTTAAGGATCGCCTGAGAGAGACCAATAGGCAAAGCCTTCCCTTGGTACTGAGGGATCGTGACCGGGCGCTCTCCCTCTTTGACCATCTTTACTTGGTGACGTCCGCCGGGGCGCCGAGTCCAGCCACCCTCCTCGAGTTTCTTGATTAACTCCCTCTGGGTAAATCTCTTGGGTCGCGCCATCCGCATATCTTTCCAAGGAGGTACGACAAAAGACCCGCTTCTCAACCACCGAGGATGGGATCAGTACTCCGATGGCATCCCTGGTTCGGAGGTCTGAGCTATTTGTTAGGAGTCGCTGACAACGATTTTTGGGGGCAGCCGCGCGGGCCTCACAAGCACCCTTAGGCAGGTTGACGACGCCGATTCCCGTCTCCACCTGCCGGAAACCGCTGTTCACGTGAGCCGCGACGAGCAGGACGGTGGGCCGATACGGCGAACCATCCAGGCATGAAAAAGGGGGGCCGCCGGTTGATGGCGTCTCTCCTAGCGGTCGTCACTTGCGCCGTACTACCAGGAGCGGGGGGCACCCCCGTTGCCGCGGCCCCCGCCCGCAAGGTCCCCCTCCTCGCGCGGCACAACGTGATAGCGGGAGACCGCATGGCCACGATGGGTGTGCGCCTGGCAAGGGACATCCAGGTCCCGCTCACCAACAAAGGACTCGATGACATCATCGACGTCCGCGCCGCGGGCCAGGCATCTGGGTTTCTCCTCGAGGGTCACAACCTCCGCCACCCTGACGGCTGGCCCCTGTTCGGCTATTGGCAGATGGCCTTTTGTAAGACAACGGACTGCAAACCGGAGCGAAGAAAGCACACGCCCTTCGGGACCCTAATGGCCTCGGGAGCCGTTGACGATCCCGACGCCCCGAAGGTCCTATCTTTGCCGCAGGGCGACTACACGCTGCACGTCGTCGCTGACCGCGCGCCCGTCCGGGTCGACGTAGAGCTGCCGGGCCTGAAGGGTCGAAGGACATTTCGGCCCCGTGATGCGAAGGCCGGCGGGCTACTCACACCGAGAAAAGGAGAGTTCAACGACTCCGGGCGGTTCGTGTACTCGCAGGGGAACCGGGTCGACTTCAACAAGTTCGCCGCCCTGGGCATAACCGCCGTAAGAATCCGTACCGACGCAAACGTGTCGCAAGAAGTGGGACATTGTTTCTACCAGAACGAGCCCCCGGCTCCCCCGATCGGTTTCGCCCCGGGTTGCCCTACGGGTAGCAACATCATCGTTCAGGCCGGAGTCATCTCGCCGTTCCCGATCGATTTCATACACGTCGGTTACTTCTTCTTTCCGTCCGAGGATTTGCAGGGCTTCGGTACGTGGTATGCGGCGCAGTCGATCGTTAGAGACGTCGGCGGCACCGCGTTTGGTATCGACCT
>JALZEK010000105.1 GCA_030862065.1 Actinomycetota bacterium | reverse complement strand
TCATCAGCGCGCCCCGCCTGACCGGCGAGACGAGGAAGCGGTCCATTACGCCGCTCTCCAAGTCCTCGATAATGCTCATGCCGCTAAACCCGTTCGAGAACAGCGCGCTCATGACGACAACGCCCGGGGTGAGAAACTCGATGTAAGAGCCGGTGGCGAAGCCGGGGATCTCCACGACCTTCTGGAACAGAGCGCCGAAGAGCAGCAGCCATACGACCGGCTGCACGAGCGTGATCGCGATGTACCACGGCTGGCGGGCGAGAGCGCGCAGGTGCCTGGACGTTACGTACCACGAGTGGGTCAACGCACTGCTCATCGGGTATCCTCCTTCTCCGCCTTGCTGAACGATCGTCCGGCGTGTCTCAGGTAGACGTCGTCGAGAGACGGCCGCGCGACTGTGACCGAGGCTACCTTCACCCCTTGCGATTCGAGCGCCGCGAGCACGGTGGGCACCGCGGTGGCGCCGCTATCCGCCCGGGCGCGCAGCGCCTGTCCTTCGAGCATGACCTCCCGGACGTCCTCCAGCCGTTCCAGCGCGCCGCGCACTCGCTCGTCTTTCTCGGGTTTGGTAAGCTCGACGTTGATGGCGTCGCCGCGCAGTTCCTCCTTGAGCTTCTCTGGGCTGCCCTCGGCGACGATGCGGCCGCGGTCGATGATGACCAGCCTCTTCGCAAGCCGATCGGCCTCCTCCAGGTAGTGGGTGGTGAGCAGAATCGTGAGTCCTTCCTCGTCCGCCATGTGCGAGATCTCCTTCCACATGCCGGCGCGTGCCTCGGGGTCGAGCCCGGCCGTGGGCTCGTCCAGAAACAGGATCTTCGGGCGGTGAACCAGCCCCATCGCAATGTCGAGCCGCCGTTGCATACCGCCCGAGTAGGTGCGGACGACTCGAGCGGCAGCGTCCGTAAGGCCGAAGCGATCGAGCAGATCGTGCACGCGGCGCCTCAACTCGCGGCCACTCAGACCGTATATCCTCCCCTGGAGGGTGAGGTTCTCTCGACCCGTAGCCTCGAGGTCGGCTCCCGACCTCTGAGAGACGCAGCCGATCGCGCGGCGCACGCGGTCGGGCTTGCGCAGAACGTCAAGCCCGGCGACTCGCGCCTCGCCTGCGTCCGGCCGCGACAGCGTGGTCAGGATCTTTACCGTGGTGGACTTGCCGGCGCCGTTCGGTCCCAGCAGCCCGAAGATCGCGCCCGGCTCCACGGCGAAGCTCAGGCCGTCAAGGGCGCGCACCTCGCCAGGGTAGGTTTTCACCATATCGTGAACCTCGATAGCCGGTTCCACGACGCTGGAACCACCACGCGGCCGCGCCGGATGGCCTTCTTCGGGTAGCGAATCGGCCCGCGGTCGACCTTCTTGAATAGGCATTCGGTCGAAAGCTCCTTTCTACGTGAACAAAGTGGACTGGTGTCGTCCCGCGGAACACTTCGACCTGATACCCTTAGAAATGTACGCCTCGGGTTGTAGGTTCCTCTTCGCGGGACCGGATCTCGGGGATAAGACCCCCGGTACAAGGTGCGCCAACACCTTCACCGGGGGTCCTTGCTTGTGTCAGGTCATCCGTCCTCCTTGCCCATCGTCTCTACGCTCTGCGCCACAGGTTCGGGGTGGAAGGATTTCCACTCCCGCATCCCGTCCAGAGTCCCTTCCTCGATCTCGCGGACGAGCCTGCGGACCCACTCAAGCTCGGCTTCCCTGAGCACGAGTTCGTGCTCTGACTCGACGAGGAACAGCCGGGCCACACCACTCTCCATGACGGTGGTCTTGACCCCAGTCGGCGGACGAACCAGAGTTTCGGATGTGAACGCCGACGAAGGGAGTGCCCACGATGCCGGGAGCGACACCGAGCTACCCGCCAGAGTATCCTGATGTGGTTGTCAAGCAGCCAGGGGCGCCTCCCGGTAGGTGGTTTTGTCTCTGAGCATCGCCCACAGAACGTTGACCCTGCGGCGTGCCAGCGCTACCACGGCCTGGTCGTGCATCTTGCCCTCGGCCCGTTTTCGCTGGTAGTACGCTCTGCTTTTCGCGTGGTGGCCGATCGCGCAGTACGCCGACTGGTAGAGGACCCTTTTCAACGCCCTGTTGCCTTTTTTCGCTCTTCGCTGGTAAGAGAGGCTGCCCGACGCCCTGAGCACGGGCGCGATGCCCGCCGCCGCTGCGAATCGATCCGGTGACCCGTAGCGACCGATGTCGTCCACCTCTGCCAGGAACTCGGCCGTCAGCACCAGACCCATACCCGGCAGGCTACCGACGATCTCCCCATTTCGGTCGGCCTCCACCAGTTCCTCAAGGCGCTTTTCGAGGTCGGCTATCCTGTCCTTGGTCCTCAGGATCTCCCAGGCGATCTCGGAGACCAGGGCGGCCTTGACCCCGGCGGCGGGCAGCTCGCGTCGTTGGGCTTTGGCGGCGAGGAGAGCCTTCTCGGCCAAGGCTTCCGACCTACGGGAGCCCCTGGCTTTCAACCACCGTGCGAGCCGGGACTTGCCCAACCTGCGGGCATCAGCGGGAAGGGCGACCTTAGCCACTGTGAGAAGGGCGCCCTTCTCGGCGAGGTCCGGCAGCGCGGCTTCGAGCGCGGGGAACACCTGGGTGAGAAGTTCCCGAAGGCGGCAGACGCGCCGGCGCTGGTCTTGGACCAGATCCTTGCGGTAACCGACCAGCGTCCTGAGTTCGGTTGCGTTTTCTTCCCGAATACGAACCTCCCGTAGAGACTTCCACCTCAGCCTCAGCTGGTCGGCGATGACGAAGGCATCCTTGGGGTCGCTCTTGTGCTCGCCGCCGGGGTAGGCGTCGCGGACCTTGTTCACCGCCGTTCCGGGGATGTAGCGCACCCGCTCGCCGCGCTCCAGCAAGATCGTCTCGAGAAGGGTGGCCGACCCTCCCACAAGGTCCACGCCGATCACGCGCTCTTCGGCGTCGCCCAGGGCGGCGATCTCCGAGCCCGCCGCTTCCAAGTGCTCCTCCGTCGCATCCACGCGCCTTGAGAGTAGAACCGCTCCATCTCCGTCGAGCACACACAGCCAGTGGAACCTCTTGCCAACGTCGAACCCTACCCAGTAGCCCCTCACCCTGCTCCTCTCGTGGTCGCCTACACGTTTCCGCTTCTCGGCTTCCCACCGCCTCGGACACCCTCGATCCTGCTGAACCTTACGTAGCGATGGTTCGCTGATCCTGATCGGCGGTCTTCGAGGACATCCTCGGGAGGACCGGGGGGCAATACTCAGGTGGCCATCTAAACAGCGTTCAAAGGGAAGCCATCCCCGGTCCACCGAGACGCCAACGAACTCTACTCCGTCAGCGCACCAAACACGGTAAGGTTCAA
>JALZEK010000069.1 GCA_030862065.1 Actinomycetota bacterium | reverse complement strand
ATGCGGATCCGGTCAGACATCCGGCCTTACCGAGCCCCCTAGGCTCAATGCGATGAAGCTGAACTGGTTCGGAAAGTTGCAGATGAACAATCCGGCAAGGGCGGCGCTACAACGCCGTTACAGCGCTGCCAAGATGCTCCGCCTGGGGGGCGACGTTGAGGGGGGCCGTGTGCTCGAGGTCGGCTGCGGGCGAGGCGTCGGCATCGAAGTCATCCTCGAGAGATTCGCAGCGGCAACCGTGACTTCATTCGACCTCGATATCGACTTAGTCCGCCTTGCCCGGCGACGTATCACGCGCTTTGGCCCTGAGCGCGCACGGGTTTACGTCGCTGATGTCACCGCAATCCCCGCACCAGACTCAACGTTCGACGCGGTATTTGATTTCGGTGCCATCCATCAAGTCGTTGACTGGCGGCAAGCTCTTTCAGAAGTCGCACGAGTTTTGAAACCGTCGGGTCGATATTTCTTCGAGGCGGTCACCCACCCCGTCTATCGATTCCCGATGAACCTTGCTATGGAGCGCGGCGGGCCCGACGTCCGAAGGATCGGCTTCGCTAAGGACGCGCTGTTCGCTGAGCTTCTAAGCAACGGCATCGAGGTAGGCGGCAACTTCATGCAACCGAGGGTCCCTATCACCGCTGTCTTCGTGGGCGACGTTATCGGTGTCGGACGACTCACGCAGGAGCGCTAACGCGGAGGCTCGATCAGGTTGGCTCGTCAGCCGTTGAGGACGGCCAGATCGAGGCGGCGAAGACGCTCGCGGTCGGCGACCAGGTCGATCTCGGCGATCTTCCCGCTCTTGATCGTGAAGCCGAACACGACACGGGGCCGTCCGCCCGGAGCCCACACAAGTCCCGCAGCTCCGTTCACGAGCGCCGGTTGAGCGGCCCGAGCACGCCCCGAGAACGTTTCGGCCACGGCGCCTGCGCCACGGACCCCCCTCGATGCGCCGGCCTGCACCGCTGTGCGGTCGGCTCGGACCACAACGTCTGGGTCGAGTAGCACGACGAGCGCGTCAAAGTTCCCGTCGCGCGAGGCAGCGAGGAAAGCGTCGACAATTTCTCGCTGGCGAGTGAGATCGGCGTCGGGAACCGTGGCCGCTCCTTGCACCCGCCGGCGTGCGCGACTCGCGAGCTGCCTCGCCGCGGCCGGAGAGCGCCCCACGATGGGCGCGATTTCGTCGAGGGGCACGGCGAACATGTCATGCAACACGAATGCCACCCGCTCGGCGGGAGCCAGCGTATCGAGTACCACCAGCAGCGCGAGACCGATGGAGTCGCCCAGGAGTGCTTCGTGCTCGGGATCGACGCCGTCCTCGTGGCTCACGATCGGCTCGGACAAATCCAGGTTCAAGGGCTCCTCGCGCCGCGACTTGCGTGAGCGAAGCATGTCGAGGCAGACGCGCGCGACGACCGTCGTCAGCCATCCACCGAGGTTCTCGACATCGCTCGCGTCTGATCTGCTCAGTCGGAGCCAGGCTTCCTGGACGGCGTCGTCCGCCTCGCTCCGCGAGCCGAGCATCCGGTAGGCCAACGTCCTTAGGTGGGTCCGGTTCTCCTCGAACCGCTCCGTCAGCCAGTCCTGTTTGTCCATCGGTCAAATCCCTCGGATCGTTCCGTCATATTAGTGACGAACGAAACCCAGCCGATGTGAAACAACGGTGCGAGCAGCGCTTCACGGAATCGCCTCCACCGAAGGCTTCTCCGTCCTGGTAGCAAAGACCACCCCAGGTGCGATGAGTGGCTGAACTCAGCGTCGACTCACATCGCTGCTGAGCACTGGCTTCAGGTCGACAACCGGCGTACCGTCCAATGCTTCGAGGTTGCGTACCCACATCCTGCCCCCGTCTATCGACAAGATCTCCACGGGATGTAGCCCGATCGGATTGGGGCGGTGGGGTGAACGAGTGCTAAACACGCCTTGCGGCGCTCTCGATATATCCCCGCGCGGATGCACCCGCAACACATCGCGGCGCGCGCGATGTAGCCATGTGAGGACAATGGCTTCGTCGCCTGGTCGGATACCCTCCAGCGCGTCGAGAACAGATGGCTCGAAGACGAGCCAGGCATCGGGCGCACCTTCATCGCCTTGTTTTGGAGCGGACGCCAGGTCGGTCAGCGAAGACTCGACTTTCCCAATTACCTTGACCTCGAAGGAACTCTCATTCACTTCATGCCTCCTGTCCGGGCCCGCTGTGTTCCCCTCACTCATGGATCGATGGGAGCCGTACCTGGGCGATACTGACACGCAGAGCATTCACTTCGCCCACTCGTCAACACAGCGCGCCAAGGACCTCCCACAGGCGGGCTAGCACTATGCGCGAAACAGATCAGCGAACGCCGGGCCCCTCCGGATCCGGAACTATAAATGGACCGTGATTGGTTCTTCCGTACCTTCCAACGGCATCGTCCGCGACTCTTTGATCGTCGGCTGCGCCAGTTCAGCAAACCACCGCGTGTAGATGGCTGTGAGGCTGAGGAAAGGCGCGGGACCGATCGCCCGGCCGAAGGGAACCGATACGGCAACGCCTCCGACGGCGTCGACGTCTCCTCCGGCAAGGTACGACATCTTCTGAGTGATGCTCTCGGAAACCGGGTAGGCGAAGGCTTCGAATAGCACCCATGAGCGTACGGGGCCGATTATGTGGTCGGCGATAAACATCGAGTCGCCCAACCCGCAGCCCGGACCCGGATTGACCAGGGTGCCGCGGTAGAGGCAGTAGAAGTATTCGCCGCCCATCATGGCCGTCGGCATTCTTAGCCACATCGCCGACCAAACCAGTCCTCTTTGCCCGGGCATGTCGCCATTCTTGGGTGCCCACCCCAACTCATCGGAATTCCCCAAGGTCTCGAAGTCGAGCGAGGAGGCCTTCGCATCCGTGTTGCCCCCGGGCCTCAGCGCAACGGAGCCGGACAGGCCAGAGAACCTCAGGGTAAAGGAGGCCGGACCTCGAACCGGGAGCAGATGCAAGCGGTAGGTGCCCGCCGGGATCGAAAGGGTGCGCGCGTCCGCGTCGTACTTCATGTCCCATGCGGCGAGTACCCGCTGTGGTCCCTCGACGGGGCAGCCTTTGCCCGCGCAGATAGCATCTTTCGAGATGTGGGACAGCATCAGGGTGGGGCCGATCCGCGATTTGACCTGAGGCGAAAGCACGAGCGTTGCCGATGGACCTTTGGCTGCCGTCTCGATCGCATCCTTGCCCGCGCGTGCCTTGAGCATGGCGCCACGGGGGACGCTGACCAGGATAGAGGTCGGCTCTTTTGCCGTGATCCTCGTGGTTGCGGCCAGTCGTCTAGCAGAGGGAGCGGCGACGGCCTCTACGCTGATTGCGATCAAAGACGACGGGACCAATGCAAGCAGCAGCGATGCCGCACCAATCCTTGAGCCGGCCCATGTAAGTCGCGATGAAGCCTTGTTACGCATACGATCTAATTAGTTCGTCGAAATCGCCCGTACTCCTGCAATCTGGTCACGACGGTCCGCACAGCCTGGACAAGAGAGGTGTCTTCAGCTGAGTCGTGGGCCGACTCGGCTCGAACCAGCGACCGACGGATAATGACCTGGCGGTTGGAGAGCGGCCCAGCTGGGCTACGGACCGTCCGAGGTCCGGGCGATTACGAAGTTCGGCCCCCCAGCGATTGCGTGTTCGGGATCGGCAACGGCCAGATCACCGATGCCCGCCCCCCACACTCGCTCGGTGGAATGCTCCTCGGTCCAGGTCAGACCTCCGTTGCGGGTGCGCCACGTGCCACCGCCTTTGGTGGACATGTAACCGATCTTCGGCGTGGCGAAGCCGAGGCCCCCGATCCAGAAGAAGGGCTCGCCAACGGACTCGTATGGTCCGCTGAAGCGGCCCACACGCTTGAACCTGGCTCCCCCGTCGATCGAGATGTAGAGGTCGGCGTTGTTGGTGCCGACAAAGATGCGCGAGCGGCTCGCCATCGTGACGGCCGTGCAAATCTCGCCATCCGAGCAATCGTAGATCTTGCGCATCGTCTTGAAGCCATCGCGTGTTAACCAGACGCTGTTACTTGACGAAAAGCACGTGGATTCATCCTGAGCGACGAAGCGATCGTAGATGATGGCCACGCCAGTTCGCGCGTTCAGCATGTCGACGCTTCGCACCGTTCCAAAGAAGGGTAGTTTCTTCTCGCGCCATTTCTTCCCGCCGTTGCGCCCGTACCAGATCGAAACCGTTCCCTCGTCATCTCGCCGGCAGCCGTTCCCTTCATGTTGACCACCAACGACCACCACCTTGCCCCGATCGGCTACGTCGAGGGCGTGGTACAGACCCTCGGAAGCTGGTAGTGGACCGGGTGCCCGCTTCCATGTCGAAGCTCCGTCCCTGGTAACCAGGAAATCTCCCCCGAAGATCGCCGCATAGCCGAGCTCCGGCGTGCCAAAAGCGACGGCTGCATATGGGCCGGGGGCGGAGGGGCGCGGCGTCCACGTCAGTCCGTAGTCCGTCGACGCGTAGACGATGTTGTCCTGAGCCGAGTAGGCGTAGGCAGTGCCGTCGCGAAAAAGGTCGAGATGCTGCTGGGTCTGCGGCCGCATCGGCAGCGTGGTCGTCCAGATGCCTTGGGCCCCGGCCGGAACCGAGACCGTAAAGGCGATCAACACCCCGGTAATAGTAGAGATCGCCGGCTTCATCGTAACTTCAAAATTCGACGCCGGACGAGCGAGACCTGCGCGTAGCCGATCGAGAGCGGCTTCGTGTCTCGTCACATTGACGCCACTATCCTTCGAGCTTGCGCCGCCGTTCGATCTCCGCATCGGTCGGTTCATCCAATGCGAACGATCCTGTGACGATCTCACCTGCCGGCACGTACGTCGCTATCACAACTCCTGTTGTAGAGACCTTGCTGTCGATGAGTTTCACCCCAGCCGGGATGGTGCCGTCGGAGAAAAGGCGCTTGCCGGGCCCGACGACGAGGGGGAAGGTCCATAGGCGGTACTCATCTATGAGGTTGTGCCGCAAAAGTGTTTGGATCAGATTCGCGCTCCCGTGGACCTGCAGCTCGGGCCCTTCCTGTTGTTTGAGCTCGGCGATGCCTTGACCAACATCTCCCTCGATCAGGACTGAGTTACTCCAATCCAGAGAACGTAACGTCCGCGACGCAACGAATTTCGTGGCGTCGTTAAGTGCCTTCGCCGCGGGATCGTCTGCCACGTGGGGCCAGTGCGCGGCGAAGATCTCGTATGTCTTACGTCCGAGAACGAGGTCGAACGGCCGGCTCATGTACTCGCCCATGATCTGGCCCATCTGCTCGTCCCAGTAGTTGACCGACCATCCGCCGTGGTCGAATCCACCGGTGGGGTCCTCCTCGGGCCCGCCGGGGGCCTGCATGACCCCATCGAGAGTGAGGAACGTGTTAACGATCAGCTTTCTCATCTTGCCTCCTTTCCTCCCCACCAGACATCCTGAGCGAGTCGGGATGATTGCTCCTTTATTAAGACGGCACTACGGAGCAAAACTCATCGTGGCTGGGTCAGCTAACTCTCTTGCCCCCGCGATGTAGTCACGCCTCCAAGAGGGACTTGAGCTCGGCCAGCCGCTCCTTCCACAAGGCCTTGGTCGTTTCGGCCTCGTCTGCATCCGCCAACCGTTCGTGAGCCAGCGCGACCATTGATTTGGATGGGCCCTTGGCGGTGAAGCCGACGTTCACGCGGGTCGACCCGTCCTCCCAGTTGAAGCGCGCCGTGCGACCCGGCTGCGAGGTTCGCAGCGACATCGTCCCGTCCGTGAGCCACTTCTTTCGGGTGCGTGAATTGACGAACGCGTCGAACAGGACGTCGATGGGGACGGCGATCGTCTTGGAGGCCGAGATAGTAAAGCCGTCTGCTTGCTGATACTTGAGCCGCAGCCCGCGGGCGCGCTCGTAACCGACGGTGATCGACTGCGCCCACCAACCGGCGACATCGTGCTTGTCGGTCAGGAACCGGGCGATCTCGCCATGTTTCTGGTTGCGGGCACCCCAGCGGTCGAGGATGGAGAACCACTGGTCCCACTTCTTGCCGGTCGCTTCCTTGATCTTGGTGTCCGACACGCGCTCGTCCGCCGCTGCCAGGCGCGCCCGTGCCGCCTGAAGGCGATCGCGCTTTTGGCCCACCTGGGTACGCGCGGCGGTATAGCTCTCCCCCGTCTTGGACTTGCGCTCGCGAACGCGGCGCTTGAACGACTTTTTCTCGGTCACAGCTGCCTCCTTCGTCCAGTCGCGGCCGCGGGACTCACGCTCCCTTGGGCGCGACCCGAAGGGGTGCTGCCGAGCATCCCGAGGGCTGGGCCCCCTTTGCCTCGCTGATGCCGGCGGCGTGAGCGCCGGAGTCGAGGTTGGGCGTGAGACACGCCACCGCCAAAGATACCTGGCTATTGCTTCGTCTGCTGGATGCCCGCAAGCGCCGCGCGACGCGATGTTGACGACTCCAAGCCTGAGCCGGCGTACCGGGCATTCGTCCATGCGGCGGTTGCTGCCATCGCTCGTGTTCTCGAGGTCGGCGGCCGCGCGTGGGTCAACGTTCCCTATGCCTGCGGTGCGTCGGAGACGCGGAGGCCTCTTGCTTCTGCTTGGCATCGCGCCTCGATGCAGCGGGCCTGAGTTTCAGGGATGCCGTGGTGTGGCACCAGGTCGGCGCGAACCGGAGTTCCGAGACCGCCTGGGGCAGCTGCTTGTCGCCCAACGCCCCGAACCTCGGGGTACCTACGAGCTGGTGCTGCCGTTCTTCATGGGCACCTGGGCCCGCGGACGGTCGGTCGCAACGACGTGCCGCCCGAGGCCTGGCCGCGGTTGACGCGAACCTTCTGGGAGCTACGCGGCCCACCGGGCGATCGGAGAGCTCATCCGGCCCCGTTCCCCGAGGAGCTCGCCCGGCGCTGCATTCTGTTAT
>JALZEK010000060.1 GCA_030862065.1 Actinomycetota bacterium | reverse complement strand
CTGTTTGAAACGCGTCTTTCTGTGGGGTTCAGCTTTGGCGTTGGTCTGGATCCTGGCGGCCGGAGCCACGGCTCACCATCGCGTCATACGCGGCGAAGCCGTTTATTACGCGAACTCTTACGCCGGCCAAACGATGGCTTGTGGCGGCAGGTATCAACCATGGAAGATGGTCGCCGCCCATCGAACCCTTCCCTGTGGAACGCGTCTGCGAGTGAAGAACCGTAGCAACGGACGCGAGGTGATCGTGCGCGTCAAAGATCGCGGTCCCTACGGAGAGGCGATCCTCGATCTCTCGCGGCGGGCCGCGAGAAAGCTCAGATACATACGTCAGGGCAGGACGCCGGTGCGGGCCGCGATCCTGCACAACTAGCCAAACCTCGGTGACTTGGTCGGGCAGGCCGAACCGGCGATCGCACGACCAAACAAAAGGGCCCTCGTACAAGGGCCCTTTGATACCTGCCGTGCTCCTTAGTACTCGACCTCTACGTGGTTTACGGCTTTCGGCATCGCATTGAACACGCCCTGGAGCTGCATCAGCTTCATCATGTTGCCCGAGATCTTCAATTTGCCCTGCATGAAGGCCTGCTGGGCATTCAGTTCCTGTTTGTTGATGGCTACGGCGGTCTCGTAGTTCTGCGTGATGGTCGCGTCGGCGTCGGTGATCTCGCCGAGGCCGACCTGGGCGTTGCCTTCCTCGAGGGTGAAGTAGTACTTCGCCTCTCCCGTCTCGGGGGCATCGTTAACGACCTGCTGAAGTTTGGTCTGCTGGCTGGATGCGGCGCTTTTGAACTCGTCCGACGAATTGAGGGCGTTGGTCATCTCCTTCGCCCACTCCTCGGAGAGGAACTTGACGGTCATGCGGGTCCTCCTTCGAATCGACTTCCCTGGGCGCGAGAACATACCGTTTCCGACGTGGAATCGACCATTCGCGTCTCAGGGGAGGACCCCGACATCCGGCCCGCGGCGACGCTGATCCTGCTGAGGCAGGGGGGCCGGGGACCGGAGGTCCTGGCGACGGTGCGTCATACGAACCTCAAGTTCATGGGCGGCGCCGTCGTCTTCCCCGGAGGGGCGGTGGCTGACGCGGACAGGGATCCCCGGTGGGCGGAGGTTGGCGGGCTTTCCCCCGAAGAGGCCTCTTGGAGAGTCAACGAAAGCAATTCGCAACTGGCCCTCGCCGTTCACGTCTGCGCCCTCCGAGAGGCATTCGAGGAGGTCGGGTTCCTCCTGGGAGATCCACAGCCGGCCCCCGATCGGCGCACCCGTTTCCTCGAGACGTGTCTCGAACGAGACCAGGTTCCGGACCTCTCGAGACTCGTTCCCGCGGGCCGCTGGGTGACGCCCGAGGGGTCACCCGTCCGCTTCGACGCCTTCTTTTTTGCGATCGAGGCGGCAAACGACTGGATCCCCCGCCCCGATCCGAGGGAAGTGGCCGGGTGCAGGTGGGCGCTTCCATCCGATTTGCTCCACGATCTGGCGGAGGGAAGATCGGTGATGGCACCTCCTACCGTGGCCGTGCTTCAGATGCTGAAAGATTGTTCCAGTGTGGAGGAAGCGATTGCTGAACTATCGAGGACGCCGGTGAGACAAGGGCCGTCGATCTATAGCGCTCGGCTGGGACCGTCGGTGGAGGTCGTTCTGGCACCGAATCCGGGGATGATGACCGGCCCCGGCACGAATACATACGTGGCGGGTGACGGGCCAACGCTGGTGATCGATCCCGCCGTTACAGACCACGCTTACCTGGACGTGCTCTTTTCCAAGGCGCGAGAGATCGCCGCAGTTCTCGTGACCCACAGACATGGCGATCACACCGGCGGGGTCGAGGCGGTGGTCGAACGATCGGGGGCACCGGTCAGAGCGTTCGGCGATCTGGCCGTGAACGGGGCGGACGTCGATCCTCTCGAGGATGAAGAGCGCGTCTCCGTCCCGGGGGCCACTCTCACAGCCCTGCACACACCCGGCCATGCTTCCGATCATCTCTGCTTTTTCATGGAGGAGTCGGCGGGGCTCTTTTCGGGCGACAACGTGCTGGGGGAGGGGACCTCCGTTATAGCCCCTCCGGATGGCGACATGCGCTCCTATCTCCAAAGTCTCGATCGGTTGACGTCGCTCAACGCGAAACGGATCTATCCGGGTCACTTTCGCCCGCTGGATGAGCCTCAAAAGGTAATCAATCAATACATTTCACACAGAAAGGAAAGGGAGTCCAAGGTTCTGGACGCTCTGGCGGAGAAACCCTTATCGATCGAAGAGATCGTGGAGCAAGCATACGCGGATACTCCCTCGCGGCTTCATCCGGCAGCGCAGATGTCGGCCCTGGCACATCTTGAGATGCTAGAAGGCGAGGGCCGCGTAACCAGATTGTCGGACAGATGGCAGCTCAAAGGCGTTCAATAGAGAGAACAGAACCACCGGCGACTTGGGGCGGAGGCCGATGAAGCTCTCGCCATCGCGCGAGGTCCCAAAGGGAAGCTGGCTTTGGACGCTTCGCGTTGCGGAGTTGGTCGCATGGGGAACAGCCCTGATTGCGGCTCTGGTTCTGGTTTCGACCGGTGTCTCCGGTCGCAGCCTGTGGTGGGGCCTGGCCCTCCTCGGCGGGCTGGCGTTCTGGAACCTCGGCTTCTTCCGGCTCCTGCTCCCGAGGTACCGGGAGTCGCCCTGGATCGCGCCCGTCGGACTAATCCTGGCAACGGCGCTGGCCGTTCTTAGCTACTGGTTATTCCATGATTATGTGGCTTCCGCCCAGTTCTTTTTTGCCCCGGTCGTCGTCGTCATGGGACTTCTCGCCGGCGTGCGGGCCGGTATCGCGGCCGCAGTCATCACTTTCGTGGCCTATGCGGTCACGGCTGAGCTCGTCGGCGCCGGTCCTCATTCCGCTCCTCTCGGAATCACCGGCGGCGCCTTCCTTTTGATCGGGAGCATCTCCGGACTCTTGTCTGATGAGATGAGATTGCACTATCGAGCCGAACGGGAGGAGCATCACCTCGCGACCGCGGTTCGGCTACGACTCCTAGCGGTGCTCGACGCGGTCGACGAGGCGATCGTTTTCCGGGACCGTCAGGGGACAGCCCGCGTGGTCAACCGACGGGCCGGGGAACTCTTCGATATTCGACCGGACGATTTTCTCGGCACACCGGTTGTCGAGTTGCTCCGCACCGTGGCTCGTCAGACTGAGGACCCTGAGGGGTTCATGGAGACGTTTCAGGAACTTCGTGACGATCCATCCCTGGAGTTTCGAGTTTGGATCGAGCAGATCATTCCCGAAAGACGCCTCCTCCGTCTTTTCTCGGCCCCCACGTTCGATGACGCAGGGGTTCTCGTCGGACGAATAGACGTCTACACGGATGTAACGGAAGGAATGAAGCGTGCCGAGGAGATCGAAACCCTTTACGAACGCGCCCGAGAAGTGGCGGAGAGTTTTCAGAGAAGCCTCCTTCCCAGTGCGGTTCCGTCGCTGCCGCGTCTCAGCTTGGTGGCGCACTACGTTCCCGCCGCCGGCCGACGCGCCGTCTGCGGCGACTTCTATGACTTCGTTCCGCTTGCCAACGGCCAGATGGCCATTGTTCTGGGTGACGTCTGCGGGATCGGTCCCACGGCGGCCAACGACGCGGCGCTGACGCGTTACACGCTGAGGTCGTTCGCCGGCGACGAATCCGACCCCGCTCGGCTGATGGAGCGAATGAATTCGCACCTGCTGCAACATGTCGGGTCGGAGCGATTCGTACGCCTCTTCTTTGGAAGCGTGGATCCCGAGCGAGCCAGATTTGAGTACGTCAGTGCCGGACACGTTCCACCAGTGGTCTTCAGAAGCGATACCGGCGAGGTGGAATGGTTACAAGAGGGGGGAATGGTTCTCGGAGTCGAGGAAGCGGTGACCTACAAGTCGGGAACGATCGAGCTCTCGCCCGGCGACATGCTCGTTCTTTACACCGACGGCGTGACGGAGGCTCCGCGGCAGGGTCGGCCGTTCGGCCAGGGAAAGTTCTCGGATCTCGTCAAGGAGTACGGCGTGGGCACGCCCGGCGAACTGATCCAGGCCATACGGCGATCGGTCGAGATGTGGTCGTTCGGGTCGGAAGTGCGCGATGACGTTGCGTTGATCTGTTGTCAGGTCGTTCCGGACACGGCACTTCAGAACCCGATCAGAGAGTTGGTGTTGCCGAACGAGCCGGTACGCATCGGAGAGATCAGGTCGTTCGTGGCCTCGTTTTTGGGCGACCTCCGCGCTCCGGTTGAGATCTCCCAGGAGATTCTTTTGGCGGTGGGAGAGGCCGCCGCGAATGCCTGTCGCCACGGCCGTCGGGTCGAGGGTCGCAGCGAGGTGAGGGTGCGCTGCGCCCGGGAAGGGCCCGGCGTGAGGGTCACAATCGCCGACGACGGCCCCGGCTTCGATCTGGGCGCCGCGGCCCAGCCGGGCCTGCCCGATCGCTTCGCCAGTGGGGGCCGAGGCCTGTTCTTGATGCGCACGTTGATGGACGACCTTGAGGTCGAAAGTTCGAGGGAGGGGACGATCGTGCACATGTCGCGCCTGGTGGGGACGCCTTCCGGCCAGGAGCGCGATACTTGACCGGTCAGTCAATTAATGACGAAAGGTGATGACCATGGCCCGTGAGGCAGTGATTGTCGAAGCGGTTCGCACCCCCACCGCCAAGAAGGCGGGCAAGTTGAAGGACTGGCACCCGGTCGACCTCCTGGCCGAGGTCCTCAACGAGACGGTGGCCCGTTCGAACATCGACGCCTCGGTTGTGGACGACGTCATCTGCGGCTGCGTCTCGCAGATCGGCGAGCAGTCGCTCAACCTGGGAAGGAACGCGTGGCTCGCAGCGGGCCTCCCGGAAGAGGTACCGGCGACGTCGGTCGACCGCCAGTGTGGATCGTCGCAACAGGCGATTCACTTTGCCGCTCAGGGGGTGATTTCGGGAGCCTACGACGTCGCCATCGGATGCGGAGTCGAGAGCATGACGCGCGTCCCCATGGGCTCGAGCGCCCAATCTCAAGGCTTTCCCTTCAGCGAGCGATTGATGGCCAGGTACGAGAACGGTCTCGTTCCTCAGGGGATTTCGGCCGAGATCATCTCGGAGCGATGGAACCTGAAGCGGGAAGAACTCGATCGTTTCGGCGCAAGGTCTCACGACCTGGCGGGCAAGGCGACACAACAAGGAAAGTTCAAGAACGAGATCCACCCCATAAAGGTCGAGACCGAAAACGGCACCGAGCTCTTCGACGCGGATGAAGGCATCCGAACCCCAAATCTTGAAAAGATGGCGACGCTCCCCGCGGCGTTCAAAGGCGACGGAGTCGTTACCGCCGGCAACTCGTCTCAGATCTCGGACGGTGCCTCGGCCGTTCTCGTAACGACCCCGGAGAAAGCCGAGCAGCTCGGCCTAACTCCCCGCGCTCGTTTCGTATCGTTCGCTCTTGCAGGCACCGATCCCGTGACGATGTTGACCGGGCCCATCCCCTCGACCAAAAAGGCGCTCGGTCGTGCCGGTCTCAGGATCGAAGACATCGATGCCGTCGAGATCAACGAGGCCTTCGCGAGCGTCGTCCTGGCGTGGAAGAAAGAGCTGGGTCTTGCCGACGGTTGGTTCGAAGAGCGCGTGAACACGCGCGGCGGAGCGATAGCCATGGGCCATCCCCTAGGCGCATCGGGCTCGCGGCTCATGACGACCTTGCTGAATACCCTTGAGCAAGAGGGTGGACGCTATGGACTTCAGACGATGTGCGAGGGTGGCGGGCTGGCAAACGCAACGATCATCGAGCGAGTCGGCTAAAGGCATATTTCGCCGACTAGAGAGGTCGAAGGGGGGGACCTCCTCCCTCCCGGACCAGCGTCATGGTTTCGCCGCAGTGACGGGGCGGGGCCTCCTTCGAGGCTCGCTCCACTCGGAGTTCCAACCCGCAGGCATCGCAGACGTACTTGAGGCCGTAGTCACTCACGTCGGTGATCTCGGGCTCGGGGGGTGCGATCACCATCTGGCGGACGAAGCGGCCTCCCACGAAGACGATGACGGCGAACATGGCCACCGCGACGGCCGCCCGCAGATAGCCGTAAAAGGTGCCGAGTATCGCCACGGCGATCCCGGCGAGCGCCAAACTCGCCCACAACAGGAACCCGCCGCCCGGCGGGGGCCGGTGTCTCTTTCTTTCCACAGGCTTATCCACAGCCGTTGATAAACGACATGGTTGTGATTTAGGAACGGACCCCGGGTCGTGCATCCGACCCCGGCGGGCCGCCGCGGCTCAGTGCCAATTCGTGGCGACGATGAAGGAGCCTGAAATGAGCCCGAGCCCGTACCAGAGCCTGGGGTTCGAGGTGTCCCCCGGAAAGATCCCCATGTAGTTCCCGATGATGATCAGCACCCCGGCACCGAGAAGCGTAAAGAAAAGCGCGGGAACCCAGATCGCAGACTTCTTCGGTTTGGGTTTCGGCGGCGGCTGTCTTCTGCGACGCTTCGACCGACTTTTCGGCATAGCGAGGCGATAGTAGCGGAGGATTATGCGGCCCCTCCTTTTATCCTGGGTCCATGACCTGGCTTCGCAACCTGGGCAAATTCCTCATCGCGGTGGGAGTCGGTGTTCTGCTCTTCGTCGGGTGGATCCTGTGGGGGACGGGTTTGTACACCGCTCGTCAACAGAATCGCCTCGAGGATGAGCTGGCGAAACTCCCGGCCATTGAGCCGCAGCGCGACGGCAACGGCGATTCGGCCTTCGCCGGGCCGGGTGACGACTACCTGCCGGGGGAGGGGCAACCGGTATTCGGTCTCAGGATCCCGAGGATCGACCTGAGTAACGTCGTGGTCCAGGGGGTCGGGGTCGAGGAACTGAAACTCGGACCCGGGCATTACCCCGATTGCAGAGACGAGTTCAAGGGATCGCTGTGCACGGAGCAGGAAGAGGTCTGGCCCGGAGAGAGGGGCCGGGTCATCATCTCTGGTCACAGAACTACTTACGGGCAGCCGTTTTGGAGTCTTGACAGGGTGCAGGAGGGTGACGACATCATTACGGAGACGAAATGGGGGACCTTCGTTTATGAGGTCACCGACATAGAGATCGTGAGTCCACAGGCGCGCGACATAGTGTTGCCGGACCCCCCGGGGTCCAGGGCGGAGATCGCATTGACGACTTGCAACCCGCGCTTTTCCGCTTCTCAACGCCTCGTTGTCTTCGGCGAGATGAAGAAGCCCGCATGAAGCGATCGTGGAAGTCGCGCCTCGCGGAGCTGGCGCTCTGGACGGCGGTGGCACTCGGAACGGCCCTCGTTCTGATACTTCTGACCGACAGGATCCTTCCGGCGCCGAATTTCTAGGTCGCGGCTCTCCGCACGACGTCGACCATCGCCCGTGTCCCATTCTCGAATTCGTCGACGGGAATTCTCTCGTTGTGGCCGTGGATGGTTTGGAGTAACTCGGGCGTGAGGACGATCGGCGCCCATCCATAACCTGTGGCTCCCCGTTGCCGGAAGTAGCGGACGTCGGTGAAACCGGGACTGAGCGAAGGGACCACGATTGGATTCGAGCCCAGCGATTCGGACGCGCGCCCGAGTATCTCGAACAGGCTGCCGCGCTCGCTAACGGGTCCCCGGTGCACACTTGCGGCCCTCACGGATACTCCTTTGACGCGCTTTCTCATCGACTCGACGAAGGCGGTGGGGTCGGTGTCCGGCAGCAACCGGCAGTCCAGAGAGGCCTTGGCCTCTCCGGGCACGACGTTGTGCTTGTAGCCACCCGAGATCATGGTCGGGGTCGACGTATCCGAGAGCAGGGCGGCAATCGCGCCACTCGAGCGCAATGGAACCTTGAGGGCGGCGGCAACCGCCGAGCCGGACGCGGACGCCAGGGCCTTGAAGATCGGTCGGCGCGGCCCCCCGGCTCGTTCCGCCAGCAACCGAAACTGTTCCCGCATCACGGAGTGGACGCGAGGTCGCCCGAACCCCGACACCTTCGCAAGTGCCGACGCGAGGTTGAGCACGGCCTGATCGGTTGGGGGAAGAGATCCGTGCCCCGGGTCGCCCTGCGCGGCGAGTTCCACCCACATGGCGGTCTTCTCTCCCAGCACGATCGGCATGATGGGTTCGTCGAGAATCCCGGTGATTCCGAATGATCCCTCCCCCAGCACGTCGGGAGGAGGTCTGCCCTCCGACAAACCGACGAGGTCGGGATGGGCCTCGACCAGCCAGCCGGCTCCCTCGTTACCACCGGCCTCTTCGTCGGCGACCGCGCACACGATCACCTCGCGCGTTGTTGCTGCACTCGAACCTGCGAGCGAAGTCGCGGCGGCGGCGTGCATCGCAGCGATTCCCTTCATATCGAGTGCGCCGCGCCCCCAGACTGCGCCGTCGTCGACCTCTCCTGCAAATGGATCGTGGGTCCATCGCTCGGGCTCCACCCCCACGACATCGGTGTGAGACAGGAGTATCAGGGCGGGTACGTCAGTCGGTCCGGGCAGACGCGCTATGAGGTTCGGGCGGCCCTGGGGACTCTTTTCCACCGTGGTCTCGAGTCCGGCCCCCGACAGTTCTGCCTCGAGGATCTCAACCGCGGCGGTCTCATTGCCGGGCGGATTAGTCGTGTCCGCTCGCAGTAATTCGCGCAGAAGGTCGAGGTT
>JALZEK010000049.1 GCA_030862065.1 Actinomycetota bacterium | reverse complement strand
TGGGGATGAACACGCGGCTTCGGTCGAGCGGCGAGAAGGCGAGGTCGTAGACGTTCCTGAAGCCATAGGCGACGAGGGTCTTTCCTCGCGGGAGATCGGCCAGAGAGACGCCCTTGGCATTCGGATTGACTCGTATCACCGACCCCGACCACGGAACGACCTCCGGCTGGCCGCCTTCGACGCCGTCATCGGTCGAGTTGCCGTTTGTCACATAGAGCATCCCGTCGGGGCCGAAGGCCATGCCGTTTGTGTTGTGCCTGCCGTTGGGTAGGTCCTTCAGGACGACGGTTTTTTTGTCTGCAACCCCGTCCCCGTTGGTGTCCCGAACGCGCCAGACGCGTCCGTAGGGACGCGAGCCAAAGGGCCCGGAGCGGGTCGACTCGGCGTCGGCAACGTACAGGGAGCCGTCGGAACCTCCAACAACGCCGAGGGGGCCGCTGAAACCGTCGGCAAACGTCGAAACGGTTGTCCCCTGGCCCGCGGCGTCGTCGATCACAACGACGCGATCGCCCACGAAATCGGTGACGTAGAGTCGTTGCGCCGAACGATCGGCGCCCTCACGCGTGTCTTTGCCGAAGGCCAGGCTGCTCGCCGTGCCGCCGGTGTTCGCGTAGACGACTACCGTGAATCCGGGGGGAATGCGGTTGGTCGAAGAACTCGAGGATGCGGGGGGCGCAAGGGCTCCGGCGGCGAGGGCCACAGCAACGAGTGCGATTCGTGGGCGCACAAATTCCTCCTTTCAGGAGAGATTCGCTGCCCGGCGGCCCGTTCCTACTCGCCCCCGCCGATCGTTCCTACTCTCGCCCCCGGCGCGCCTGTAGGTCAGGCAGCGCCCCGCGCCTGTTCGTTCACCACCCGAATCAGGTCGTCGACCTTGAACGGCTTGACGATGTAGTCGTTGCTTCCCGCCCTGCGCGCCCTCTCCAGAGTCGAGTCGCTCGAGTGAGCCGACATCATCACGATGGGCATCGTGTCGGGGTCCCTATCCGTGCGTACCCGCTCGAGCACCTCCCAGCCGTCCAGCCCCGGCAGTCTGATGTCGAGGATCACGAGGTCGGGATCCTCCGTCTCGACCAGTTCGAGCGCCTCCTCGCCGGTCGCAGCCTCGGTCACGTCGTGCCCCTCCGCCTGTAGCGCGATGCGGGCGAGCAGCCTGATGTCGGGTTCGTCGTCAACGAGGAGCACGCGAGCTCCCATCAGGCTCTCCTCAGCCGCAGCACGAACCTCGCCCCGGTGGGCTCGTTCGGCTCGTAATGAATCCGGCCTCCCAGAGCCTCGGTGAGCATCCGCGCGATCGCCAGACCCAGACCCGACCCCCCCACCTCGGCGGAGGTGGCCCCGCTGGCAAACGGCTCGAAGAGTGTCGGGACCAATTCGCCCTCGACCCCCGGGCCGTCGTCGCACACCGCGATTGTCGCTTCCTCTCCCGAGTTGGCGGCTTCGACCACGATGTTCGGTCCGCCGTATCTATAGGCATTTATGACGAGGTTTTCGAGAACCTGCTCCAGGCGAAGAGGATCGGTTGTCACCACGGGGTGGTCTTCGACGTTCAAGGTCACCGAGCGGCCGTCCGGAGGAGGATTCGATTCGATCACTCGCTCGGACACGCCGGCCACGTCTACGTCTTCCGTTCGAATCCGCAGGGCCCCCGCCTGCAATTTGCTGATGTCCAACAGGTTGTTGACGAGAGAGGTGAGCCGAGACGCCGAACGAGACATGACCGCGAGCGATGAGGTCACCTGTTCTTCGGACAACTTCTCTCGTCTGCCCGAAAGGACCTCGACGAATCCGACCAGCGTTGTCATCGGTGTTCGCAATTCGTGGGCGGCGTTCGCGATGAACCGATCTCTCAACTCCTCCTGGGCCTTGCGCTCGGTGATGTCCTGAGCGGTGCCGATCATCTTCTGGGGACGCCCCTGACGGTCGCGAAGGGCGCGCCCCCGGCCCTGTAGCACCCGGACCTGGCCGTCCGGGCGCTTGAGACGGTACTCGATCTCATAGGGCGCTTCACTCTGCGCCGCCTCCTCGGTTGCCCGACGTAGTGCCGCCCTGTCTTCCGGCATCACAAATTCGTAGAACTGCTCCCGGGTGGGTGCGGACGCGCCTGGGTCGAGCCCCAGGATGCGATAGAGCTCCTCGGACCACGCCATCCGTCCGGTGGTGAGATCCCATTCCCAGCTTCCAACTCGGGCGATTTGCTGAGCCTCGGCCAGTTGAAGGTGCGTCTCTCGGAGATCCTCGAAGAGGTCGGCCCGGGTGAGCGCGAGGTCGGCGAGGAAACCGAGCCGCCTCAAAAGGTCTATCTCTTCCTGTCCGAAAAAAGGTGTGTAGGAGGACGTGATGACCGCGATGCGCCCCGCCTTGACCGAAGCGGTCACGACCTCGGAGGGCCAGTCCTCTTGTTCTTGGTCGGACGACCCAATCCGCGCCGCCCACGACTCGGCCTCATCCGGAGTGAGCCCGTGGTATCCGAGGAGCTTGCCTCGAGGGTCGATAAGCACGGAGCCGCGACCGCCCGAAAGCTCCGAGACGTGCGGCAGAAGGGTCGTGGCGACCTCGGACGGCCGCAACGCCTCCATGAGTTCTGCTTCGGCCTGCTCGAATTTTCGAATGGCCTCCCGTCTCCAGATCGAGCGCACGAACCCCGGAGGCGCGAAACCCAGCAGGAAAAAGGGGCCGATGGCGATTCCCGCCAACTGGGTAACGATGTCATTGACAGTCACATCTTCGGAAGGCGTCGAAGCCCCAGCAACGACGAGAAGAAGGGCGAGACCCACCGCGCCGACGGCCAGAGTCCGCATTCGCTTCTTGGCGACGACCGGCTGACCCTTACCTCCGCGCCACAACCTCGATGCAACTACAACCGTGAGGAACACCCATTGCGCCAACAACATATATATGTAGGTCACGTAGGCATCTGATCTCGGCTCTCCCTCCTCGGGCAGTTCTCCCACGAAGAAGACTCCGACGACAACCACGGCGGTAAGTAGCCCGGCCGGAATCTCGAGCCACAGGGAGGTGGGCTGAAAGGTCATCGCGAAGCGAAATAGGAAGTAGGGGAAGAACACGATCACGGCGACCTCGAGCTTTCTTATCCACTGAACGAGATCGCTCTCGGAATGCTCCGGCAGAAGGCGAGAAGTCACCACGACGAGCGCGAGCACCGCGAACGTCGCGGCCAGCCACCCCGCGGCGGGATCTCGCCGGCGACGCCACTGCAAGAAAGCGACGACTCCCAACCCGCCGAAGACGGCGAGCTGGACTTCTCTCAATATCTCGTGCAGCGTCTCCAGGACCAATCTCCAATCCCGAGGTTCCCCCGATTCTCCCAGGATTTGGTGAGGGCCGGAGGAGAGCGAGTTTCAGTCGGAGATGAAAGCGTAGGTCAGCTTGACCGCCTTGCCCTCCGGAGCGAGACCGTTTGCGACGAGCGCCTGCTTGTAGACCTCGAGCTGATCGGCCCCCTCTTTCTTCTCGAATCGGCGGCCGGTCTTGAAGTCGACTATCTCGAGGCCGCCGTCGGCGGTCTCATAAACTGCATCGATTCGCCCGCGGACGATCCGGCCGTCCCTTTTCAAGGTGAAGGGCAACTCGAGCATCGGCTCCCCCGAGGGCAGCGTTGCGATCTTCCGTTCGCCGTAGCCGAGCTCCTCCCACCGCGCCAACATCTGCGCGACCACACCGGGCTCGGTGACCTCGGACGGCTCGTCCAGTTCGTGTTCCTCGGGAAAGGCGGAGATGCCCCGGCTCCGCTCCTCGATGACCCTGTGAACCTCGGTTCCGATTCGTCTTGCCGCGGTCGGTCGCTCGGGCAGGGGACGTGCCAGATCCCAGGACGTGATCTCGTCGTTTTCGAGTCGAACCAAGGACGTGGCGGAAATGATGTCGGGGACCGCCGGCTCCGAAGAGACCGCCGGCTTCTCGGCCGTAGCGATGATCTGGAGATCGCGTTCGTATGTCTCGATCAGAGTTTCGGCCGCGTCCCGCTTGCCGGCCGAGAGCTCGTCCAGCAACGACTCCACCGTTCTCCGACCGGACACGACTTCGTCGGCGGCGTTGCCCCAGCCCTGAGGAAACTGGGGGTCTTCGGCTCCGGCCCGCGCCGGAGGAGGCCAGTCGCGCCGGTCTTCCATCGCCTGGAACAGCGGATTCTCTTCGGGCTGATCGTCGCGACGAAAGACGGTCAGAAGGCCGCGCTCCTCGAGTGCTTCAAGCTCCTCCCAGAACTGGGACGGCCCCTTCTCTCTTTTGTCGCGGCCGTACCACCACGACGCCATGACCGCGAGCCGCTGTTTCGCGCGCGTCAAGGCCACGTAAAACAGCCGGCGCTCATCCTCGATGACACGTTCTTTGACGGCCTCCTTGAACTTGCTCATGTTGCCCTCGTAGCTCGGGAGGTCGTCAGAATCCTCTCGGACCTCGTAGGGCAGCTCCGAGTAAGACGTCAGGGGATTCGGTGAAGTCGTGTTCGGGAAGATCGACCACACCTTTCCCCCCGACCTGCCTTCGGAAGCGGCCACCGAGGGCACGAACACGCATTCAAACTCGAGTCCCTTCGCCTGGTGCACGGTCATCAACTTGACCGAGTCCTGGTCCGCAGGCTGGGTTGCCTCGAGCGTTTCCTCGGCGTCCTCGGCCGCGTCGAGATAGGCGATGAAAGAGCGCAGCGTTGCCTCGCCCTCGACCGGAGCGAACGACGCCACCTGGTCGAGGAAGTTGGAGATGTTCTGTTTGGCGGCAGGTGCGGTCCGCGCCGACGAGGAATCGAGGGCGTCGAGTATGCCGGCCTGGCGGATGATCTCCTGGACGAGGTCAAGCAGGGGGGCGTTGGACTTCTTGCGTATGGCACCCAGACGCTGGGCAAAGGACTTGAGACGCCTCTTGGCCCGGCTCCCCAGATGTTCGATCTCGTCCACGTGGTTGAGCGCCTCGGCGAGCGAGAACCCAACTTCGCCGGGCTCGAGTTCGCGGGCGCGCTCCTCGTCGCCTCCGGCGAGACGAATCCGGAGGTCCCAGTTCTGAGACGCCGACCATCTCGCCAGCAGGGCCATGTCGCGGTAGTGGATGCGCCAGCGCGGCCCGAGCAATATGCGGGCCAGCCAGCGGTTGGCACCCGGCTTTGTCTCGAGAGCGCGCAGCCAGGCCACGACCTCGGTTACCTCGGGCGTCTTCAGCAGTCCACCGAGACCGACCACCTCGACCGGAATCTCCTTGGCCTCGAGGGCCTGGAGAACCATGTCCATCGCGGCCTTGCGCCTGACGAGAATGGCGATGTCCCGCCAGCGCACTTCGGCGCGTCCCTCGGCGGCGGGGTGGTCGTGGAGACGTTCGCATTCCGACGCGATCCACGCCGCCTCGGCCCCCTCGTCCGAGAAGAGGCCGAGCGCGACCGTTCCGTCCCCGTTCGACGCTTGAGCCTGCAGTGGATCACCGGGACGCCGCGACTCGTCGATGTGTTCGACGACCGCGTTCGCCACCTCCAGGATGTTTGACCCGGAGCGGAAGTTCTCGGACAGAGATACCGCCTCATAGGAGCGTCCGTCGACTCGGGGAAAGTCGCGCGCGAAGTTGATCAAGTTGAACATCGTGGCGCCGCGCCACGCAAAGATCGCCTGACGCGCGTCGCCGACTGCGGTAACGGCACCCTCGGGCGCGATCAACGCCTGCAGCATTCGACGCTGTGCGACGTTCGTGTCCTGATATTCGTCGAGCAACACAAAGGGGTACCGGTGACGATAGGAGTCTCGGACCTCCTCGTTCTCCTCGAGGACGGCAACCGCCTTCGTCACTTGATCGCCGAAATCGATGCGGCCCGCCCTGGACTTGGCATCGATGTACGCGGCAACGGCGCGGCAAAGTTCCTTGCGTTTCCCCGCCGTCTTGATCATGTCGTCGTCGGCCCCCTGCATCCCGAGGACCCGATCGGCCGCGGCCTCGATATCGGTCAGATTTGCCATGTGGTTGGAGACCGCCTCGGCCAGAGCAAGCGTCGATCTGACGACGTATGAAGAGCGCACCTCGAGGTTGTCGAAGGGGGGAAGATCGTCCATGCAGGAAAGCACGAGTTGCCACTGCTGGGCCTCCGACAGCAGGCCGGCCTCCGGCTCGACTCCCACGAGAAGCCCGTGGTCGCGCACAACACCGGACGCGAACGCGTTGTAGGTGAAAACCGAAACGTCCTCGCCCGACTCATCGTGGAGTTCGGCGAGCGCGCGGTGCACCCGGTCGCGGAGCTCGTCGGCCGCCTTGTTCGTAAAGGTAAGCCCCAGGATCTGCCCCGGGGAGAACGATTGCGTCTCGAGGGCCCAGGCGATCCGCGCCGCCATCACGGCCGTCTTCCCGGAGCCGGCCCCCGCGATCAAATAGAGCGGCTCCAGCGGATGGCTGATGGCCCTCCACTGCTCATCGGTCGGGTCGTATCCCTTGAGGGCGGCCCGAACGGCCTTCGATCTGCGGGGATCGATCTTGGAGGCGGTCACGCCGGCAGCTCCTTACCCTCGGACCACAATGGGCACAGCGGCTTGAACCGGCACCAGGTGCAATCGGCTTCGGGATTGGGCCGGAAGTCCTCGTTGAGAACCCCCTCGATCAATTCGGGAAGACGCTGGAGGGCGACCTCGGCCTCCTCGGGCTTCTGGCACCGCTTCTGAACCTCGCCCTTTGCCAGCGGAGGCTTCGGGTAGATCAGCTGCATCGAACTGGGCTCGCCGAGGTCCGCTATTTCCGAATCGTGCTTGGCGGCGAGGTAATAGATCGCCAGCTGAAGCGACTCCCGGGCCTCGTCCCAACCGATGGCCTGGCTCGAGGTCTTGTAGTCGGAGATGACCACGTTCTTGCCGATCTTGTCGATGCGATCGATGCGACCGGTGAGTTTGTGACCTTCGAAATCGACCTTGAAGGACTTTTCGACCTGGGCGGCCTTGCCCGGCCGGAGAAAGCGGATGTAGCGATCGAGCATCACCTCGCCGTCGCGGTGGAATTGTCGGGCGATGGCCTTGTTGGGAAAGACGATCTCGTCGAATAGCTCTTCGAACCGAGCGAACATCGCCGCGCGATTCGTGACCTTCCCGGTCTCGGCTTCCTCGAATACCTTGTGGATCCACGAGCCGAAAGCCATGTTGTGCGATGCCTCGGGATCGAGACCGAGGACGACCGCGAACAGGTACTGCAATCCGCAGTTGTCGTAGGTGGAGATGCGCGAGTAGGAGGTACGGAGCTTGTCGAGCGGCAAGTCCTCTTCGTCGTCGGCCTGCTGGGCCCGGATCGAAAGTTCGCCGTCCGTCCACTCCCACCGCCACCACCATTCCTCCGGCCTGGCCGAGACGCATTCGGGGTCGAGTCGGCAGACGCGGGCGATGGCCGACAGCGCGGCGATGCGCTCGCCCGGCGAGGCGTCGGCGTTCGCAATCAGACGGCGGTAGCGCGCCGCGGCCTCGCCGAAGGTGAGCGGGGGCCGGTCCTCGGAAACAGATTCGACCTCGGGGACCGCTCCGTCGAGCTCCTCGATGAACCGCGACGGCTCCCCCCTCCGAGAGGGACCGGGAGACGTGGTGAGGATGCATCGCTGGGTGGCTCGGGTCACGGCCACGTAGAAGACGCGCCGGTCCTCCATCTCGTTCTTGCGAGCGCGTCGAATGGCGTCGGTCTCGTCCAGGAAATAGGGGTCGAACAGGCCCGTCGCGCGCCGGCCCTTTGGGATCGATCCCTCGATGACTCCGGCAACGGCGACGACCGACCACTCCTTGCCCTTGGCGCCGTGGAACGACACGACGTTGACCCCACCCCCGGACCGCTCCGGGGGAAGCCAGGGGTCGGACCCGAAATCGGCCCGCCCAATGGCCTCGAGATAGTCGAGAAACGTTCCCTTGCCGCGTCGTCGTTCGACGAAGCGGCCCAGAGCGCGGCTGAAGGCCACGAGTGCGTCGAGGTCTCGATGCGCCGCATCCATCAGGCTTCGACGCGCCCGTTGTCTCAGTTCGTTGCACAGGCGGGACCGTTCCCACACGACCCAAAAGGCTGCGTCGGCCGGGGCGTCCCGCTTCGACCGTAGAAGTTCCCGAAGATCGAGTAGCTCCTGGATCTTGTTTCCGGCCTCGGGATCGCCGTCGAGATCGTCCGGTACCTCGTCCAACACCTCCGTCAGTCCGACTCCTCTCAGGCGCGCGATTCGTTCGAGCTCTCGCACGGTCGCGTCGTCGAGATCAACGAGCGGCGATCGCAGCAGAGCGACGAGTCTTTCGGGCTCGGGCGCGTCGGCAAAGGCGAAGTCGGCGAGGTCGGCGAATGCACGGACGATTGGCTCACGCCCCAAAGGACGATCCGGCGCGGTGATGGAGAAAGGCACCTCGAGTGACCCCAGGGCGCGCTCGAGAGGAGGAAGCATCGATCGGGGGGACGTGAGCAAGATCGCCATGTCGTCGTACGGAATGCGATCGCGCAGATGGGCGAGACGGAGCTCGCGCGCTATGGCTTCGACCTCTCCGGCGAGGCTCTGGAACCTGCGGACCTCGAGTTGGGCGCGGCCCTCGAAGCGTTCGGGCCGGTGATCTCGACTCCCGTTGCGCGCGATCAGTCCCGACACTTTCTTCCCCATGGGCTCCGAGAGCCGGTAGGAGGTGTTCAGGGTGACCGTCCGCGCGGAGCCGAATTCCTTTTCGAAGTCGTCGGTCCACTCGGGCTCGGCCCCCCTGAACGTTTCGATCGCCGAATCAGGGTCGCCCGCGAGCACCAGGGAGCGTCGGTGTGCTCCCCCGTTCTCGAATCCGGCGAGAAAGCGAAGAATGCTCTGTTGGACGAGCGCGAGTTCCTGTCCGTCGTCGACCACGATGTGCTGAAAGCGCCGGTGCAGCCCCTCGCGGACCTCTTCGTGATTCGCGATCAGCTCGGCCGCGTCGGCGAGAAGGGTCGGATAGTCGACGCG
>JALZEK010000045.1 GCA_030862065.1 Actinomycetota bacterium | reverse complement strand
GCGGTCCTTCCTCAGCTTCTGGTAAAGGCCACCTTCGGTGAGTTCACCGCCCGGCCCTCGGGCAGTGGAACGATCGAAGTCGAAGACCGGTGGGAACGACGCAACATTCGAACCGTGCACCTGCCGCTAATCGGGGAGGTGCGTTGCCACAGACTGCTGCTTCCGCAGCTTCGAGACGCGTTGTTGGACATCAAGCAGCAGGGATTGGCCCACGCGATCCATCCGCTTCAATACTCGGGCTGCTACTACCCCCGGTTCATCAGCCACGACCCGACCGGAAGGCTGTCACACCATTCGTGGGGAATGGCCATAGATCTGAACGGCAACGAGAACAGATTTGGAGCGAAGCCGAACATGGATCCGCGGCTCGTGGACATCTTCGAGGACCGGTGGGGTTTCACTTGGGGGGGCCGGTGGATCATCCCGGACGGAATGCACTTCGAGTGGATCAAGTTCCCCTAGAGGACTTCCTTCTGTTATGACTCCTTGGAAAAAGGCGCGCTTCGTCTGCGCTGTCATTGTTACCGGCGCCGTCGTTGGCGTGGCTGTCTTTTACCTGCAATCAAGAACCTCTCACCGAGAACGTGACAACGCGCCAAGTGAGATCGTGCCCGAGGCTGCCGGCGCTTCGCCCTCGATGAGCCCTCAGTCTCCCTCAGTTGATGAGGCGAGATCCAACCTCTGCGATTTTCCTAAGAGGCGGCCGAGGTACTTACCGTGGCTCGGTCCTGGTAAGTCGATACCGGAGCCGGTCAAGGATCGATTTACGAACCCAGACGCTCCAGGGGGTTACGCCATCCTGTTGTGGTCTGAGATGGGCCCTTATGACGAAGTCGCAACAGTCCAATTGATTCGAATGACAGAAAGCGGAAAGGGCGCAGGTAGAAGTATCGACGTCGAAATCAACGGAGTGAAGGGAACGCTAAGACCCTACGATCCCCCCAGCGACGGAATCGTGATCGACTGGACAACTGATGAAGCCTTTTGCAACAAGACCGAACTAGGATTGACGGACCCGCAGATCAATACCAAAGCCCTAACCGAGCAAATCATTCGAATAGCGGAGTCACTGGAGTAACCCCTTGAGTTGGGAGAGCGCGCCTGACCTCCCTTCCACGGTTGACTGCCTCGGCTACCCTTAGTCTCCTCAGAACCCGTGGTGCCCGTGGTGACCGCGGTGCAAACTGCACCGCAGTCACGCAATCACCCGCAGGTTTTCGCAAGGACATATCAATCCCGCGGGAATGTATGGGTAGGGTTCAGGCGGCGCGACCTATGTATTCGTTAGGCCCGATATTGACTTCAGCGCCACCTCTACGGCCTCGGCCGGTGAGTCGACAACCGGAAAAGCCGTAACCACCCGGCCCTGCTTGGCGAGCTCCCACGTCTGAAGGCCGACCACCGGCACGCCCGTCTTGAGCGCAAAGGCGATCTCCGAGAGGGTCCCGAACTCACCGCCCACCGCGATGACGGCATCGGCCGAGCGCACGATGAGGGTGTTCCGCATCTCACCCATCCCGGTTGGAAGCGCGACGTCGAGGTGGGGATTGGCCGATCGGCGATCGATTCCCGGGAGTATCCCGACGGTGAGGCCTCCCTCCGACCGGGCCCCCCTCGAGGCCGCCTCCATAACCCCTCCCAGACCGCCGGTCACCAGTCGAGCGCCGCGCCGGGCCACCGCCCGTCCCACCTCCTCGGCCAGCTGCTCCAGCGCTTCGTCGGGCTCTCCCGCGCCGATGACGGCCACATATTGATCCACGGCCAGAATCTACGGGGTACTACGGGGAGTCGGAAAGTCAGCTCGCGTAGCGGACGAAGCGATCCTCGAGATGGGCGTCGCCCATCCGGCTCACGACGTCGACGAGGAGGTCGACACATTCGGGATCGAATTGGGTCCCGGAGTTACGTTTCAGCTCTTCGCACGCGAGATCAAGCGGCATCGCTTCACGGTAGGGACGATCCGAGGTCATGGCGTCGAAAGCGTCGCAAACGGCCACGATGCGAGCACCCACGGGGATGCTCTTCCCCTTCAGACGGTCGGGGTAGCCGTTCCCGTCCCACCGCTCGTGATGGTGACGGACGATGGGGAGCACCGGGGTCAGGAAGTCAATTCCGTTGAGCATCCTCTCGCCGATTTCGGGATGGGATTTCATGATGGCCCATTCCTCTTCGGTGAGGGGGCCGGGCTTGAGCAGGATCGAATCCGAGATGCCGATCTTGCCGACGTCGTGCAGGATCGAACCGAGTTTGACCGCACGACGCTTCTCCCCGGGGAGCTGCATGGCCACCGCCAGGGCCATCGCCGTATCGCGAATCCGTCCGGCGTGGGCTTCGGTGTAGGGATCACGCGCCTCGAGAGCCGAAACCAGGGCCTCGATCGTCTCCATGTAATGGACTTCGAGCTTTGCGGCCAACTGGATGCGCGAGTACGCGTTTGCGCCAAAGCTGCACAACACATCGACCCGACGGGAATCGTCGCGGCGAAAGGGCCTGTCGCTCACCCGGTACGCCTCCACGGTTCCAATCGTCCGCCCGTCCACGGAAAAACGGCTCAGCAGCAAACGGGAGAACCCGAGCTCGGCGAGCAAACCTCGCTCGCGAGGATCGGAGTCGGGATCGGCAACCGAGGCCTCCATCGCCCGCCCGGTTTCCAGGACCTCTCGAGTCGCGGGGAAGTCCTCAAGCCGATATTCCTCCGCGACCGAGTTGAGGGTGGCCGGAGGGCGAACGCTGGCGGCGACATCTCGCAGGACCTTGCGCTCGTCGTCATAGAGCGACACCAGGCAGGCATCGGCGTGGATTGCTCCAACCACCGAGTCGGCGAGTCCGGCGAAGAGATCGGGCAGGTCGGTTGCCTCCTGCATTGGGGTTAGATCGCGCATCAGTTCAGAGATGCCGCGTTGGGCCCCAAATTCGGGGGATCCGAGCCCCCGCTCTCCGTTGACTAAGAACATCTCGTTAGTAGACATGGCGCTTTTGAGTAGTCGGCAGAGGCCCGAGCGGGCTTGATCCCCCTGACGGGGGATCGTCGGGGGCGCGAATTAACTAGTCCTCAGAGGCTTTTTGCCTCCCCAAGGCGGGTGTCTGAGCCGTTTCCGCCTGGGTTAGAGGAGGGCCCGGGCCACCTCGCTGTGAAAGAGCACTCCCCGAGAGGTCAGTCGGACGCGGTCCCCGTTCAGCTCGACCAGGCCCGCCGACAGACACTCGGTGAGGCGATCGAGGGTTTCCTCCACGGCGCGCTCCCCGAAGCGGGCGGTGAGGCCGACGAGATCGATGCCGGAGGTGAGTCTCAGCCCGAGCACCATCGCCTCCGACCATCTGGTCTGTAAGTCGAGGATCTCGTGGCCCGCTTCGGTCGGTGCTCCGGCGGCAACCGCGGCCACGAAATCCCTCGGAAGTCGAAGGGCCCAGGACCTCCGGCCCGAGAGATGGGAGTGGGCTCCGGCCCCAAAGCCCACGTAGTCTCCAGCCGCCCAGTAGAGGACGTTGTGCCGGCTGGCCCGACCGGGCAGAGCCCAGTTCGAGATCTCGTAGCGGTGGTAGCCCGCCGGAGTCAGGATGGCGTCGGCGAGCTCGTATCTCTCGGCCTGGACGTCCGGGTCGACGTCCAAGAGCCGCCCGGTCGCGACGAGCGTGGCGAGAGGAGTGCCCTCCTCCACCGTCAGGGCGTAAGCCGAGATGTGCTCCGGTTCGGCGGCGACCACGCCCTCCACGGACCGGACCCAGTCTCGTTGAGACTCCCACTGGGAGCCGTAGATCAGATCCGCATTCAGGTTGCTCGCCCCGGCCCTCTTTGCCGCGGCCAGGGCGCCCACAGCGACCTCGGGGGAGTGCGTTCTGCCGAGCCCCGCGAGCACGTGAGGGGCCAGCGACTGCACTC
>JALZEK010000044.1 GCA_030862065.1 Actinomycetota bacterium | reverse complement strand
CGTGGGGGCCGCTTCCAGGGAGCCTCGGCTGGTGGCGGAACAGCCGAGGGTCGTGTCCGAAACCAGGCACTCCGCAAACCTGTGTAGGAGGTCCTTACCCCAGGAGCGTGTGGTCAAACGCTTTCGTAGCTGATGGAATGCGTTCTGTAGTCGCAGGGTCCTACTGTGGCCTCTCCCAGGTGAAGGCGAGGGCCTCGCCCGAGCCCCGGGCGTATCGCCGCAGGAACAAACCGGCGCTCGGATACGCGGCCTCGAGCAGGTCCCGGTCGGACAACTGGCGGAAGGTGTAGGCGTAACCGTACCTCGACACGTCGACGAGCCCGTAGCCGAAGGGGAAGTCGCGTGCGGTCGCCACTTCCGTTACCGGCACCGAACCGTAAGTGCGCGAGCGGGCGTTCCGGTGGGTGTGACCGGCAAAGACGCCCCAAACGTTTCCCGACTCGCACGTAGCGTGAAGACGGCCAGAGTCCGCGTCGCGCAGCCCGAACAGGACCGGAGGAAAGCTCGTGAACGGTTGAGGGGGGTGGTGCAAGAAGATGAACGAAGGGTCCGATCCCGAAGCGGCTATCTCCGCGAGGACGTCGTGTTGTGCCGGACTGAACGCGCCACGAACGATCGCTCCCCCCGACCCCTCGACGAACGACCCGGTGATCAAGCTGAACGGCGCGAACGGCGATGCTCCGTACTCCGCGGAGTCGAGGACGGCGAACCGAAAGCCCTTGTGTTCGAGGATGACACCCTCGGGTTCCCTCCCAAAAGAAGGGGTGTAGTACTCGCTGCCGGACAGCCGGTTCTCCTCGCGTGAGTAGACGTCGTGATTCCCCAGCATGGTGGCGAACGGCATCTGTAGTTGCCCGAGCAGCTTCGAGGCAATCTCGAACTCCGATCGGTTCCCGTGATCGGTTATGTCCCCAAGTTGGATCACGAGTTCGGCTCCCGAGGCGTTGAGTTCGGCGATGGCGGCGCGGGCCGTCTCCTCTGCCCGTTCGGACCCGATGTGAAGGTCACTGAGGATTCCGACCCGAAACAGGGTCTCGCCGGGAGCCTCGACCTCGGGGACCTCGACCGGCTCGAAGGGTGGGACCTCCGGAAGTGACGACGGCAGCGTGACATCGGCCCGCTCCTGCTCGGCGATGAGTTGGAGGTCCGATTTCCGCTCTCCCAAAAACGGCGACGCGTGCGCCTCGACCCAGTCGCCCAGTCGAACGAGGAAGAGATCGCTGAATTGGGTGTCCCTGGGGCCTCCGTGAAGCAGTGAACGGATCCAGCTGCTGTGGGGTTCCACCAGATCGTGGTCCGGCTCGACGCCTTGGCTTGAGAGGACCGACGCGATTATCTCGGCCCTCTGCCGGGCGCGCGACGAGGCGAGGTCGAAACGCTCGTCCTGTTCGATCCACTCTGAAAAGACCCGCCCGCGCGCGCTCTCCACTATCCACGCCGAGCGCAGCAGGTCGCCGATTACCTCGGTTGCGGTCTCGTTCGCGTCCACAGGCGGTGAGGATACGGCCACGAACGGAGCTAAGGAATTTTCGCGAGGCGTCATATTTACCGGCGCGAGTGCCTTGCGTCACAGGGGCTCGGTCCGCAAAATGGGAGAACTTCCCCCGACACTCATGGAGTTCGGCGCGCCCGATCAGATCGACGTCAAGGGGGAAGGCCGTGAGCATCGCTCAGAAGAACGGCGAGATCGCCCGTACCACGGACTGGGACCGGTATTTCCTGAACATCGCCGGGGAGACCGCGACCCGCTCGAACTGCATCCGCCGGCAGCACGGCGCGGTAGTGGTACGCAACCGCAGGATCTGTTCGACCGGGTACAACGGCCCCCCCTCGGGCCACCCTCATTGCGATCAGGGGGCGTGCCCGCGCGCCCGTTCCGAAGCGATCAGTGGATGGGGCCACGACAACTGCATCGCGATTCACGCCGAGGCGAACGCCATCCTTTACTCCTCCCCCGAGGAGCGGGAGGGCGCAAGCATCTACATCACCGGAGTTCCCTGTTTCACCTGCTCGAAGCTGATCGCGAACTCGGGCATCACCGAGGTGGTGACCGAGGGCGAGCCCTACGAGGACTGGCAGAGCGTGCGCAACTTCCTGCTCGATTGCGGGGTCCGGGTCAGAGTCCTGCATCGGGGGGCTTGACCGCCTCGATCAACAGGGCGAGCCTCTGCGTGCGGGTCGAGGTGACGGTCAGCCCCGCCCGCTCCAGACAGGCCGCGATCTCGCGCCGGGATTTGAGCATCGTGGGCAATCGCCGGGAGGCGCGTGCCGGAAGAAGCGCGCCGACCGGCAGCATCACGACCGATACATAGAGCGTCTTTTGGGGGGCGAGCACCCGCGCCAGCTCCGCCACCGTTTCCTCCAGTCCCGGGATGACCTGAAGTCCGTTGGTGCACAAGATGGCGCCGAAAGATGAGTCGGCGAAGGGGAGCCGGTGGGCGTCTGCCCTGACCGCCACGAGGTTGTCCGTATTTGCGTCGCGTCCCGCCCTCATGGCCCGTCGAACCATTCCCTCGGCGATGTCCACACCGACCACCAGCGCGTCGCGGGCCGCGGCCATCGCGATCGTGAAGTAGGCCGTTCCCACCGGCATGTCCAGGATCGGTGCCGTCCCGCTCGAGGCAACGGCGGAGCGCCCCTGTTCGAGCACTACTTCGTTGAGGTCGCCACCGAACAAAGGGAAGGCCGTGCGCACAACGAGCGGCTCATAAAGTGTGTCCGCAGCCTTCGAATAGACCGCGCCGATGGCGCGTTTCGCGAAGTCGCGACGAGCCATCTCAGGCCGGGCGTAAAGCTTCGAGCTCCGACACCAGGCAATCCTCGGGGCGCTTGTCCGTGCGCAGGCCCTTGAACGAGGGCGCCCTCAGCTTTAGCTGAGAGGTGAGCTCGCGGAATTCGACCTTGGCCACCAATTCGGGCTCGACCCAGGAGGGATTCTTGATCGGTTTTCCGAACCGCCCGCCCTTGATCCCCGACGATCCCTCGAGGAACGGGCACCTGTCGGTGCGGAGCTTCTGGAGCCGACCCATCAGGTCGTCCAGGGTCTTCTGGCTGAAGCCTGTGCCGACGGCCCCCAGGAAGGTCAACCCCTCTTCGGTGTAGGCACCGACCAGCAGGGACCCAAAGGAGGTGGCCCTCGATCCCTCGCCCCTGGACCAGCCCCCGACGACGACGTCGGTGTCGTGTACGACCTTGATCTTCAGCCAGTCCCTGCTTCGCCGGCCGGGGCGGTAGGGGGAGCCGAGTTTCTTGGCCACCACTCCTTCGAGCCCCCGTTCACCGGCCGCCCGGGACAGCGCGACGCCCTCTCCCTCGACAACCGGAGAGACCTGAACGCGCTTCGAGGGAACGACGATTCCATCGAGGAGCAACTTCCGCTCCTCGATGGGGCGATCGCATACCTGCCTTCCGTCGAGATAGATGACGTCGAATAGGACGTAGGTGATGGGGCACTTTTTCACCGCGCGCTCAACGTCGCGCGCGTTTTGGAGGTTCATTCGTCCCTGGAGCCGCTCAAACGAGGGGCGGCCGTTTTCGAAGGCCACGATCTCTCCATCGACCACCGCGTCGAGCGCAACGATTCGTTCCTGGAGATCCTTTAGCTCCGGGTAGGTCTCGGTCACGTCGTTGCCACGCCGCGACAACAGTTTGGTCTGCTCCTCCCCACAGACGGCGAGTGTTCTAACTCCGTCCCACTTCGGCTCGAAGATCCAATCGTCGTCGTCAAATGCTTCCGTCGAGGGGGTGGCGAACATCGGGGTGACCGAGGGCAGCTCCTCCAGAGGAGGTCTTTTGTCCTCCTTGAGAAAGACGAGCCACTCGTCCTTTCCCTCCTCGCTCGACGTGCGGACCATGTGGTAAACGCCGCGCACTCTTTCGCCGCTGAGCTCGATGGTCAGCTTCCCTCGGTCCTGTTCGTGCAATTCGTAGGTCCCCGTATCGAAGATGCGGACCTCTCCGGCCCCATAGTTGCCCTCCGGGATCGTGCCGGAGAAATCGGCGTATTCCATGGGGTGGTCCTCGACGTGGACCGCGAGATGACCGTCGCCCTTCTTGCGAGGCAGGTTCCGGGGAACTGCCCACGACACGAGAACGGGCTGCTTGTCTTCGTGCATCTCGAGCCGGAGATCGAAGTGCAGCCTCCGGGCGTGGTGTTGCTGGATGACGAAGGTCTTTCCGGGCGCGGCGGCGGCGGGATCGAGGTTGCCGCGAACCCGACCCTCGGGTTCCGGAGTCTTATCGAAGGTGCGCTTGGACGGGTAGTCCTTCCGGGAGGCCACGTCGCCAGGATAGGGGAGGGGCGCGGACGCTGCGCGACCCTGCCAACACCTTGACAGCCGCGCCCCGAGGCGTACTAAGTTGTCAAGGTCGAATAGGGGGAACACACATGGCTCAGAGTCGGGTCGATCGACGCAATAAGACTCCCGCGGCCGCGTCGGCGAAAGAGGACTGGGTGACGCTCAAAGAGGCGTCCCGGTCGGCCGGCGTGAGCGTCAGCACGCTCCGCAATTGGTATCGGAAGGGGATCATCGAGTCTCGGACCGAGCGGGGGCCGAACGGAGAGCAGAGGCTCGTCCGCCTCGGCGAGGTGACGAAGAGAGCAGGCGCCGCGGACGAGAAGTTGTCTCCCGACGGCGACGTGGACCTCGTTCCGGTCATTCGGTCTCTGCCGGGACTGATCAAAGATCTCGCCGAC
>JALZEK010000043.1 GCA_030862065.1 Actinomycetota bacterium | reverse complement strand
GTCCCCCTCGTCTGTACAAATCACGCGTGTGCTGGTCGCGCTGGTTGTCGTTTTGATTCTGGTCGTCGCACTGCTCGCGTTTTACGTCTTCGACCTCCGTTCGGAGATCGACTCCCTGCAAGTGACCGTCGGCAAACAGGCCGAAGGAACCGGCCCGGCCGCGCCGGCTCTCGAGGAGGATCTGCAGAGCGGTCTTGAAGATCTTCGGACCTGCTTCAACAAAGCCCTCGAGAACACGTTCGAGGACTTTTACAGGTACGTGTTCGGGGGAGAAACACCTCCCGGTCCGGACAAGATCGTCGAAACCTGTGGCTCGTTGGCGACGACGGCCCGAGTTGAGCTCTATAAGGGCGGGCTTAACTTCCCCGTCGACATGGCGTGGGTTCCGGAAACCGACACCATCTTTTTCACGGAGAAGGCCACCGGCAACGTGCGGGTGCTTCATGGACAAAGGCTGGTCGAGCCCCCCTGTGCCTCGCTCGACGTCAACGCGGACGGCGAAAGGGGAACCCTGGGCATCGCGGTCGACCCGGGGTTTCAAGACAATGGTTTCCTGTACGTCTATTACACGAACGCCGATCCACTTCAGAACAGGATCACTCGGTTCACGGTCAAAAACGACCGCTGTACCGCTCCGGAGCACATCGTGACGGACATTCCCGCGACCGACTCGACCCGACACAATGGAGGGCAGATAGAAATTGTCGGCGACAAAATGTTCGTGTCGGTGGGGGACGGGTACGACGATCCGTCCACGGCCCAGGATCAGAAGGGAACGCTGGGCAAGATCCTTCGTTACAACCTCGATGGCTCGATTCCCGAAGACAACCCCTTTGGATCGAGCGCCCCCGCCTGGGCGATCGGACTTCGAAACCCATTCGGGCTTGCTCACAACCCGGGGACCGGGCGGCTGTACGCGTCGGAGAACGGGCCCAACTGTGACGACGAACTGAACCTGATCGACAAGGGGGCGAACTACGGCTGGGGGCCGGGTTACGAGTGCGGAGACAAAGGGGTCGGTCCCCAGCCCCGCGTCCCCCTCGTCCGCTGGACGCCCCCCATCGTGCCGACCGACCTCTGGTACTACACGGGCAAGATCGAGTCGCTCGCCGGGGATCTCTACATGGGCGACTTCGGAAGCGGCCGGTTGCACCGGTTCGTCCTCAACGACTCGGGAGATGAAGTGACCAAGGACGAGATCGTCTACGACTCACCGAGCCAGATAGTCGACGTCTCCGAAGGTCCCGAAGGGCTTCTGTACTTCCTCACGCCGACCGGGATCTTCCGGGTGATCGGCCGGTAGTTCTAGCGGGCGTCCCCGCGGCCGATGAGGCCGGGGTATTCGCGGCCCCCGGCGGGGAATCGGGCCGACAGCCTCCACGCGTCGGCCGGCGAGAACCTGTCGCGATAGTCGTACATGCCGAGTCGACGGCCCTGGGACCGGGCCGCCCGGAGCCACGCCGACGAGGACCGGGCGCGCCTTTCCGACTCCGCCAATCTGTTGAGCGTCGCCTCGAGGGCCCTCCGCTCCTCCTCGGTGGGGTTTCCCTTCACCGCGAGGAGATGAACCCGCCGTCTTTTTTCCGGGGGCCTCATAGGGGGATGTTGCCGTGTTTTCTCTGAGGGATCGTTTCGCGCTTGGATCTCAACATCTCCAGTGCCTCGACCAGTTTGGCCCGGGTCTGCTGGGGTTCGATCACCGCGTCGACGTAGCCTCGCTCGGCCGCGATGTAAGGCGTCGAAAAGCGTTCCGAGTAATCGGCTATCAGTTCCTGCCTCGCGGCCTCCGGGTCGTCCGCATCCGAGATGGAACGGCGATGGATGATATTTACCGCCCCTTCGGCTCCCATCACGGCGATCTGCGCCGATGGCCATGCGAAGGAAATGTCTGCGCGAATGTGTTTCGAGTTCATAACCACGTAGGCCCCGCCATAAGCCTTGCGCGTGATGATCGTCATTCGGGGAACGGTCGCTTCCGAGAACGCGTAGAGAAGCTTGGACCCGTGCCGGATGATGCCGCCGTATTCCTGATCGGTTCCCGGCAAAAACCCGGGAACGTCCACGAATGCGACGAGTGGGATGTTGAAGGCATCGCAGAACCGGACGAACCGCGCCGACTTGGTGGATGAGGTTATGTCCAGGGTTCCAGCCAGCACCTGGGGTTGGTTCGCGACCACCCCCACCGGATGCCCCGCCAACCGAGAGAACCCGCACAAGATGTTCTGTGCCCAGTGCGGATGGACTTCGTAGAACTCTCCGTCGTCGAAGACCGATGAGATCACCGAATGCATGTCGTACGGCTTGTTGGGCGAGTCCGGGATCAATCCGAGAAGGTCGTCACACGAGCGCCCCGGATCGTCGGTGGGCGGAAAGTAGGGGGGAGATTCGAAGTTGTTGGACGGAATAAACGAAAGCAGGTACCTGATCTGATTAAGACAGTCCTCGTCGTCTGCAGCCACGAAATGGGCCACGCCCGACTTAGTTGCGTGACTCATGGCACCACCGAGTTCTTCCTGGGACACCTCCTGGCCCGTCACGGTCCTGATGACGTCGGGCCCGGTGATGAACATGTGTGACGTCTCGCTGACCATGAAAGTGAAGTCGGTCATCGCCGGCGAGTACACGGCTCCGCCCGCGCAGGGGCCCATGATCGCCGAGATCTGAGGGATGACGCCGGACGAGCGCACGTTGCGGTCGAAGATGTACCCGTAGCCCGCAAGCGATGCGGCTCCCTCCTGGATACGCGCCCCCCCCGAGTCGTTCAACCCGATGACCGGTGCTCCGGTCGCCAGGGCGAGATCCATGATCTTGCAGATCTTCTCCCCCATGACCTCGCCGAGCGATCCGCCGAAGACGGTGAAGTCCTGGGCGAACACGAATACCTTGCGCCCGTCGATGGTTCCCCAGCCGGTCACGACGGCATCGGAATACGGTCTCTTCTCCTCGATCCCGAATCCGTGGGAGCGATGACGGACGAGCATGTCGGTCTCGACGAACGAGTCTCGATCGAGCAGTTTTTCGATCCGCTCCCGGGCTGTTAGCTTGCTTCGCTCGTGCTGCCGGTCTATCGCCTTGCGGCCGCCCGCCAGCCGGGCCTCCTCCTCCATCTCCCTTAGGGTCTCCAGGCGCTCCTCGATCGGATGACCTGGAGCCGCCGACCCCTGGTCGGCCGGATCGGGGAACTGCTCACCGGTGGCCATCTCGCGGAGTGTAGGCGAGGGACCCGGCTGAGGCCGGAAACCAATCCCAAAAATAGGACTAATCCGTTCAAAGTGAGCAGGGGACTGCTGGAGGGAGTCGAACTTCCTAGGCATGGCTATCAGGCGGATATGGGGCGACTTCGGGCGCCTGCGCAGAGAGTTCCGAGCATTCGGCGATCCCCAGGACGGGGCCGACGAGAGCGCGCGTTATCGGCTGACCGTGTCGGCAAGGCGGTTCTCGAGGCGCACGAAGGATGTGGTCGACGACAAGCTCTCGTTCTCGGCAACTCTCATGCGTGCGGGCGAGGTCGACGCGGCCAATCGTCTGCTCGAGGAAGTCGAACGAGACGTACGAACCGAGGAAGCCGCGCTCATAGAGACCATGAACGAGATGAAGCTGGCGCGGGTCAATCGGCGCCAGGCGATGACGCGCGTTCGGTTGGCGCGCATGGTCGCGGTATCGGTCGTCGGATCGATGCTCATGGGTTTCTCCGCATTGGGTATGGCCGCGGCAAGTTTCCTGCAAGATCGGGAGCAGTCGGAAGCGAAGCAAAACCACGCCGCGTTGAGACGAGCCGAGCACTCCGCCAACGAGCGCCTGGCGCAAGCTAAGGCCGGACTCGACAAGGATGTCAAGAAGGTCCTGGCGGGAATGTCCCTGAGCGCGTCTGAGTTGCGCACGATCCAGCGGTTGACCGACGGTGGGGTAGACGTAGGAGCCTTGGAGAGCTTTCTGATGGGAGTTCTCGACTCGCCCGACCTCGCTCGTCGCGTCGCAAACAAGATCGTTTCCCAGGTGGTGCCCGTGCTGGCGTCGGCGCAACACAGAGCGAAGGGTGTCGTATCAGACGTCCCCGACGCCCTGACGCGCGCCAAACGCAAGGCACGCGCCGCCGAAGAAGCAGCTCAGAAAGAAGAGCAGTCTGAGGATACGACTGCCGAAGAGGAGGCGACGGAGGCCGAAGAAGAGGTCGAGGAAAACGGTAAGAAGAAGAAGACGGACAACGACGGCGACGGCGACAAAGACGGATCCCGCGGCGGTGGGGAGCTGCCCGAGGACCTGCCGTTCGACTAGTTAAGTCGAACTTCTAAAGCCCGATTCCAGATCGCCCTCGATACCGAGCGACTTGATCCTGACCAGGCCCCGTTCGTCAGAAACGCGGCCGAGAACCGATCCACTGTGGCCCCGCGCCGATAGGCTCTCCAGCACGGCATCGATCTGAGACGGCCCTACGATCAGTACGAAGCCGACTCCCATGTTGAAAACCCGATACATCTCGGCCCAGTCGACCCCCCCGAGTCGTTTGATGAGATCGAAAATGGGAGCGAGTTCGGGCAGGGTTTCGATTTCGTACCCGACGGGTGACTCGAACCGGCAAAGATTCAGAAGCCCGTCGCCTGTGATATGCGCCAGCCCCTTCGTCTGAATCCCCTCGTTCCACAATGAGAGGATCGGCCGTACGTAGATCTCCGTGGGACGAAGCAACTCTTCGCCGAGAGTCGTGGCCAGTTCCGGGACGTGGTCGTCAAACTCAAGCCCGGCCTCCGAGAAAATGCGTCGGGCGAGCGTGAAGCCGTTGGAATGCAACCCCGATGAGGGCAGTCCGACTATCAAGTCGCCGGGTGTGATGCCGTCTCCCGCGATGAGCTCGTCGGGGTGAAGCGTCCCGACACAGGTGCCGACGAGATCGAAGGCCTTCGGATCGTCCGATGACCCGATGACGTCTGGAAGCTGGGCCAGCTCACCGCCTGGAACCGCCACCCCAGCCTCCTTAGCGGCGCCCCCCAGTCCCTGGAGGATCTCCTCTATGCGGCGCCCGTCGAGTTCGTGGACTCCGATGTAGTCGACCATTGCCAAAGGACGCGCTCCGACACACACGAGATCGTTCACGTTCATGGCCATGCAGTCGAAGCCGATGGTGTCGTAGCGGTCCACCGCGGACGCCACGACCG
>JALZEK010000041.1 GCA_030862065.1 Actinomycetota bacterium | reverse complement strand
GTGAAGCCGCACCCGGTCTTCACCAACAAGGGGAACGGGAACATCGAGGTCACCGTGCCCGTCACTTTCACCGAGGCTGCCCTCGGGGCTCGTATCGACGTTCCAACTCTCAACGGAACCGTGACGGTGAAGGTTCCGCCCGGAACCAATTCCGGAAAGACCCTTCGAGTGAGGGGCAAGGGCGGCCCCCGATCAAACGGCGAGGCGGGTGACTTGCTGGTGAAGGTCGAGGTAGAGGTTCCGAAAAAGCTGTCGCGAAAGGAGAAGGAGGCGCTCGAGAAATTTGCCGAGGTTCATCGCGCGTCGCCTCGTTCGCATTTGCAAGGTTTTCGCGACGATAACGAGAAGCGAGCCTCCTAAAGGAGAGCAGGAGAAATGGTGGAAGGACCTGGACGCCGAAACAAGGACGAGCAGCAACAAGCAATCTATGTGATTTCGGTGGCCGCCGAGCTGGCCGGGGTGCATCCACAGACCCTGCGCGTTTACGAGCGCAAGGGCCTCCTGAGCCCCCAGCGCACGGCGGGAAACACGAGACGCTATTCGGAAAAGGACATTTCCCTGCTTCGAAGGATCCAGGAGCTGACTCAGGAGGGTGTCAATCTCGCCGGAGTGATGAGGGTTCTCGAACTCGAAGATGAGCTCGATCGGCTGCGCGAGCGATACGCCCGTGTCGGTCGACAGATGGACGCGCTGGCGAGACGAATCGACGAGCTTGAGGATCAACGGGAATCCATGGCTCTGGTCCCACTAAAGGACGTGCGCAGGATTCGGCGCGCGATGAAGTCGGAGGCCATCGAGCAGGCGGGGCGTCGGAGGACGTTTACGGCCCCGCCCGCGGAAACGAGCTGAGTCCTGTTGGTTGCCGAAGGGGGCGCCGCTGAGATCGCCGTCGACGGGCCCAAGGACGCGAACGTTTGTGTCGTTCTGGGTCCCGGTGCGGGGCCCGACATGTCGAGCGACTTCATGGTCCACGTGTCCTCCGGCCTTGCGCGCGCTGGATTCTCGGTGGCCCGCTTCAACTTTCCCTATCAGCAGCAGAAGAAGCGGAGTCCCGATCGTCAGGAGGTTCTCGAGGCCGCGTTCCGGTCCGCGGTCGACGGCCTCAACCGGAGGGGCAAAAGGAAGCTGGTTGTGGGCGGGAAGTCGCTCGGCGGTCGCATAGCGTCCCATGTTGTCGCCGGAGGACTTGCGGCCGACGGTCTTCTGTTCCTGGGGTATCCGCTCCACCCACCGGGCAAGCCCGACCGTCTGCGTACGCAGCACTTCAGACAGATCCACGTCCCGACGCTGTTCGTCGAGGGGACCCGGGACCCGTTCTGTCCACTCCCAACCCTTTCCAAAGTGAGGGGCGAGATCCCGGCGCCCACCGAGGTCGCCGTGATCGACGGCGGAGACCATTCCTTCAAGATTCCAAAGTCGTCGGGACGGTCCACCGCCGAGGCGTGGGACGAGGTCGTCGCCGTCTGCGCCGACTGGCTCAAGGAACTGGATAACTAACAGGACTTCCGCCACAAAGGCAGAACCTCCACTGCGAGCGATACACGCATTCGACACGCAGGGAGCCCATGACCGTTCGCTTCAGACTCGTTCTTTTTGCCGTGCCGCTGCTGGCCGGCCTCATTGCGACCGCGCTTGCTCGAAGCGGCTGCCGGACGCTCCGGTCAACGATGTCGTGGTACGGGACAAGAGGGTCTACGTGGCGACCGACGTCGGGGTTTTCATGACCAAGACCAACGGCAGAGACTGGCTGCGCGTGGGCAAAGGCCTGCCGCTGGCGCCGATCACGGATATCGACTTCATCAAGAAGGGCAGCCGGTTGTTTGCCGCGACCTACGGCCGCGGGATCTACAGCGTTAAGCTGCCGGCGTCGTTCTAGAACCCGTGATCAAGCGGGGAGGAAGTTGGTGCCGACGGATCTGAGGATCGTCTTGCCGAATCGCCCCGGCATGCTCCTTCGCGCTTGCGAAGCCGTGGCCGAGGCCGGAGTGAACGTGGATGGGATCTGCGGCGACCTCCGGCCGGGTGAAACGTGGGGCTATCTCCACATCCTGGTGGAGAACGCGGAGAGGACCCGGACGGCACTGAACGAGGCCGGTTTCGAGATCTCCAGCGAACACGACGTCGACGTGCTGGACGTCGAGGATCGGCCCGGTGCGATGGTCGAAGCCTTTCGGAAGTACTCGGACGCAGGCGAGAACCTGGAGGTCATCTACTTCGCGGGACGGGATCGACTCGTAATCGGGACTGAATCCATGCGGAGACACGTGCCCGGCGTGAAAGTGAAGGACGCCAGGTAATGACGCCGTATTAACGTCGGCGGCAGGCGGGTATTCGCCCGGTGGGCTTGTTGGTCTGATCGACCTTGAGGCCGCAGTTAACCGGGCGATGGACAGAAGCAGCGTCAGGCCAAGCCCGATGATTTCGAAGCAGAGGCTGTCAGGCCTTCAGTCTCAGGGACCGGTCGGCTGAGGCTGGGCGCTCCCGAAGGCCATCGAGTTCAGAGCGGCAATCCGGTCCTCGAGTGGTGGATGAGTGTCGAAGAGGCGGTTTATCCAGGTTCCGGACCGACTTCCGCCCTTCGTTCCGGGGGCCGCCTCACGCTGGATCGGCGACTCGATCCACAGGTGGGCGGTCGCCCTGCTCGCGGTCCGGACGACCGTGCGGTCCTCTCGCAGTTTTTGGAGGGCACCGATCAGGCCCGGCGGGTACCGGGTCAGGTTCACGGCCTCGGCGTCGGCGAGGAACTCTCTCTGCCTCGATATGGCGAACTGCATGATCTGTGCGATGAAAGGCGAAAGCACCAGCAGCACGATTCCTATGAGGGCGATCGGCCCCCCCAACCCCCCGCGATTGCCTCCGCGTCCGCCTCCCCACCACAGCGCCCGCAGCAGAAAATCGGCCAGCAACACGATGACTCCTACCAGCGTCACGGCAAGTGTCATTACGAGGGTGTCGCGGTTCTTCACGTGAGCCAGCTCGTGAGCGAGGACCCCCTCTAGTTCGTTGCGGTTCAGCTTCGCCAGCAGTCCTGTGGTGATGGCCACGGCCGAATGCTCCGGGTTCCGCCCGGTGGCGAAGGCGTTTGGCGCTTGATCGTTCACGACGAAAACGCGGGGCTTGGGAAGACCTCCGGCAATCGCCAATCCCTCAACGATGTTGTGGAGTTGCCGGTATTTGGTCTCGTCTGCAGGAACCGCTCGACTCATCGAGAGCGCGATGCGATCCGACGCGAAATAGGACCCCCACGTCATCGCGATCGCAATGAGCACTGCGATCGCCAGCGCCCAGTACCCGAACCCCGTGAAGTACCCGGCGAGCCAGCCGATCAGAACGACGAACACGGTGAAAAAGAAAATCAGGAACCAGGACTTCCTGACGTTCGAAGCGATGCGGTCGTACAACGTGGGTTACGAACTCAGGCGGTCGGCGGGGACCGAGGCGGGGGACTCGTCCCCTGCCCGAAATCGACACGTACCGGCTCCCGCGAGCTTTCCTCGGCCTCAAAATAGGCGCGGGGCCCGAAGTTGAAGGTACCCGCGATCAAGTTCGTCGGGAATTGCTCGAGCGAGTTGTCGTAGGCAAGCGTCCGCTCGTTGTAGAACTGGCGCGCAAATGCGATCCGTCCCTCGGTACCTGTGAGCTCTTCCTGGAGCGCGAGGAAGTTCTGGTTCGCCTTGAGGTCGGGATAGGCCTCGGCCACGGCGAACAGTTGCCTCAGGGCCTGGGTGAGCATGTTCTCGGCCTGCGCCTGACCCTCGACTCCCTCGGCGGCGATGGCTTGCTGCCGGGCGCGGGTTACTGATTCGAACGTTTCACGCTCGTGCGCGGCGTAACCCTTGACGGTCTCGACAAGGTTGGGAATGAGGTCGTATCGACGTCTCAGTTGGACGTCTATCTGTGCCCAGGCGGCCTCGATTTGGTTCCGCAGCCGGACCAGGCGGTTGTACGCCAGAACCACGAACAGCACGAGGACCACGACGATCCCCAGCAGCACCCAGACGAGAACGCCCATCAAGCCTCCTTGGTCTATGTCGTCGATTCAATCTTGCCTCAGTTGGCGCGCTAGGAAAAGGCGGATCGGCCTACCCGGAGAGGGGTGGGCCGGCCACTAGACTCGGCCAAATGAGAATCTCGGTCGAATACTGCGCTCAGTGAGGCTATGCACCCCGAGCCGTCGGTCTGGCGGAGCGCATCCTTGAGGGGTTCGAGCACCATATAGATGAACTCAAGCTGATCCCCTCTCGAGGAGGGGTGTTTGAGGTCGTCGTCGATGAGGATCTGGTGTTCTCCAAGAAGGAAACGGGCCGTCACGCGGAGCCCGACGAGGTGCTCGAGTCTATTCGGGCGAAGGGTAGCGATTAGCGTCCGGGCCGCTGCTGCAGCATCTCGCCGAGATCGAAGGCGAGGTCGAGCGACTGTCGGGCGTTGAGCCGGGGGTCGCATAGCGCCCGGTACCGCTGCGTAAGGTGTTGATCGAGGACTTCCTCGGCCCCCCCGAGACACTCGGTCACGTCTTCCTGCGTCAACTCAAGATGGACGCCTCCCGGAATGGTTCCCGCGGCGAGATGGACGTCGAAGAATCCTCGGATCTCGTCGAGTATGTCCGTAAAGCGCCGGGTCTTTATTCCGCCTTCGGTGGTGAATGTGTTTGCGTGCATCGGATCGCAGACCCACACCACCGGTTCGCCCGCTTCCGCTATTCCTGTCACGAGTGGCGGAAGCACATCGCGCACCCGGCCGGCACCCATTCGAGTGATGAAGGTCAGTCGACCCGGGTCTCGATTCGGATTCAGCCGAGCGCATAACTCAAGGAGCTCTTCAACCGTCGCGGTGGGACCGACTTTGGACGCGACCGGGTTATTGATCCCGGACAGGAACTCAACGTGCGCGCCGTCGGGCTGGCGCGTCCGCTCGCCGACCCATAGAAAGTGTGCGGAGCAGCAATACCAGTCGCCGGTGAGACTGTCCTGCCTGGTAAGCGCTTCCTCGAACCCCAAGAGCAATGCCTCGTGCGACGTGTAGAAGTCCACCTCGTGGATTGCCGAGTCCGATCCCAGATCCACTCCGCACGCGGCCATGAACCGCAGCGCCCGATCGATCTGCGTGGCGATCGCCTCGTACCTTCGGCCCTGGAGGCTTTGGGCCACGAACTCCTGATTCCAAACGTGGATCTTATTGAGATCGGCAAAGCCTCCTTTGGCAAATGCCCTAATGAGGTTCAAAGTGGCGGCCGCTTGGTGGTACGCGCGGACGAGCCTTCTGGGGTCGGCCCGACGCGCATCGGGGTCGAAGGGCGAATCGTTCACCGCGTGACCGCGGAAGGTGGGAAGGCGGTCCGCCCCCAATTGCTCGTCGGGTGAGGACCGAGGCTTGGCGAACTGACCCGCGATCCTCCCGATCTTCACGACCGGCATTCCTGCGCCGTAGGTCAGAAGGACCGCCATCTGCAAGATGATTTTGAGCTTGTCCCTGATCGCGTCGGCCGAGAAGTCCCCGAAGGCCTCGGCGCAGTCGCCCGCCTGCAACACAAAGGCCTTCCCCTCTCCCGCCATGGCCAGCGACTTCTTGAGACTGCGCGCTTCCCCCGCGAAGACAAGTGGCGGCATGGATCTGAGTTCGTCCAGCACCGACTCGAGTTCGTCCGCGCTCGGCCACTCCGGTTGCTGTAGAGCCGGACGGGACCGCCATGTTGAGGGAGACCAGGAAATGGCCATCGGATCAGATCTGCTTCTCGGACTCGACCGTGGCACGATAAAGCCGTGACTGCTTCGGAGTTGGTGAGTCTAGCCGACATAGAGGACGCTCGAATCAGGTTAAAAGACGTTGCGGTAACCACTCCCCTAGAGCGGTCACGATCGCTCTCCGAACGCCTGGACGGACCGGTATTCGCCAAGATCGAGAGTCTTCAACGCACAGGCTCGTTCAAGATCCGCGGTGCTCACAACTGCATCAGCAGGCTGGGTCCCGATGCCAGAAGTCGAGGAGTAGTGGCGGCATCGGCCGGCAATCACGCGCAGGGCGTCGCTCTTGCCGCCTCGTTGAGCGACATTCCCTCCACCATTTTCATGCCCGAGGCGGCTCCACTTCCTAAGGTCGAGGCGACCAAGAGGTACGGGGCCGAGGTTGTGCTCACGGGGGTGCACTTCGGGGATGCGTTCGAGGCGGCGCAGGCGTTCACCGAGGAGAAAGGGGCCGTCTTCGTTCATCCGTTCGATCATCCGCACGTGATTGCCGGTCAGGGAACAATCGGTTGCGAGATTCACGAACAGACCGGCGAGGTGGGAACAGTCGTTGTACCGGTCGGCGGCGGGGGGCTCATATCGGGGATAGCGACCGCGATTCGAACCCTTTCGCCGGCCGCCGGTGTCATCGGGGTGCAGGCCAAGGGAGCGGCTGCCTTTCCGCCGTCGCTTGAACGCGGAGCGCCGGTGGAGCTCGGCACCCTTTCGACGATCGCCGACGGCATCGCCGCCAACAAGCCCGGGGAGCTCACCTTCGCCCACGTCGAGAAGTACGTCGACGAGATCCTCACCGTGACCGACGAACTGATCGCGGAGGCCCTCGTGTTCGCGGCCGAGCGGATGAAGCTCGTTCTCGAACCGGCGGGCGCGGCGGGCGTCGCGGCCTTGCTTCGCCACGAGGAGTCGATAAAGCCTCCCGTCGTCGTCGTGCTCTCGGGTGGGAACATCGATCCCTTGTTGCTCATGTCGGTGATGCGATTCGGTATGAGCGCGGTGGGCCGTTACTTTGCCTTTCACACGCGTATCAAGGACAGACCGGG
>JALZEK010000034.1 GCA_030862065.1 Actinomycetota bacterium | reverse complement strand
ACACGGAAACGGTTCCCTCCTCCACCGTAAGAGTGTCCTGGGAGAACTCGATGCCCTCGGCGACCAGACGAACATCTCCTCCCTGAGGATCTTCGCTGTCGTAAGTGAGGGTCGCGACGACCGATAGCACCGCGCCGAGGACAAACAAACCAATGGCGACTCCGCCCAGTGTCCGAGCCGCGGGAGCGGGAGCCTCACCCCGTGTTCGCAGAACGGCGATGGCCGCAATTATTCCGACGATCGCCGGCAAGATCGCTAACAGGGTGGGAATGAAATCAAATCCCGATGCGGGAACCGTAAGGATCGGAATCACAAAGAAAGAGTTGAGCAACAGATAACCCGTGAACGCGATCACCAGGAGGATCGGGCCCGCCTTGCCTCCACGTCGCAAGAGAAGGACTCCCACGATGAACAGGATGATGAACACGACCAGTGGCGGGATCACGCCAGCCAGGACGAGGATGACGATGTTGGCGACGATGGCCACGATCGTGGTCCTGAAAAGGAGCGATCTCCACGAGAGCCCCTCTCCTGTCGGGGGGGCCGCGCCTTCCGATGTCCGTTTTTCCGCCATCTCGGCTCCTTTCACCCATTGACCAAATACGACTGTTAGAACGCCGCGCCGACCGAGGGACTTCCGATCACCCCGGACAGCCGACCTGCACCTGGGTTCGCCCGATTATGTAGGCCCCTCGATTTGCTAATGAGTCTCATTCTCGATAAGGTCCCGGCATGCGGGCTATGAGTACCAGAGGCACCAAGAAGGCGGTCGGCGCACTGACCGGGCTTCTCATCCTCGGGGCCTGTGCGGGGGCCGAGGGGGGCGACGAACTTGGAATCGCCGCGGGTTTTTATCCCCTGGAGTTTCTGACTCAGGAGATAGCCGGTCGTAACACCACCGTCGCCAACGTCACTCCAAGCGGCGCCGAACCTCACGACATCGAACTGACGTCCGGCCAGTTGCGAGCGATGGTCGAGGCCGATCTCCTGGTCTATCTCGGAGGGGGTTTTCAGCCGGCCGTCGAAGAGATCGCCGCGGATCTCGGGGACAAGGCTTTCGATGTAGCCGAGGTTCGCCCCCCGCTGGGCGAATCCGAGCAGGAGAGCGAGGCAGCCGAGGACGACGCCCGCGACCCTCATCTGTGGCTGGATCCGATGATCATGTCCGACATCGCAGAGGAGCTGGCCGTTCGCCTCGGTGAGATCGATCCCGAAAACGCGACCGCTTACTCCGATCGAGCCGACGCCCTCGCCAACCGTCTCGAAGCTCTCGACGAGGACTTCGCTGCAGGATTACGTCGCTGCGAAAGACGCGAGTTCGTCACCAGCCACGAGGCCTTCGGTTACTTGGCCCGGCGTTACGACCTCACACAGATCGGTGTGTCCGGACTCGACCCCGAGGTTGAGCCGTCCCCCCAGAGAGTCGCCGAGGTCGCCGACTACGTCGAGGAGCATGATGTCACGACGATTTTCTTCGAAGAACTCCTTCCCGCCGACATCGCCCAAACAATCGCGAAGGAAACGGGCGCCAAGACGGCGATTCTCAATCCGCTCGAAAGCGAGCCCGATTCCGGTGATTACTTCGACGAGATGCGCGCAAACCTACGGGCACTACGGGACGCTCTGAACTGCGCATGAATGAATCCCGGCCGATTTTCCGACTCGAGAACGGTTCAGTGGTGCTGAACGGCCACCGAGCGCTCGACCAGGTCAACTTCGAGATCAATCCGGGCGAGTTCATGGCACTGCTCGGCCCGAACGGCTCGGGCAAGACGACGCTGCTGCGAGCGTTGCTCAGGTTGCATCCGCTCGCCTCCGGACGACTTTTCATTTTCGGTCAGGAGGCCGATACGTACCGGGAATGGTGGAGGATCGGATACGTCCCTCAACGATTCACCGCCGTGGCCGGATTGCCCGCGAGCGTTTATGAGGTGGCCTTGTCCGGAAGGGTTCCCCGAACCCGACCCTTTAGACGCTTCGGGCAGGAAGACGAGGACGCGGCGACGGCCGCTCTCGAAAGTGTGGGTCTAGAGCGGTTGCGCTCGGAGCGCGTCGACAGGCTCTCTGGTGGCCAGCAGCAGCGAGTTCTCATCGCGAGGGCCTTGGCCGCCCAACCCGACATCTTGGTGCTCGACGAACCCGTGTCGCATGTCGACCAGCAACATCAAGAAAGTTTCTTTCACGGTCTCGAGGATCTTCACCAAAAAGGTCACACGGTGATCCTGGTGGCGCACTCCGTTCGAGCGATAGCCGATCTCATCGAGCGGGCGGTTGTATTGGATGAGGGCCGAGTGGTACACGACGGAGCACCCCCAACCGGATTGCTCGAGGACCATGTCCATCATGATCCCCTCGCGACGGGTCCGCCCCGGACGGACTTCGAGCAAGGTTTCGCGACGAGCTGATGGACGTCTTGCAGTTCGACTTCATGCGGAGGGCGATCCTCGCCTGCGCGCTGGTGGGACTCGCGGCCCCCTCAATCGGCGTCTATTTGGTTCAGCGGCGTCTTGCACTGATGGGAGACGGCATCGGGCATGTCGCCTTTATGGGGGTGGCGGCGGGATTTCTCCTCGGCACCCTGCCGGTCGTAACTGCCATGGTGGCCGCCGCTCTCGGTGCCTTCACGATCGAGTTGCTGAGGGAAAGAGGACGCACCGCGGGCGACGTCGCTCTCGCCGTGATCTTTTACGGCGGCATTGCCGGAGGTGCCTTGCTGACCTTCCTCGCGGGGGCCGGAAACAAATCACTCAGTTATCTGTTCGGGTCCGTTTTGACGGTCAACGACTCGGAACTGGTGATTGTTGCGGTTGTAACCGTCACCGTTCTCGCTCTTACGTTCGGTTTCCGGAAGGAACTTTTTCTCGTGAGCTATGACGAAGAGGTGGCTCGCGCGGCCGGGCTGCCCGTGCGCAAGCTGAACCTGCTCGTCGCGCTGATTACGGCGGTCACGATCGGGGTGACTATGAAGGTTGTCGGCTTGCTCCTCGTCTCGGGGATGCTGGTGCTGCCGGTGGCGGCGGTCCAACAGGTCACCGCGAGCTTTCGCGCAACGATCGGGTGGAGCCTTGTTCTCGGCTTGGTCGTCAGCGTGGGGGGCTTGTTGGCAGCCTTCTACGGAAACCTCGTGCCCGGTGCAACGATCGTGCTGCTTTCGATAGCCGCCTTCGTCGCCACAAGCGTGTGGACCCGATTGAGAGGGCTCCGCTCGAGCTCGGCGGGATCGGCCGCATGAGCGGGTCCTCGAGAGCCGACCTCGGCAGAGGCAAGCGGGCGACACGCCAGCGCGCGGCAATCGCTCGGTTCCTCGACGAGTCTGGCAGGTTCATGAGCGCTCAGGAAATTCACTCCCTGCTGGTGGACGGCGGATCGAACCTGGGGCTGGCAACTGTCTATAGGAACCTTCAGATGCTGGCCGCGTCGGGAGACGTAGACGTATTGCAACGAGAGGGAGAAATCCTGTACCGGCGATGCGGAAGCGAAGACCACCATCATCATCTCGTCTGCCGATCCTGTCGGCGATCGGTCGAGGTCGAGTCAAAAGAGATCGAGGAGTGGGCCGTACGGGTGGCGAGCCGCCATGGTTTCTCGTCGCCCTCACACACCGTCGAAGTGTTCGGGCTGTGCGATAACTGCCGGCCGAATCCGGATTTCTAGGGCGTAGTCGGCGTCCTTGGAGATCGCCTCAGCCGGCGTCCTCCGATCATCCCACCCAATAGGAGCAGGACACCCACGTTTATCGCGGAAGCCACACTTCCCGAGGTCGAGCCCGTTGTGGCCGACAAGGTGGTTGGGTTTTCGATCCGAACACTCCGCTTCCGGCTTTTCGCACCGAGTCCAGGCGCGTCGTACTTGATAGCGTTTTCCATGATGTACAGGCCACTGTAGGTGAGCGCGTAGTCCCTCAGCCCGTAGCGGTGGTCGTACTTCTCCGTCGGACGAGGCAGTGCTCCCCCGATGACGCGGACGATCCCCTTCCCGAGCTTGATCTGACCGACCCCGACGCGGCCCTCGCCCACTGTGCCGACGACGTGACCCTTCGCATTGGTGAAGGCGTCCTCCTGCACGACGGTCATCGGCGAGCAGCCGGTTCCGATGCAGTAGCCGAGCAGGGTTGCCTCAACCAGTTGTCGCGCGTTCGGCCTCAATCCTTTGACCAGGGCATGATCGAAGTCCTGGATGTCGACGTAGGGCTGGTAGACGACGGTGTCTTGAATCGCCGTCTTCGGCACCAGGCCCAGCTTCGCAAGACCTTCGACGGCGCGATCCGTCAGTACAAGATTCCCACCCTTCTTGACCCAGGACTTGATGTGGGAGAAGTACCGCTTGGCCGAGATCCGACCATGCTTCGACTTGGGGAGCAACTCGTCGGCGATGACAAGCGTGTCCAGCCGGTTGAGACTTCCCTTTCGGCGAGCAATGGTCGCGGCCCCCATGCGGGCGAAAGGCCTCGGCATCAGTTTGTTCGTATCTTTGAACCACTGCATGTTAGTGGCCGAATAGTGACGCTGTTTGATCCTCTTGCCGTTCTTATCGCGAGCCCCGGCTCCGGGAGGGGTGCCCATCCTGTTCCCATCACGATCCGTCACGGTATCGGGATTGAAGACGTATCCGGCCCGGCCCTCGGTGCGAACGCGGACATTGTCATTGTTGAACTCCCTGCGCTGGAAAAGGGCATAGGCCATGGCCGTCTTGATGATCGAACGCGTCGCGGTGATGTGATTCTCCTGCAGGTAGACGTTCCAGACCTTGTCCGGCACGGTGTGATTGAGAAAGAGCTCGTAATCCATCCCGGTCACCCCGAGATCGGTGGCCATGTAATCACCGATGAAACCTGTGTCCGTGTAGCCGAGCGTGTCCCAGACGGTCGCCCAGTGGGCCGGCTTCGTGGGGATGGGGACATCGGGATCGCTGCTGTTGCCGCCCGTTGCGCTCTCGATCTCGTCGATGATTCCCTCGTAGAGGACGGAGTCGATGACGGACTTGGTGCGCTCGGCTATGGCCATTAGCCTTCGGTGGTCGACGGAGTCGAACTGCCCGGCCGGGTACATGATGTCGACGTAGGCGTTCGAGTTCAGCTCTCCGTGGATATCGGCTCCATGGGCCATGAGGTCGTTGCGGCCCTTATCGGCGACCTCATGCATGAACTTGTGGCCGTAGAACATCTCGCTCTCTTCCAGCGGATTGCGGGTCGGGTTGATCCAACCCACGGTCGGCATCTGCCGATTGAGGTCGGTCCCCATTCCGTTCGTTCTGGCGTAGAGGCGCGGAGGACGGTGGTAATGGTCGCCCACTGCCCATCCGTCCGAATTGAAGTCGACGAGATAGATGGCCTCTTTCTTCAGAACGTCTTTGACCTTGTAGCTGTGGAATTCGGGCTTGCGTCCCGTCGTCGATCTGTAGTTATTGACACCGTCGCGGATCTTTCCCCCGTCCTGGGCCGCCATCGCCAGGTCCTCGGCCGCGCGCAGCCCACCCTCGAGCCCCCCTCTTTCGTTCCCGTGTACCGAAAGCGAAAAAAACAAGGTGTCCTTGCCCTTGTCGGGAACCTTGTGGTCGGTGATCTTGACCACGAAGATGTCGAGGCCGTCCCCGGTGTCGCCCTTCTCGTAGGGACGTGTGCCGTCCTCACCGGCGCTGACGGCGTCCTTCGTGTTGAAGTGCTTCCGGAAGGACGTGACAGAGATCCAGCGCGGGTACTTCTTCGCGAGGTATTCGATGCCGTGCTGGTACTCGCGGAATCCGGTCGGGTCGGGGAGGAACTGGATATAGCTGCGGGCGATCTCGGGCTCCGGGAAGATCCTGCCGCCACATGCGGCCAGCGGAGGCCCCCCTTTGTAGCCGTCCGTGCAGACCGGGGTCGCCGTGGCCGGCGATGGTAGAACGAGTGTCCCCGTAATCAGGACTCCGATTGAGATGATCGCCGCGCGCCTGATATTCAACAAGTTCGCCTCCATCCGCCTCGACCGG
>JALZEK010000027.1 GCA_030862065.1 Actinomycetota bacterium | reverse complement strand
CCGCCGCAACCTTGTCGATTCCAAACCCCGGAATGTCCTTAAGCCGCCGAGCGCGCATCTGACCCTCCCTTCCGTGACGATCAGCCATCCACAGGCTCGCGCCCGGGACCGGGGGGTGGCAAGGGGGGCTCGTGGGTTCAGACCGCAGGCCGCCTGGCCTTGTAGGCGCGCATCAGTCGTGCCGCCCTGTTCGAGTCGAGGTACTTGACGACCTCCCGCATAGTCACTCCCGAAGCGCGGTGCGTGCGAGGGGCCATCCACTCGTAGACCTCCCGCGGCCTCTTCTTCGACATCTCGCGCAGGACCCAACCGATCGCCTTACGGATGAAGAACTCGGTCTCGTCCAGCATCCCGTCGGCGCGCTCGGCGAACGGCCGGAACGGAGCGTCCTGCTTCAAGGGCTCGAGTTCGGCCAACAGCGACGACCTGCGAATCCAGAAGTCATCGTCATGTGCCCACCGATCGAGTCTCTGCTTGATCCTGTGACGCAGAGCGATTTCGCCCAGCACATCTCCGGCAAGGCCGTCCACCAGGGCCCACGTATGCGATCCCCGGATCATTTTCTCGATTATCGGCAGGTCGCTTCCGTCGAGGTCGGGCGCGCTGAGTTCGAGCAGTACAACGGACGCCATGCGACGTTCGAAGACGGGTTTGTTCCACAGCTCCTGGGCCAGGGCGAGGACGTCATCGCGCCCGAGGCCCTCCCGCTTAACGGTCGTCTTTGCAGCTCGCCTGATGTCGGAGAGAGAGGAGCCGTGGAACGCGAGGTCGCTTTTGAGATAGCGCTTCTCGGCCGCGGCCCGCTCCGCGCTGCCGGCTTTCTTCAGGTCTGATTCGATGCGGCGGGCGATCTTAGCTGTGTCGACCACCGCGCCAAGTAACCACGCTCGACGTGGGACGGCAACATCGAATCAATCCGCTATGAGGCGGCCCCTTCGCGGTCGTCGGGCACGCCGTCTCGGGCGACGATGCGGTCGTAGTTGAGCCGCATCAACTCGATCACGTCGAGGACGTCGGCTCTGCCTCTAATCGCCCGGGCCGCAAAGCCCGGCTTGCCCGGAAATACGGGGTGGTCAACTACGCGCCCCTGTTCCCTCAGTTCGAGCCCCAGCCTTTTCGGAAAGGAGAAGTGTGCTGCGTAGTCCCCGTGGAGATGGCCGAGCTCTCTGCCACCGAGCTTGAACCCGAACTCACCGCGGGGGCCGGGCCCGGCCTGGACGCCTGCCCACGACGCAACCTCCTGGGTGATCTCTTGGCTCGCGGAAAGGGCTTGCGACATCGATGCCTCCCAAGTCGGGGACCGACTCAACCGGCGCTCGAACCGAACGCCACATCAGAGGCAACACACAAGGATTGCTTCTATTCCTGCGCGAGCAGATGTGAAACTTCCCGATCAGTGCGCGCTCGCGAGTTAAGACGAAGTAGCGGGTTCCTGCCCTGCGTAGGCCTTCTCCAAATCTTCTATTTCAATCTTGCCCATCTGAAGCATCGCCCTCATAACCCGGTTGGCCCTTTCGGCGTCTTCGTCTTGCAGCATCTGGCCCAAGACGGTGGGGATGATCTGCCACGACACGCCGTAACTGTCCTTGAGCCAGCCACAGGGTCCTTTTTCTCCGCCCTCGGACAGCTTCTCCCACAACTCGTCGACCTCTTCCTGTGACTCACAGTTCACCAGGAGCGATATGGCCTCGTTGAACTTGAACTCGGGGCCGCCGTTTAGCGCCGTGAATTGTTGTCCCTCGAGCTCGAAGGTCACGGTCAAAACGGTCCCGGCGGGCCGAGGCCCCGCTTCCCCATAATGCGAAACCTCGACGATCTTGGAATTGTCGAAGATCGAGGTATAGAAATTCGCCGCCTCTTCGGCCTCCGTGTCGAACCACAGGTTTGGCGTGATCTTCTGCATTGGATTCCTCCCTCTCTCTAGATGGCCTGCCCTTGGGGCGGTCAAAGGAGTAGACCGCTGCGTGAGGAAAAACTCATCGCTGCGGGAACTCATCGACCGGGATCCCCGGGGAGGGCCCCTCAGCGAGCGGTGCCCGCCTTCAGGACCTCGAGGTACTCGTCGAGCCGCTCCATGGTCTCGGTGGCCCCCTCCGCCATACCGGACTGCAGCATCCCGTCGCGCTCCTCGACCGTGTTGTACACGGACGTGGCCGTCAACGTCGTCCTGCCGTCGTGCTCCTCAAGCGTCAGGGTCTCGACGGAGACGCTCCCGGGAAAGCCCTCGAACTCGAACGTCCAGACGATCTGCTCCGGCGGCGCGATCTCGCGGTACTCGCCGTGAAACGCGTACTCCTCCCCGTCGGGCCCGCGATGGACGATCCGCCAACTCCCGCCCGGACGAAAGTCGATCTCACACTTGGCGAACTCGTACTTTCTCGGCCCCCACCACCGTGACAGGTGCTCGCAGGAAGTGTGTGCCTCGAAGACGAGGTCGCGCGGGGCGTCGAACTCACGCGTCATGACGATCTCTTTGTCCGACGGCGTCATGATCTTCAGCTCATTGCTTCTTGCGCCCATGCTTCTTCTCCTTTCGCTTCAGCTCCACCAGGTACTCATCCAGCCGCTCATAGCTCTCGTCCCAGAAGTGTCGGTAATTGTCCGCCCACTCGGCGACGTCCTTGATCGCCTCGGGCCGGAGTCGACACGGGCGTCGCTGAGCGTCGCGCCCGCGCGAGATCAGGCCGGCGCGTTCGAGCACCTTGAGATGCTTCGTGACGGCGGGTTGGCTCATCGTGAACGGTGCGGCGAGCTCGGTCACCGTCGCATCTCCCTTGGTAAGGCGAGCGAGAATCGCCCGGCGCGTCGGATCCGCCAGGGCCGCGAACCTGGCGTCGAGCACCTCGGCCGTGGCTCCCATCCGTCTCCTCTCCCGTGCTGTTAAAAACCTAGTAGTTATATAACCTGTAAGTTAGCTCGGGGCGCCCGGACCGTCAAGCCCTGGGTCCTCGAGAGGTCCTTAGGCTGGTTCCCGCGATGGGACCCGATGTAGCCGCCCTGATCGACAGTGACAAGACGTCGGACGCGCTTCGAATCAATACGGCTCGTCTCTGTGCCGTTCTGCGTCGTGGCCCGAACCGTGACGCGCCCGCGGTCGGAACCTGGACTCTGGGGGACGTTGCCAACCACGTGGCGTGGGGAATCGAGAACTACACCCGCTGGCTTCGGGGTGACGACGCACCCGATCTCGACTCCATCAAGAACATGTCGCGCTGGAACGCCGAAACGGTGTCTCGGCTACCTCCCGCCGACCCCCCCGCCCTAGCCGATCGCATCGAAGTCGCAACCGGCGACTTCATCGAAGGAACGAGAGCCAGGCCTGCCTCCGACCAAGTGAGGTGGTACGCGGGCAACCGCATCCCGGTTCCGGTGGCAGTTTGCATGAGACTAGTTGAAGCATCGGTGCATGGTCTGGACATCGCCGCGGCGGCAAAAGAGAACTGGAAGATCGATGCCGACGACGCCCGAACGATGTGCTACGGCCTCGGTTACATCGCCCCGCATTTCGTCGACGAGCAGAAGCTAGACTTCCAAGGAACGATCCGCATGCGCATCCGCGGTGGCGCCGATCTCTACTATGTCGTCGAACGCCATGGGCTAAACGTTGCAACAGACGGACCTCGCCCAGACTGGCATCTCTCGGTCGATCCCGTCACCTGGGTACTCGTCTCCACGGAACGCCGGAACCAGTGGGCCGCGGCGCTACGCGGCAAAATCAGCGGCTGGGGAACCCACCCCAGACTTCCCTTCAAGCTCCGCGCCGCGAGCTTCCAGGGTTAACGCGCCGTCGTATCGAGGTCGCAGGGAGCGAGGCGACAGATCAGTCGCTGCGCGTGGCGACCTGGAGCAAGGCAACGCTGGTGGCGAGTATCCAAGCGAAGAAGGTGGCGGGCACCCAGACGACGACGTCACCTTCCAAGGAGAAGAATCCACTCCGGGGAAGAAAGGATCCGGCGATGACGACATGTGCCGCGGCGCCCACCATCGCGAGCCAAGCAGTCCATCGTGGGAGCGGCGCGCCGCGAAGAACCAAGGAGGCATAGGCCGCCAGGGAGAGTGCCGTGGGTATACCGGAGAGGGCGAGAAGCCCGAACGTCATGTCGAACATCAACCCGGTGGTCGCGGGATCGGGGGTCCTGTAAACGCTCAGGGCACCCGGAACGAAGGCGGCCAGGACCAGCGCCACCAGGACGGCGGCACCGAAAGCGAAACCGGCCGACAAGGGATTGGGCTGGGGCTCCCATTGGCGAAGCCAAGACCAAAGTCCGGCGGCAAACCACAAGAACAATCCCATCGCGATCCCATACAGAAAGAACGCCGCCAAGATTCGCCCTCGGTACGGAGACACAAAATCCGCGACCTCGTCGGCGGTCGCGGTCGTCGTGGGAGCATCCCAGAGCGGGGGCGCCAACCAGGGCCACCCGCACGCCCTTTTATAGCAACGCCCCACGACGGCTCGGTTGTACGCTCCTGCAGCACGCCTTGGGGAGGAGTGCGGGCTTGCCCCATCGAAGTACTGAGAGCGCGACCCCTGCTCTGGCACTGGAGGCCTGATGCGTGACCCAAAGCGCTCGTGGCGCGTGGGTATCACTGTCGCCGCAGCGGAGGTGGTGGTAGCAGCCGTCTTCCTGCCCGCCGGCGAGAGTGCGCCGTCACACATCCACGGCGGGACGAACGGCCACGCCGCGGGCGCGCTGCATCAACATCCCGTGCCCATCGGTGGGCCGTCGGCACGCCGGGATGCGTCGTTGGCCCGACACTTCGGGCCGACAAGGCCTTACGCGGGACCCACCAGGGGCATCGCTTGTGACGCAGGGTCGCGTCCGGAAGATGTCCAGGGCAAGGCACCGAGGGCCGACTACAGGAGCGGGCGAGCAAGAAAGGGTTACTTCTGCAACGCCCGATTGATCTCCCACTACGGCACATCCGGTGGCTACCGCGTCGAGCGTTACGTCGACAAAGCCGGACACGAATGCGCCTACTGGGATTCAACGTTGCTGTGGCCGCACAACGTGCCGCACCAGGGCACCGAGGGGCCTGGCGTGTACGTGATGGACATGAGCAACCCCGCCCGCCCCGTCCACACGGCTACATTGCGAACCCCCGCGATGCAAACGCCGCACGAGTCTCTCCGGCTCAACACCAAGCGAGGGCTACTGGTTGCCGACATGGGCTATCCGACGTGGCACCCGGGATTCCTCGATGTCTACAGCGTGAAGAAGGATTGCCGGCACCCGGTGCTCGAATCTTCGACACCGATGGGAATCGTCGGACACGAAGGCGGGTTCGCGCCCGACGGTAAGACCTTCTACGTCCCGTCCCTATACGGGCACACGCTGACCGCCGTCGATCTGTCGAACCCGAAGGCACCCGTCGTGCTGTGGACCAGCTCCGATTATCAGCCGCACGGTGTTTCGATCAGCAACGACGGGGAGCGCCTTTACATGGCTGAGAGCGCGTTCCGTGACGACGGTGACGACTTCACCGGACTCACGATCCTCGACGTCAGCGAGATTCAGAAGCGAGTTGTCAATCCGACCGTGAAGCTCGTTAGCCGACTCACGTGGCCGCAACTGAGCACGCCGCAGAACGCGACTCCCTTCACCCTCGACGGCCACAAGTACCTACTGGAGACGGACGAGTTCGGCTCGGGAGGGCACATTGGAGCGGCACGCATCATCGACATAGAGAACGAGAAGAAACCGTTCGTCGTATCGAACATGCGCCTGGCTGTGAACAAGGGCGGCCCGACCCAAGATCCAGGCGACGATCGGCCCTTCCAGGGCTACCAGGGGCATTACTGCTCGCTTCCGAGCCGCGTCGACCCCCACATCGTGGCCTGCAGCTTCATCATGTCGGGGCTGCGCGTCTTCGACATCAGCAATCCGGCACACCCGCGCGAGATCGCGTACTTCAACAAGCCACTGATGCCGGGGGCGAACCCGTACTACCCGTCGAAGGAAGGCGCGTTCGCGATGTCGGCACCGGCGTACGACCAGAAGACGGGTGACATTTGGTACACAGACGGCAACAGCGGGTTCTATGTCGTACGGCTCACGGGTGCCGCGGGGGTGAAGAAGTACGCCAACCGCATCCTCTATCCCGGCAACTGACGAGCTTTTGCGGCCAGGACGGTCGGAACCAGGTCACTTCTCACTCGCGGCCTCCGTTGCCGCAGCGGCGGCGTGTTCCAGGAGATAGGGCGCGATCCTCCGATGGATGGGACCGGCGATCTTCATGACCACGCGCCCGGCCACGGGTCGCTTATAGAAGATGTACGTCGTGACCACCGAACAGTTCGGCTCGGGCTTTCGCCCGACGATGACGCCGCGTAACAGCGGCGACACCGCCTCGAGTTGGACCACGTCGGGCTCCGATACCAGGATCCGCCAGCCAAGGATGTGGTCTGGAGAGGAGCGGGGTCCGAGCCGGAACCTCAGCAGGTAGCGGTGCGCGATCCATATGGTCCAGCGGATCGGCGACGGAGCATCCTCGAGGGCGAACCGTCCGAACTCCTCGGCCGAGCGCGGGTCGGGCACCGGCATTCGTATCTCGAAGGCATCCGCGTAGTCGTAGCGATCGCTACCGATCAGCGGCTCCTCGGCCACTACGGGTAGCCGTCGTGCACGCGGAGAGCTCTTGTCGTGCATTTTGATGCGCTACGCGGCGGCCCTGGATCCCCAGTGACGGAGTGGTCGGGTTAGCAACGCGGAGCCGATTCCCGCAATGGCGGTCGTCGAGTGGACGACCTGGTCGGCTCCGTCGGACGCCAGCAAGAATGTCGAGGGGGCCCATAATGTCAGCGCCAACACAATGACCACGTGGCCGACGCCAATTGCAAGAGCGGCCTCGCGTGCTCGTTCGGGGCGCACCGCGAAGTAGAGAGAGACCACCCCCAGGAGGAGTGCCGCGAGCGAGTGCCAGCCATTCGTCTCGAAAATGCCGAAGATGTGCTCGGATCCCGCGTGCGCGGCCTCGTCTGCACCCAGGGGGAACGTCTGGTCTATCGCCAAACCGACAATGGCGACCGGCAGATGAAAAACCGCCGAGGCCGCCATGAAGATCCGGGCGGGAGTCCAGCCATCTGCTTGTGGGGCGATTCCCGTCGCTACATCCGTTGCCATTTCCAGACCTCCTGACGCATAGCTCCGTTGGTATGCAGGCCTTCATGTACTATACATGCATGTACGTATGTAAGGTGAGATGCCACTAGCGACCTCGGAGCGCGGGCGGCTGACCCAGGCCGAGCGGCGGGCCCGGACCCGGACCGCTCTCCTTGAAGCCGCGGCGCGCGGCTTTTCTCGCGATGGCTACAGCGCCCTAACGCTCGACCGGGTGGCCGCGGAGGCCGGTTACACGCGCGGAGCCCTCTACCACCTGTTCGCCAACAAGGAGGAACTGGCGCTGGCCGTGGTCGAGTGGGTCGAGGAGACCTGGTATTCGGAGATGGCTCCTCTGATCGCCGACGATGCCGACCCGGTCGGAGCGCTCACAGCGGTGGCTCGAGGCCACGCGGTCTACTGCCGCCGCGATGTAGCCCGCGTGATGATGACCCTCAGAGTCGAATTCAGCGGCCAGGACCATCCGGTGGGGCGGGCGGTCGAAAAGGGCATGCGCCGGGTCCTCGCCGACTGCACTCGACTCATCACCGCCGGACGGGAGACTGGCGCGATCCCGCCGGGCCCGCCGCCGAGGGTGATGGCACTCGCTGTGATGGGCGCGCTCGAAGGGCTCGTGATCAGCCTTGCCGGGCAAGCACCCTTCGACGAGCTGCTCGCCGAAAAAACTGTCTTGGGTCTGCTCGGCCTGCCGCCCGCGCCAGCAAAGGTGGTCCCTTGAACTGGGCCCATGGCCTCAGGTCGACCGGGGAGGTCAGCCGACGCACTCGGCAAGATCCGGATACAGCTCTATAAGCCCATCCGCATCAAGCCGAAGATTGGCGACGAACCCTTCCGATAGCCCCCGGTCGATGAACCGCACCAAGGATCCGTCGGTGGTCCTGCGGATCGATTCGTAGCGTTGCGCGTACGCATACAGCTTCAGATCCGGAACTGACACCCAAGCGACAACGATATCTGCTGCGCCGTCCTCGAGGTTTAGTCGGTGGCGACGAATAGGCATGAGATTGGTGGCCGGCGAGAAGCCCAGATCGCAGTCGCGCGCGACGGTCAGCTCATCTAAGACGCCTCGTTCGGCCGCCGGAGTGTCTAGATCAACCTGACCGCTTGCCTCCACATCACATGTCCAAGCACCTCTTCCATCATGCTGAAGCACCAGTCTGCGCGACCACCCCTCGCCCTCAGCACGCGCGTTTAATTGCCGCGTTACGAAACCGCCCCGGGCGTCGAGCTCATAGTCCATGCGATAACGAACAGGTTCGGTTCCAATCTGTGTGCCTCTAGCCGCGACACCCTGCTGATTGAGTTTGAAATGTGCTACTTCCCATCGCTGCGAATCAAGACCTCTCCAGATGATCAGACGCTCGTGGCCGGTGCCGTCACTCCTCTGTGGCGGCCTCA
>JALZEK010000025.1 GCA_030862065.1 Actinomycetota bacterium | reverse complement strand
GCATCCGGAGCCGTGGCCGCGGTCATGGGCGCGTATCTGCTCCTCTATCCGAAGGCGCGGGTCAACGTCCTCGTGCCCATCTTCATTTTCATCACGATCATTCAGATGTCCGCGATAGCGGTCCTGGTCATCTGGTTCGTCTATCAGTTCTTGATCGCTTACCAGGACATCGTTGGCATCACGGAGGTGGCCTGGGCCGCGCACGTGGGCGGCTTCGTCTTCGGGTTCATAGGGATCCTGATCCTGGGGGGGCGCCCGCACAGACCAACGCCGGTACTCGAACCGCACTGGCGCTACTGACCGCTCGCTCCCCGACCTCCCCACCTCCTCCCACGCGTGAGTGGTGGCTGAGCGTCGCTATGCGCGGCTCTCGCACCACTCGGCCACCTGGGGTGCGGTTGTTAGTGGGTTAGTTCGGACAGTTGATTCAAAATCGCATCAGGCCGCGGCTCGAGCTTGGCCGCTTCCTCGGCCGACGTCACTCCGGACAACACCAGCACCGTCTTCCATCCCATCGACGCCGCGCCCCACAGGTCCGTCTCGGCCCGGTCGCCGACCATGGCCAGCCGGGAGTTGGGCGGAAAACGACGGGACGCGGCCTCCATCATCGGGGGGTGAGGCTTGCCCACGATCTCGGCCCGTCGTCCCGAGGCGACCTCCACGGCGGCGACTATCGCCCCCGCTCCCGGCTCGAGTCCGCTCTCGCCCGGGTAAGTGGCGTCGTCGTTGGTTGCGATGAATGTGGCGCCCGATCTGACCGCTTCGGCGGCGGCGTCCAGGGCCGCGAAGTCAAAAGATTTGTCGCGGCCGACGGCCACCACGTCCACCTCGGTCGAACCCTTGACGATCTCCAGGCCCACTTGCTCGAGCGCCTCGATCACCCCCGGGCCCCCGACGACCAGCGCGTCGCTTCCGGCCAGGCCTCGGTCGCGCAGGACCTCTCCCGCGACTACCGCCGACGTCACGACCTCCTCGTGGCTCGCGTCGACCCCCATGTTCTCCAGCTTCGCGAGGTACTCGGAGACGGTCGGAGCGGAGTTATTCGTGCAGAACACGACCTTTATCCCCCGGCGACGAAGCTCTTCGACCGCGTCCGGTGAACCCTCAATCGGCCGATCGCCGCGGTAGATCACTCCGTCGAGATCGCAAACGACGCCGTCGATCTCGTCGAGAAGGCCGCTCAACCGAGAGCTCTCAGCCCGCAGAGATCGGCCCGTCCCGCGGCGATCGCCGTATTGATCTGATCGACAGTGTCCAGCGACAGGCCGGGCAGAGTCGCGACGTGCGCCTCGTTGCGCAAGACGTCGCTGTAGTGAACGAGCCAGTAACGGTCGTAACGGGGTCTGCTGTTGAACACGTTCTGTCCGGTGACGACGCGCACGAGATCGCAGCCGGCGTCCTTTAACCGTCTGCACAAATCCACCGCGTCGGGCACCCGCAGTCCTCCGGCGGCCGCGTCGGTCGCCGAAACGGTTGCGAATAACATCCCCTCCCACTCCCGGCGAACGGCGTGAAAGAGGTCGAGGGGCCAACGCATCCGTCGCGTCAAGTCGCCGCCGTAGTCATCCTCTCTGGTGTTGGTGAGCGGGGAAAGGAAGGTCGCGAGGAGATCGCCCGCGGCCATATGAACTCCGAGTGCGTCGAACCCGGCGGCTCTCACTCTGCGCGCTGCGGACCTGAAATCCTCGGTCACGGCGGCGAAATCCGATTCGGTCGCGGCACGCGCTTCTTCTCCCCACGGCGCGTAGCGATAGGGAGACGCGGCAACAAGCGGCCAGGGTTCGGCGCTCGGCAGATCGGTGCCGTTCTGTCGAGGCCGGGTCGCTCCCCGGGGACCGGCGTGGCCGATCTGGGCCGCGATCCCGGCGCCGTCACGGTGCACGTCCTGGACGACCCGACCCCAGGCCCCCTCGTGCGCGGCCTCGTAGATCCCCGGTGAACCGGTGGTGAGCCGGGCCGCGGCCGACACCGCGATCGGCTCGGTGACAACCAGCGCCGCTCCGGAACGCGCCCCGGTCACCAGGGTCTCGGCGGTGGCCATGCCGACCGCTCCGTCGACGGAACCGTCCGTGGGAGGGGGTGAGACAACGATCCGGTTCGACAGCGCCAGGCCCCCCACGACGATTGAGTTAAAGGCGGGCGGAGGCGCCACCACGAGCGTGGGTTCCTCCCGGCGAGTCGCCCGATCGACCGCGGTCACGAAATGCGGATCGCGAGTGCGCAGATCCGAGTAATCGATCCGGCCGCTCCTCGTCAACAGGCCGAAGGCAAACCGCTCCGCGTCCAGGTCCACGTAACGTGACGTGTTCTCGAAATAGGTCTGGCTCTGGCGCGCCGCCTCCTGGAACCGTCCCACCCGTGGCTTGCGATCCATTTCATAACGGTTCAATGCCCTGTCGATATCACCGTGCTCTTGAAAGGAATTGACCAGGGCAATCGCGTCCTCCATCGCCAGTTTCGTACCCGAGCCGATCGAGAAGTGAGCGGTGTGAACCGCGTCGCCGAGAAGCACGAACTTCCCGTGGTGCCAGGTACGGCACTTGAGGGTGGGGAAGGTCAGCCACTTGGAGTTGTTCGACCTGAGCGAGTGCCCGAGGAGATCTGCACCGAATACCTTTTCGCAGAAGGCGATGCTCTCTCCCTCGGACGTCCTGTCGAGCCCCGCCGCTCTCCACGAGGACTCGGGGCACTCGACGATGAACGTGCTCATGGCCCCCTCGAACGGATAGGCGTGGGCCTGAAAGAGCCCGAACTCGGTTTCTCTAAAAGCAAAGGTGAACGAGTCGAACGGCCGATCGGTCCCGAACCAGATGTACCGAGTCGCTCCCTCGGCAATCGCAGGACGCAGATGATCCGACAATTCCTGCCTCAGAGGGCTGTGGACCCCGTCGGCCCCCACCACGAGGTCGAAGTCCGACCACTCCCCGTGATCGGCGATCTCAGTTTGAAAGTTCATCTGAACGCCGAGGTCCGTGCAGCGCTCCTGTAGCAACTCCAGCAAGGTCATGCGCGCGATCCCGGAGAAGACCTGGCCGCCGCACCGGACCACTCGATCTTTGACGCGCACGTCTATGGCGTCCCACAGGACGAAGTTGTCGGTGATTCGAACGAAGGTCGCGTAGTCGGCCTCTCGGAACGAGGACAGCGTGCGGTCGGAGAACACCACTCCCCAGCCGTAGGTCGCGTCGGGCGGATTCTTCTCGAAGAGCACGACGTCCCTGTCCGGGTCCGCTCTCTTTAGGAGGAGCGCGCAATAAAGGCCGCCCGGCCCCCCTCCCACGATCGCGATGCGCCGAGCCTCCGCCCTCACGTCAGCACCTCCGACAAGCGATTTATCTGCTGCGGGTCGGAAACGGCCGGGAACAGAACGAGTTCATCGCATCCGGCCTCGGCGTAATCCCTCACGAATTGGTTCACCGACTGAGGTGTTGTCAGCAAGCCCTCGGCGATTCGCTCCGCGAACGGTCCCGTGAAGGCGTAGTAGTCGAGCATGTAGGCGCGTCCGGCCTCGGCGACGTCTTCTCCGAGAGCGAAGTATCCCTGGCCCCAGATGACCGGCGACCCGGGTCGACCCGCGTCCTCCCACGCGAGGCGGGCCTTTTCGACCGCGGTTTCGAACAGGCGGGGCGGACCACCCCCGTGGACGTATCCGTCGGCATGACGCGCGGCGCGCTGAAAGGCGACGTCGCTTGCGCCCCCGACGAGCAACTGGGGGGCCTTGGCGAGGCTGGGTCCCACGGAGTCTCCCTCCCACGCCATCCTCAGGTCGACGAGCTGGCGCGTCAGCCGTTCCCCTCTTCCCCGCGGACTGACGGCCGCGGCGTCGTAGTCCTCGATCCGGGCACCCACCGCGAGTCCCAGAGTCAACCGGCCGTCGGAGGCCGAGTTGATGCTCGCCGCCTGGGTCGCGAGGAGAGATGTGTTACGCAGCGGCCCTATTACGACCGTGGTGGCGAGACGGATTCTGTCCGTGACCGCGGCGGCCGACGCGAGGACGGTGAGAGGCTCGTGGCAGTCGTAGGCGATTCGATCAAGGACCCCGAGGCTCGTGAACGGACTCTCGTCGGCTCGGCGAGCCCATTCGAGAAGGGTCTTCCCGCTCGTGCCCGGCACCGCGTTGGGTAAACCGATTCCGACGTTCACCCGGCAAAGTTAAGCCATCGACTCGGGTGAGCAACGTCCACGCTTTAGTCTTGCTCCTCATGGAAGAGTCCATTTCCGAAGCGTCGCGGCGTGGTCCGGCACCGGCGTCGATCGTCGTCCAGCGCCGCATCGAGTGGCCCGACACCGATGCTTCGGGGAGGTGGCACAACACCGCCGGCTTCCGGCTGATCGAAGTTGCAGAGACTGCGCTGCTCGAAAGGCTGGGCCTCCTCGACGATATCTACGGCAGACTCCCCCGCGCCCACATCACCGCCAACTTCAGGCGACTGTTGCTGTTCCGAGACGTGCTTGATTGCTGGATCGAAGTGGAGAGCGTCGGAGAATCGTCCCTCGCCTACCGCTTCGAGATCAGGCGCGCCGGCGACCTCTGTTTCGAGGCCAAGATCGTGGCCGCGCTCGTTGACGACGAGGGCCGTCCCGAAACCTGGCCCGACAAATACAAAGAACTCCTTTTGAACTCGGGCCCGCAGACGCCCGAGCTTTTGGTTACCGGAGATCAACCGTGACCGACTCCGACTTTCTCGCCGTCGACGCGCTCCTGAGCGACGACGAACGCATGATCCGAAAGACGGTCGCCCAGTTCGTTTCGGACAGAGTCATGCCGGGCATCGAGAAGTGGTTCGAGGCCGCAGAGTTCCCCGCCGATGTGGCGACCGAGCTGGGCTCGCTGGGCTTACTCGGCATGCACCTTCAGGGATACGGCTGTGCCGGAACGAACGCCGTCTCTTACGGACTCGCCTGTATGGAACTCGAGGCCGGCGACAGCGGCTTCAGAAGCTTTGTGTCCGTGCAGGGATCGCTGGCGATGTTTCCGATCTGGAAATACGGCTCCGAGGAACAAAAGCAGCGATGGCTACCGGGAATGGCCGCGGGCGAGATCATCGGCTGCTTCGGTTTGACCGAGCCCGACGCGGGAAGCGATCCCGCGAGCATGCGGACCTCGGCCAAGCGAGACGGGGACGACTGGATTCTCAACGGCACGAAGATGTGGATCACGAACGGCGGAATCGCCGACGTCGCGATCGTCTGGGCGCGCACCGACGACGGAGTGAGGGGGTTCATCGTCCCCGGCGGGACCAAGGGACTCACCACCCGGGACGTCCACCGCAAGCTCTCGCTGCGGGCATCGGTCACGTCCGAAATGAACTTCGACGACTGCCGGCTCCCGGCGGACTCGCTGCTGCCCGAGGCGCGCGGCATGAGAGGTCCGCTGTCCTGCCTGAACGAGGCGCGCTACGGGATCGTGTGGGGATCAATGGGGGCCGCGCGGTCGTGCTTCGAGACGGCCCTCGGGTACTCCGGCACGCGCGAGGCGTTCGGAAAACCGATCGGCGCCTTTCAGCTGACGCAGCAAAAGCTCGTGGACATGCTTCTCGAATTGAATAAAGGAGTGCTTCTGGCGCTGCATCTCGGAAGGATGAAGGACGAGGGCAAGGCCTCTCCTGAGCAGGTCAGCTTCGGAAAACTGAACAACGTGCGGGAGGCCATTCAGATCGCAAGGGAGGCTCGCACGATACTGGGGGCCAACGGAATCACGCTCGAGTATCCCGTCATAAGGCACATGAACAACCTCGAGTCGGTTCTCACCTACGAGGGAACGAGCGAGATCCACACGCTGATCCTCGGCGAGAAGATCACCGGACACAAAGCATTCTCCTGATGTCTCCGTTCATGGGGTCGTCCGCGTTCACCGAGCGGTGGGACAACTTCGGCTTCGAGGTCACCGACGGAGTGGCCGTGATCACGTTTAGAAGGCCGGACGTGCTCAACGCGCTGACGTTCGACGTCTACGCCGACCTCCGGGATCTGCTCGCAGAGTTGCCGAACCGAGACGATGTTCGGGTTCTCGTCGTAACCGGAGAGGGCCGGGGGTTCTGTTCCGGGGGCGACGTGCACGCAATCATCGGCGAGCTGCAGGGCGCGTCGACCGGGCGTCTGCTCGATTTCACCCGGATGACGGGGGCGGTGGTCCAGAGGATGAGGGAGTGCCCGATCCCGATCATCGCCTCGATCAATGGGATCGCGGCGGGGGCCGGGGCCGTCATCGCGCTCGCCGCCGACTTCCGAATACTCGCCAAAAGCGCGTCCTTCGCCTTTCTGTTCACGAAGGTGGGGCTCGCCGGCGCCGACATGGGGTCGGCTTACCTCCTGCCCCGCTTCGTGGGTATGGACAAGGCCACCGAACTGCTGATGCTCGGCGACAAGATCGACTCCGAGAAGGCGCGGCGCATAGGCCTCGCGAGCAGGGTGGTACCCGACGACGATCTCACCGCCGAGGCCGCGGCGCTGTCTCGACGCCTCGCCGACGGACCGGCCCTAGCCCACGCGGCAACGAAACTCGCCTTGACGCGCGAGCTCGACATGGGACTGGCCGAGGCGATCGAATTCGAGGCCTCCACGCAGGCCTTGTTGATGACGAGCGAGGATCACGCCGAGTTCTACAAGGCGTTCACGGAGGGGCGCGACCCGAAGTGGACCGGCCGGTGACCTCCCCGCACGAGATCCTCAATCCGAAGGACCTTGCTCCCGCCGTCGGTTTCTCCCACGCCGTCGTCGCCGGTCCGGGACGCGCGATCCACATCGGGGGCCAGACCGCGCACGACGCCGAGGGGAAGGTCCAGGGCAAAACGGTGGTGGAGCAGTTCGAGGCCGCGGCGGCCAACCTGATCCGAGTCCTCGATGAGGCCGGGGCGAAACCGGAGCACCTCGTGTCGATGCAGATCTTCTGCACGAAGGGGGACGAATACCGAGCGTCCCTGAAGGAGTTGGGAGATGTGTACAAACGTCACTTCGGCCGCCACTACCCCGCCATTTCCTTTTTCTCGGTCAATTCTTTGTTCGACCCAGCCGCGTCCATCGAAGTCGTGGCGACGGCCGTGATTCCCGAGTAGCCGACTACCTAAGAAAGTCGCGGGCGATGACCTCGCGCTGGATCTCAGACGTTCCCTCGTAGATGCGAGTGGCGCGGACCTCTCTATAGAGGTGCTCGAGCGGATGGCCCCTCTGCAGGGCGACCGCTCCGTGGATCTGGATCGCCGCGTCGATTACCCACTGCGCCGTCTCGGTCGCGTAAAGCTTGGCCATCGCCGACGCCCGGCTCGTCCGCTCTCCCTCGCCGAACCGTGTCGCCGCGTCGTAGACGAGGAGCCGCGCCGCCTGCGTCCTCGTCGCCATCTCCGCGAGGTTGTGCGAAACGGCCTGGAAGTCCGCCAGCGATTTGCCGAACGCCCGTCTCGACTGCGCGTAATCGATCGCCATGTCCAGCGCGGCTTGGGCCATCCCCACGGCGAAGGCCCCGACGCTCGGGCGGAAGAGGTCCAGCGTCCTCATCGCAACCTTGAATCCCTCCCCCACGTCGCCGAGGACGTGGTCACCCGGAACGAAGACGCCGTCGAAGTCCAGGCGCCCGATGGGGTGAGGTGACATCAGCTCGATCGGCTGACCCGAAAGACCTTGGGCATCGCCCGGAACGACGAACCCCGTGATCCCGCGTGAACCCTCGTCGGAGGTCCGGGCAAAGACCGCGTAGACGTCGGCCTCGGGCGCGTTCGAGATCCACGTCTTGGTGCCGGAGAGGATCCATCCGTCCCTCTCGGGCTCGGCTCTCAATCGCATCGCGCCGGCGTCGCTTCCGGCATCGGGCTCGCTCATCGCGAACGCGGCGACGGAACGGCCTTTGGCCACGGCCGGCACATAGGAGGTCGCCAACTGGTCGTTTCCGGCCTGGACGATGGGATAGGCACCGAGGCCCTGAAGCGCGAGGGCGGTCTCGGCCTCGGTAGAAACGCGGGCCAGCGCCTCGCGCATGAGACAGAGTTGAACGGCCGAGACGTCGGCGTCGAGTGCGCCGCCCAGTCGTTTCGGGAACAAACGCGGGAGCAAGCCCTCGGCCCCCAGCCGCTCGAGCAGAGCGCGGTTGACGGTCTCTGCCCCGGTCTTTTCAAGAGGCTTGAGCGCGCTCAGACCGATGTCCACGACGTGGTCGTAGAAGCCAACGTCTTCGGCCGACAACCAACTCGGGAGCACTGCGCCGGCGCGCGAATCGCCCTTATCGGACATGAACGAGACGCTAACCGCAGGGCCTTTCGCCCACAAGGCCGCCGTAATAATCTGGCTGCAAATTGATCGCCCTCTCGCCGCGGGCGAGGGGACATCGAGGTCCTGGGGGTGGGCGTTGAAAGAATCGCCGTACTGGAACCCGCACCACGAAACGATGCCGCGCGAGCAACTCGAGTCGCTTCAGGTCCGCAAGCTGAAACGATTGCTTGAGTGGACCGAGGCCCAAGTTCCCTACCACGCGAAACGGCTTGCAAACGCAGGCGTGTCGGCCGACTCGGTGAATTCGCTCGACGACATTCGCCGGATCCCCTTCATGACTCGCGAGGAGTGGATGCAGGGGCAGCTCGATCAACCCCCGTACGGGCCGATTCTGGCGACCGATGAGGACCTCGCCATTCGCTACCACCTGACCTCCGGAACGACGGGTCGCACGCCGATCCGGGTGCTCGACGGAACGAAGGACTGGGAGTGGATTGCCGAGATGTGGTGCTACGGGTTCTGGGGGTTCGGCGTCCGGCCCAACGACCGCGTCTTCTTCGCATTCAGCTACGGCACCTTTGTGGGTTTCTGGGGCGCGCACTATGCCTGCGAAAAGCTCGGCTGTTTGGCCTTGCCCGGTGGCAACATGACCACCGAGGCGCGCGTGAAGCAGATCATGGACATGAACGCTACGGTCGTTTGCTCGACTCCTACTTACGCCCTGCGCATGGCGCAAGAGGCTCAGACGATGGGCATCGATCTCGCCTCGGGCCCGGTCCAGAAACTGATTCTGTCCGGGGAGCCCGCCGGTTCGATCCCCGCGACGAAGAAGCTCATCGAGGATCAGTGGGGGGCCAAGGCCGGCGACACGGCGGGAATGACCGAGCTCGGCACGATCATGGTCTTCGAGTGCGACAGACAACCGGGCGGCACACACATCATCGAGGACCACTACATCGAAGAGGTCGTCGACCCCGAGAGCGGTGAGCCGGTCGACTACGGCGAGCGCGGCGAAAGAGTCGTCACCTCGTTCGGTCGCGGGTTCATCCCCGTGATCCGATACAGGACGCGCGACTTCGTCGTCAAGGTGCCCGGCACCAACTGCTCGTGTGGGCGCACCTTCGACATCTACGAGGGCGGCATCCAGGGGCGAGTCGACGACATGAAACTCGTCCGCGGGACGAACGTCTATCCCCGCGCGGTCGAGGCGATCGTGCGCGAGTACCCCGAGGTCGACGAGTTCCAGATCCACCTCTACACCGCGGAGGGCATTCGCGACGAGATCGAGGTGCTCGTGGAGATCCCCGATCCCCAAGTCGACTCGGACGCGCTTCTTGCCAAACTGGCCACCGACCTCGCGGAGGCCCACGAGGGGCTGAGGTTCGGAGTCAAACAAACGGAGAACGAATCTCTGCCGCGCTTCGAATTGAAGGCCAAACGGCTACTCGATGAACGAACCGAAATCGGAGGAACCGGGAAACGGGGGCAGCAATGACGCAGACCGAACTCAACGACGCGCAGCGCAAGCTGGTCGACTGCTACAGAGCGCTCGAGGAGGTTCTGGGCAACCAGTCGGACGACCTCGCGCCGTTCGAGCAGCGCAACGCGACAAAGGCCCTCGCCGCGTTGTGGCAGGTGATGAACGGACTCGATCTGGAGCCGGGGCAGGTCTACCACCTGGGGGCCTGATCCGGCTCAGGTCTATATTGGGCCCAAGGCCCCGGTAACAAGGAGGTTCGCCATGCCGCGCGACGACATCACCAAGATCGTTCTCGACGAGTCCCAGATCCCGACCGCCTGGTACAACATCCTGCCCGACCTGCCGGGCGACCCGATGCCCCCGTTGCATCCGGGGACGATGCAGCCCGCCGGGCCTGACGACCTCGCGCCGCTGTTTCCCGAGGCGCTCATCATGCAGGAGGTCTCGACCGATTCGTGGATCGACATACCGGGAGCGATCCTCGACGTCTACAGGTTGTGGCGACCCTCGCCGCTGTATCGCGCCCGTCGCTTCGAGCAAGCTTTGGGATTGAGCGGCAAGCAGCGCATTTACTACAAGTGGGAGGGCGTTTCCCCTGCCGGTTCGCACAAGCCGAACACGGCCGTCGCTCAGGCCTATTACAACAAAGAGGCCGGCATGAGCAGGCTGACGACCGAGACCGGCGCCGGTCAGTGGGGAAGCGCGCTCGCGATGGCGTGCGCGATGTTTGAACTCAAGTGCGACGTCTTTATGGTGAGGGTCTCCTACGAGCAGAAGCCCTATCGCAGGACGCTCATGCAGACGTGGGGCGCGACCGTGCGTCCCTCCCCCTCAGAGGAAACCGAGGCGGGGAGAAACATCCTCAAGGACAACCCGGATTCGACCGGATCGCTCGGAATCGCCATCTCCGAGGCGGTGGAGATCGCAGCCCAGAACGACGACACCAACTACTCGCTGGGCTCGGTTCTGAACCACGTCCTCACTCACCAGAGCGTCATCGGACTCGAGGCCAAAGAGCAGATGAAGGAGTTCGAGGATGTCGCCGACATCGTCATCGGGTGCGTGGGGGGTGGTTCCAACTACGCGGGGCTGTCCTATCCGTTCGCGATGGACGTGCTGCAACAAAAGGCGCAGACGAGGTTCATCGCGGTGGAGCCCGAGGCGTGCCCCACTCTTACCCGGGGCCGGTACGCGTACGACTTCGGCGACACCGCGGGGACGACGCCTTTGATGCCCATGTACACGCTGGGCCACCAATTCGTTCCCCCGCCGGTGCACGCAGGCGGACTCCGTTACCACGGCGACGCGCCGAGTTTGTGCGGATTGGTGAAGGCCGGCCTTTTCGAGGCGCGCGCCTACGCGCAGGTTCCGGTGTTCGAGTCCGCGGTCGAGTTCGCTCGGGCCGAAGGCTTCCTTCCCGGCCCCGAGCCGGCGCACGCGATCAAAGCTGTCGTCGATGAAGCGAGGGCCGCGCAGGAGGCCGATGAAGAGCATGTGATCTTGTTTAACCTCTCGGGTCACGGACACTTCGACATGAGCGCCTACGAGGACTACCTCGCCGGGCGGCTCGAGGACTACCCGCTGCCCGATCAGACGCTGGAGGAATCGCTGGCGCAGCTTCCGCCCCAACCTCAGCCGGCCTAGCGAACGGTTCCTCTATCTGCCGAGTGGTGCGTGAGTCGCGCCATACGAAACTGAGCCACCACTCAGCGCGGAGGGGGGTCGAGTGGTGCGTGAGTCGCGCCATGCACAACTGAGCCACCAGTCGGCGAAGGAGGGGCGGGCGGGCTCGGCTATGTTGCTCGGGTGCCCACGCTCAACGCCTTCCACGGGATTCGCTACGCGGCCGCCGACCAGCTAAAGGACCTCGTCTGCCCGCCCTACGACGTCATCTCGCCGGAGGAGCAGGCCGCGCTCTACGCGCGCCATCCCCATAACGCCGTACGCGTCGAGTTGCCGTTCTCGGAACACCCCGAGGAGCCCAAGGAGGAGAGATATAAGCGAGCCGACTATCACTTCCGGGAGTGGCTCAAGTCCGGGATCCTCGCGCAGGACGAGTCTTACTGCCTCTACGTTTACCGGCAGGACTTCGTCACCGCCTCCGGCGATCGTCGTCAGGTCACCGGGGTGATCGGTGCGCTCCACCTCGAGGAGTTCGGACAAGAGTCGGGCATCCTGCCGCACGAACGAACAATGCCCGGCCCCATCGAGGACAGGCTCACTCTGTTGCGAGCTTGTCCCGTGAACATCTCCCCCATCTACGGCATCTACCGCGGCGGCGGACAACTGATGCCGTATCTGGAATCGCTACAGCACCGGCCGACCCAGGGCCGGCTCACCGACGATCACGGCAACCTGCATCGGCTCTGGGTGATCTCGGCCCCCGGGGAGATCGAGATCCTGACGGGAGGCCTCGACGCAGGACCACTCGTTATCGCGGATGGTCATCATCGCTACGAGACGGCGCTCGCCTACTACAAGGAACAACACATCTCGGGGCATCATGAAGCGGTGATGTGCTTCTGCGTCGATTCCGACGCAGAAGACCTCGAGGTCCTCCCCTATCACCGCGCCTTTCTCACCGACCTCTCGTCCGACGAACTTCAGACCACACTGGAAAGAGATTTCTCGTGCACGACTTACGGTCCGGGCGACGGCTCACAGGCTCTGCGGGATTCGAAGGCCGATCATTCACTCTTGTTCGTGCTCTCCGACCGAGACGTGCTCGTCGAGCTCGACGATGCGACGGTCCGCGCCGAGGTTGGAGACCGAGCACCGGCATGGCGCGACCTCGACGTGGTCGCCCTGCACGAGGTCGTGCTTCATCGAATCGCACCCCAGGGGCTCGAGAACCTGATCTTCTCGAACGACGCCTCAGAGGTCACCGATCTCGTGAGAAATCGAGGGTGGACGGCCGGAGTTCTCTTGAACCCTTTGCGGGCGTCGGAGGTGATCGAAGTCGCCAGAAGCGGCGAGCGGATGCCGCAAAAGGCGAGTTACTTCTGGCCGAAGGCGGTTACCGGACTGGTGTTCCGGTCGCTCCGCTAACGGGCCGACTCGGCGGCGCCGGACTCCGTAGCTGCCGGTTCGGTCGATGCAGGCTCGGTACCCGCGGGCTCGGTCTCGACCGCCGCAGACGTCGACTCGGATTGCACCGCCTGGGTCTCGGCTGCCACGGCCTCCTCTGCGGTCTCCGGAAGCCGCGGCGGATCACAGACCCTGCACGCGGCCAGACCTTCCGCCGCGGCCTGCTCGACCGATACGGTCATCAGGCCCTCTTTGCCCTGGAGGACCCGGCAGCCGGGCCGGTGATAGGCGGTCGCCCCGGCGACGACCTGCTCCCCGGTCGCCGACGCGCCGTTGGCGGATAGCGCCAGCCTTGAGAGATTGCGACTCAGAAGGGTCGCCATCTCCTCGTAACGGGACGTCAACTCCTGACGTTCGGCCCTCACCGTGGCAAGAAAGAGAAGCACGCATCCCAGGACGATCACGCCGAGGCCCATGAACCCCCCCGAGAGCAGATAAGGAATCATCTGCTGCACGAACTGCTGACTGGCGGCCCCGTCCCACGCCTTTGCGATCATGAGAAAACCGATTACGACGAAGACCAAACCGAGGATCCGCCCCATCCGCACCCGCCGGTCCACGTCCGCCCACATGGAGGCCCAGAGAGCCTTCAGTTTCTTCACGATCAAACAAGGGTAGCAAAGGTCGGAACGGCCCCGTAAGCACCCTCTGATCGGAGCCTAGAATGGACCTGTTCGGCCGCCCAAATCACCCCCAATCCGGGGAGGAATCTGCGGGGGCGGTAAAGAAATCTTTCATTAGGCCGGAAAATGAAATAATTGGGGAGCGGCTGGCTTGATGAAACGGGCAGTTCGATACCTCGCGGTCACCGGACTAATCGCTGCGACGGCCCTCGTCGGAGCCTCGGCCCCCGCGAGCGCCGGCAAGCAAGTCAAGGTGAAGCCCCTCGCCATGTTCGGATCGTGGTACTGGGAGCACGGGGAATCCCGGACCATCGAGACGCCGGCGGGGGCGGTCCAGGCCGATACGAACAACGAGTACTGCCCGACCCAGCCCTCGGGCGGCGGGGCCTACATCGCTTCGGAAATCTGTGCCGCGGGCCGCCTTCCCGTCAGGATCGTGGCCGGCGACTACGAGACTCCCGACCAGCTCTCGGCCGTCACCTTCGACACCCTCACCACGATCCCGATCGGGTCCAAGGTCCATAAGTTCACGGCGACCTTCCTCGAGGCAAAAGCCGGCTGCAGCAAGAATCCCCAGTCGGTTACGGGACAAGGCTGTGAGGCGACCGAACGCATAGATCTCCAGAACCACGAACTGCAGGCCTGCCTCGTAACCCAGGTGTTCGGAGAAGGAGCCGCACGACCCTACGAGGAGCTTCCGAAATACGAGTGCTCGAAATCGGATCCCACCGCCAAGCGCAAAGAGACCAAGATCAACGGCGAAACCGAGCATGTGTGGACCTTCGACCTGACCGGCTTCGCGAAGAAATGGGCCGCCGGGAAACTTGGGGTCTCGGCGATCCTGTTGACCGGAGCCGAGCCCAAGGAATCGGGCCCACGAGACACCTTCCGGGTCGTCCTCGAGGGTCCTCTCGAGCCGAAGGGAATCCAGACCCTCGCGGTGATCACCCCGGCGGTGCCGGATATACCCACGGTTCCTCCGGTTCCTCCCGCGCCTCCCGACGACGTCTTCGTCCCCGGTACACCCCCAACGTCCGGAACGCCGGGCACTCCGGGAACGGCCGGAACGACGGGCACCTCGTCCGGAACCTCCGGTTCCGATGACGCCGGTTTGACGGGGGCCGCAGCCGAGCCCGGGGAGGCCAAAGCACCGGTCGACGCCGAGGAGACCAAAACGCAGCCGACGGCCGCGGACCTGGATGCGCCCGCAGGCGGTCTTCCCGGTTACGCGTGGCTGGGCCTGCTGGCAGGAATGGCCGGGTTCTCCCTCGTTCGCCAGGTCGTTCTCGAGTCGGGCGCGGGCATCAGGCCCGACGGCGTGCTCGCGCACATCCAGAAACTGAACGCAACGCGCCGCGGAGGGCAGGCCGCGAGCTGGGCGGGCCAGCCCGGCCTTCTCGGAGCTGTGGCGATGACCATCGGATCCATGCTGATCGCGTCAAAGACAGTGGCTAAAGGCATCGGAAGCAGGCTGAGCAAAGTCAGGGGGATCGCAAAGAGATGATCGGCGACCTTCGAAAGCGGTTTGTTGGTGTAGCAATCATCGGCGTTCTGTCGTTGCTTGGTGCCGCCTGCGGCCAGAAGCCGTGGGTGGCCGAAGAGTTCGAGCGTCAGCTCGCGCAGACCGGTGGCTTCGTCGACCCCGCCACCGGACAGGTCTTCGACGAGAGCGGTCGCGCGCTCGGCCCAGGAACGGGTGGGTCCCTCGGCGGCGGTTCGGCCACCGGAGGAACATCCGGCACGGCGGGCACGGAGGGTACCGAGGGCACCGAGGGAACCGCGGGGCACACCAAGGATGCAGGCAGCGGCGACGTCCCCAGCGTGGGACCGGCCTTTGACGATCCCAACGCTCCCAAGGGTGGCGTCACGACCGGCGTTACCGACAACCTGATCAAGATCGGATTCCACGCTCCCCTGACGGGGGCCGCGCCCGTCCCGTCGGACTCGGTCCAGAAAGGCAAGGACCTCTTCTTCCGCTACTTCGGAAAGGTGGTCCACTTCCGCACCGTCGACGTCATCCTCAAAGACGACCGTTACAACCCGTCGACCGCGATCGCGGTGTGCAAGGAGATGGTGCAAAACGACAAGGTCTTCTTGTTGAGCGGTGCCGCGGGAACCGATCAGATCGCGGCCTGCGCCAAGTACGCCAACGACGTCAACGTCCCCTATCTGTCGGCGGGAGTGACCGAGGCCGGACTAACGGGACTCCACACCTACTTCGCGACCACGATGACCTATCCCGACCAGGGCCCATACCTGGCCGATTATCTCGCCAGCCAACTCGGGGCCAAGGGCGAGAAAAACGGGATGCTGTGGTTCAACACGGCATCGTTCCAGGACGCGCACTCCGCATTCGTTTCGGCGATGAACTCACGCGGGATGCAGTTGGACTATGACCGCGCTTATCCGAAGGGTGCCAGTGAGCAGGACGCTATCAGCGCAGTACAGCAAATGCAGGCCCTAGGGATACAGAACGTCTACGTCCTTACGTCCCCCTATTGGTTCTTAAAGGTGCTGTCGGCCGCGAGGAGCCAGGGGTACGACGAGGCCCAGTGGGTCGGGGTGGGGATCACGATGACGTTCGATACTGTCGCCAGCGCCGGCTGCCGAGGCGGGACCCTGAACGGAGCCAAATTCTTCTCGCCCTTCCCCGCATGGGTCGACAGAAACAAATTCGATCCGAACTTCGCGAAGGCCGTCGCCAAGCTGCACCCCGAGGAGAACGGCGGCGACGACTTCATGTGGCTGTCGTGGGCCTTCTCGAAGGTCGGCACGTCGCTGTTGAAGCTGCCGGGCAGCAATCTGACCCGCGAGCGGTTCATCTACTACGCGGAGCGGTCCAAAGGCATCAAGAGCGGTATCTTCCCACCGCTCAGTTTCTCGCAGTCCGATCGCTTCGGCTCCACGCAGGTCCACGTCAACGAAGCCCAGTGCTCCGGCTACAAGGCCGGCGACAACCGCTGGCATACGATCGCGAGTTTCGTCAGCAACTTCTAGGCGTTGGGCTCGGCTGAGAGCTCCGCAGCAATACGAGTAAGGTAGTTCGAACTCGCTATGAGAACTGCAATCGTCGCCGGAGTCATTGCAGGCGTGGTCGGCCTGATCATATTGCTGACATACGAGGACCCGCTTGGCCCGAGCGCGGACCTCGTGATCGGGATCGCCCAGGGGTGCGTGTACGGACTCGTTGCGATCGGGCTGGTGATCGTCTACAAGGGGGCCCGAGTCTTCAACTTCGCCCAGGGCGAGTTCGGGACGATAGCCGCCTTCATCCTCTTCGTGTTTCTCGAACAGATCCATTCGGTGTTCGGTTTCGAGTTCGAGTTCAGTTACGGCGTTGCGGTTGTGATCGCCGTGATCGGTGCCGTCCTGGTCGGTCTTCTCATGGAGCGCGTGCTGGTTAGACCGCTCCTGAACGCCGCGAGGGTCAAGGTCCTCGTGGCGACGATCGCTTTCTCTCTGCTGGCGATCGGGGTGGAGATCTTGCTCTTCCGAGCGGAACCGAAGACTCTCCAGCCCATGATCCAAACCGTCGACAAACAAGGAAACCCGAGGGGCCCGGAGATCTTCGGCTACTTCCTGGAGCCTCAGAGGATCATCATCATCGGCGTGCTGATCGCGATTGCGGTCCTTCTCGGTTACTTCTTTTCACGGACCAACCTCGGCTTGGCCGTACTCGCTACATCTCAGGATCCGCTCGCGACCCGCGTCGTCGGTATCGGCGTGGAAAGGATGTCCCGCTTCATCTGGGGTTCCGCGGCCTTCTTCGGCGCGGTGGCAGGCATCCTCTACACGCCCCTCAGCCCGGTCGCGCCCGGAGCGGTTACGACAGGGGTTCTAATTCCGGCGTTTGCGGCTGCGGTGATCGGCGGAATGACCAGCCTTCCCGGCGCATTCGTGGGCGGCATCAGCGTCGGGCTCATTCAGGGCATCTCCGGCTGGGCCGCCAATCACTTTTTCATCGGCGATCAGGCCTGGGCCAACGTGCTCCCCGGGGCCTCCGACGTCGCGTTGTTCATCGCGCTGCTCGTGGTCCTTCTCGTCCGTCCACAGGGCCTCCTCGGGAGTGAAGCGTGAGCGCAACGCAGGCTCCGGCCGTCGAAGCGCCGGCGATTCCCGCCTCCGAGGAGGAAAGAGTCTGGACCCCGAGCACCAGGGGCTGGGTGGCCCGGCTCGCGATCCTCGGGGGGCTGTTTTTCATCCTCTTCTACGTGACGGCAACGGTCCCGCAGTACTGGGCGGATCGCATCTCTTTGGCCGCAGTGTGGGCGATCATCGGCCTGTCGCTGAACGTTGTGCTCGGCTACGTCGGCCAGTTGTCGCTCGGCCATCAGGGATTCATCGGGATTGCGGCTTTCGTCGCGGCCTGGTACGCGACGACGCGCGCCGGATGCCCGACCGAGCAGTGCTCCGTGGGAGCCTTTGCGAGTTCCACCGCCTTAGCCGTAATCAGTGGAGCAGTCGTGGCCGGTCTTCTGGGACTCGTGGCCCTGCGGATAAAGGGCCTTTACCTCGCGTTGATAACGCTGGCTTATGCGTTCATGGCCGAGCGCTCGATATTTGAGATAAGCGCGCTGACCCGCGCGGGGGCGGGCATGCCCGCTCCGAGACCGGCCGGCTTCACCTCCGACCGGATGTTTGCGTATCTCTGCTTTTTCTTCCTGGCGATAGTTCTGTTCATCGATTGGAGGGTCCTCAAGTCGAAGGCCGGGCGAGCCATCCTCTCGATCAAGCACTCCGAGCCGGTCGCCGCGTCGTACGGGATAAACGTCACGCTGTACAAGGTCCTGGCCTTCGTTCTCTCGGGCATGTTCGCGGGCCTGGCCGGAAGTCTTCTCGCCTTCCACGCGACCCAGGTTGTATCGAACGACTTTCAGTTCAACGTCGCTCTCTTATGGGTGCTCATGGTGGTCGTGGGAGGGCTCGGGAACCGGACGGGAGTGGTCATCGGGTCCGCCTTCTTCGCGCTGTTCCCATTTTTGATCGAGCTCATCGGACCGCTCAGCCATTGGCTGGAGGGCACGGGGCGTTCGACCGGCGAGTACGCCATCGTTATCGGCGCGCTTCTGGCGTTGCTCACTCTCATCCTGTATCCCGGAGGTATCGCCGAACAGATTTCCCCGATCACGCGCTGGATCCGGGGCCAGAAGTTCTCTATGCATCCAGAAGGACACGGGCACCACAAGACGGAGCGGGCCTCTCCCCTATCCAAACTGCGTCGGCACAAGAAGGGCGAGCCCGACGCGCAGGAGGTCGAGTCGACCGACAAACCCCCTCCGGCCCAACAGGAGACCTCCGAGCTCGAGCCGGTCGGTTCGGCGGCCGAGGGCGAGGCCGCGGGCTCCAAGTCGGAGAGACCCTGATGGGAGCGGTCCTCGAGGCCCACAACATGGGAATCCGTTTCGGCGGGCTCGTCGCACTCGACGACGTAACCGTGGACGTCCCCGACTGGGAGATCGTCGGGCTCATCGGACCCAACGGAGCCGGCAAGACGACTCTGTTCAACTGCATCACCGGCCTTTACCAGCCAAACACCGGACTGGTTAAGCACCGGGGTGTAGACATCTCGCTTCTGCCGACTCACCGGAGGGTGGCGCGCGGGATCGGTCGAACGTTTCAGAACATCGGGCTCATACGGGGGCTGACCGTTCTGGAGAACTGCATGGTGGCGGAGCACTCACGTATTGGTTACGGCGCGGTCGGAGGTGTGTTCGGAGCTCCGAGATCATTCGCCGAGGAGCGCAGACTCAGGGCGAACGCTCTGGAAGTGCTCGATTTCTTCGACCTCACCTACCTGGCCGACTCACAGCTGGACGGGTTGCCCTACGGAACGCTCAAACTCATCGAGATCGCCACAGTTCTGGCGACGGATCCGGACATCCTCCTACTCGACGAACCATCTTCGGGGATGGGCCCGGACGAGGCCCACGAGCTGGGGGAACGGCTTCTGGAGCTGCGAAAGACGCTGAATCTCACGATGCTCATGATTGAACACCACGTTCCGCTCGTCGTCGAAGTGTGCGACTTCGTCTACGTGCTGAACTTCGGCAAGGTTCTGGCTCAGGGCAAACCCCAGGAGATTCAGAGCCATCCCGAGGTCATCGCCGCGTACCTCGGTGGGGAGGCCCCCGGCGGTAATGGGGCGGAGCCCGACAAATCCGAGATCGAGACCACTCCGTCGGCCCGCGGCGAAACGGAGGCCGCGCCGGCATCTTCCGGTGACGGGCCGGCAGAAGAGTCGCCGAAGAAGCGGCGACTCCCCTCTCTGCGAAGACGGCGAGACCGAGCCGATAAGGAGAAGGAGGCACAGACCGATGCCTCTTCTTGAGGTTCGCGATCTTCGCACCGGCTATGGCTCTCTTCCGGTGCTGGAAGGTTTGTCGGTCGATATCGAGGAAGGCGAAATCGCGGTGCTGCTCGGCCTCAACGGGGCGGGGAAAACGACCACAGTCACCACCCTCGCGGGGCTGCACAAAGTGTGGGACGGGACCATGCGGCTGAACGGAACGGATGTGACCAAGCACGACGCGCGTCGCCTAGTCGCGGAAGGGGTGGTCCTCGTTCCCGAGGGCCGTCACATCTTTCCGCAGTTGACGGTCGCTCAGAACCTGCGGCTGGGGGCGTGGCCCCACCGGCACGATCGAAGGGGGAACAAGGAGCGCGTCGAACAGGCCGTCGAGTACTTTCCTCGGCTTAGAGAGCGCTGGACCCAACTGGGCGGGACGTTGTCCGGTGGCGAGCAGCAGATGCTCTCCATCGCCCGTGGATTGATGGGGAGACCGAAGCTGCTGCTGGTCGACGAGGCCTCTCTCGGTCTGTCCCCCAAACTCACAGAAACCGTTTTCGAGATCGTCAAGCGGATCAATGAGGACGGCACGACCGTTTTTATGGTCGAGCAAAACGCGGGCGTCCTCGCGATCGCCGATCGGGCCTTCATCATGGAGAAGGGACGAATCGTCTACGAGGGGGTCGGCGAGGACGTGCTCGATCACGCCGAGATTCGCCAGGCCTACCTGGGGGCCCCCGCCTGATCGGTCTTGTTTCTCAAGGGGCTCCGGATCACTGAATTCAGTGTGCGCTTTCAGGCTCGCTCAGTTTCAGTTCTCTCCACGCGGCGGCGGTTCCGAGGTCCAATTCGAGGCGGGGCTCGCCGGCGAGGTCGTCGGCCGCGCTGACGGCCTCCGCAATCTGTTCGTCCGAAACCGATTGCTTTCTTATTAAGCGGAACCGTGGTGGCCCGGGCACCTTCAGCGCGATGTAATCGAGCGGAGACCGTCTCAGACGCGACATCACGTCCTCCTCTACGAAACTAGTCAGAAGGACGACCCGGGGGGCCGACGGCAGAAGCGAGGCCGCCTCGGTGACCGCATCGAGAATCCGGCCTCCGGCATCGGCGAAGAGGACGATCGTGCGCGCGTTCTGAGCGGCTCTGGCGACGAGATCGGGATCGGATGGGTCGCCGGTTGCCACATAGGCCCCCAACCGTTTCATCGGTGCGGCCACCGCCTGGTCGCGCCCGACGACGGAAACCTCATCCCCCTCGCCGAGGAGCTTGGCCACGATGGCCTTCCCCCTGGCTGCTGGAGGGTCCAGCAACAGCACGCTCATCTCAACCACTTACCGTTCGTGGATTCAAACCCTCACCCGCAGGATGTTCTTCTCGACCGTGAATCGAACCCGCCGCGCGGGCGGCAGAGGTTCGCCGTCCACGTGATGACTGAAAGGTTGATTCGACGTGACCTCGAAGTCACCCAGATTGCTCTTGTAGAACACATCGGGATGGCCGATCAGGTTTCCGGAAACCGCAACCCTCCAGACATACAAAGGCAACGCCTCGATGCGCATAGATTTGAGCGCGAAGAGATCGATCCCCTCCTCGAGGGTCACCTCGGGAGCGAGATTGACGGCTCTTCCGAAGAGGTAGGCGTAGGGGCCGGCATTGCATGCGACGGCCATGGCCACCATCTGTTCGCCAAAGTCGCCTTTGATGGTCATCCAGGGCGCTCTACTACGGAGCGAGCCCGTGAGGACGCGAAACGCGCTCCAGTAGAAGAACAGCTCGCCCAACCGACGCTTGGAAGGCACGTACCGCTCAACTCGTTCTGCGGCCTCCGCGTCGAAACCGCACCCGGCCGAGAAAGTGAAATAGCGATCATTCGCTTTTCCGAGAGGGACGATTCTTGGTTCGTGGTCGAAGTGGTCTTCGAGGATGTCTATCGCCTTGATCGGATCCAGGGGAATCTCGAGGGCGCGAGCGAAAACGTTCATGGTCCCGCCGGGGATGATTCCAAGGACGGACTTCGTTCCGGCGAGACCGTTAGCAACTTCGTTGACATGGCCGTCGCCTCCAAAAGCGACGACCACTTGTGCTCCCGAATCCGCCAACTCCGAGGCCGTCGTGATACCCGTATCCCTGGCGGTTGTGAAGTAAGCGTCTACCCTGAATCTCCTCCTGAGTTCACCCACCACCTCTTTGCGCGTCTGATCCGTGAGCCGCCCCGCGTTAGGGTTCACAACGAGGGCGATCTCCGGTCTGGGTCCGCTACGCTGCGCCACCATGGCGCCACGCTAAACCGCCGGAGGCACAAACGCCCGTAACGTCCGCTCACAGAGGAAGATATGACCGAGCCCACGATCATCGATACGAAGATGCACGGCCGCGATGGGATCACGGGCTCTTTTTTGGTGCGCGACGAGAAAACGGCACTTGTGGAAACGGGACCCAAGAGCTCGGTGGAACACGTTTTCGAGGGACTGCGGTCCGCCGGGATCGATCACCTCGACTGGATCGTCGTTACTCATATCCACCTCGATCACGCCGGCGCGGCCGGAACTCTGGCCCGCGAGTTCTCGGACGCGACGATCGCCGTCCATCCGGTCGGAGCTCCGCACCTGATAGAGCCCTCGAAACTGTGGGCGAGCGCGGCGCGCATCTACAAGGACGAGATGGAGCAACTCTGGGGTGGTATCGATCCCATTCCCGAGGAGCGCGTGCATGTACTGGAGGACGGCGACAAGATCGACCTCGGAGGAAGATCGCTTCAGGCGATCGACACTCCGGGTCACGCCTACCACCACCACGCCTATCTGGACGACTCGACGGGCACCCTGTTCTGCGGCGACGCTCTGGGCGTGAGGCTGCCCGAGGTGGGCATCGTTCGACCGGCAACCCCGCCGCCCGAATTCCACCTCGAAAAAGCCATCGAATCGATTCGCCGGATCGCGCAGCTGCGCCCGGAGTCCCTTTGGCTAACCCATTTCGGCCCCCACGATCGCGGTGAAAGAACGACGGGCGTCGAGGAGTTCTGCGACCAGGCCGTTGAATCGCTGCGCCGGTGGGAGTCGTGGGTCAGAGCCGCCCGAGAACAAACATCGGATTTGGACGAGGCGGCGAAGATCGTCCAGGCCAACGCCACGCAGGCGCTGGAACAACACCTGGGCGAGGACTCGGTCGACCGCATGGAGCAGACGACCTCTTACTGGATGAACACGTGGGGTTACATGCGCTACCTCGACAAGGTCGAGCGATCCGGGTAAACGGCCGAGTTGGCGGGCCGCGTTAGGCCCGGCGTCGCAGCCGACCGGCGCGTTCGGAGGCGTCTGTCAGATCCGGGTCCGCGCCTGCAACCGCCTCAAACCACTCCCGAGCCTGGGTGAAGCGGCCCTTTTTCTCGAGCAGGTCTCCGAGCACGTACCACACCCGAAGGTGATACTCGCGGGCGGTCGACGGCCGGAGGTCGAGCGCTTCCAGTCTGGCGATTGCTTCGTCGATCCTGCCCATATCCGTGAGCGCACCGGCCGCTACGATGTGTCCTTCGTAGGCGACCGCTCGATCTACCGATCGCACATCTATTTCGTCGCACAACTCGAGGGCCTTCTCTGGTTTGTTGGTGGCCCTGTAACAATCCGCGATCACGGGGTTTTGCTCGGTGGAGCCGCTGAGCCTCCTGAAGGCCGAGAGCTCGCGCGCGGCATCCCTCCACTGCTCGGCCCTGTAGTAGGCGAGGCCCAAAAGCTCCCTGACGGAGGCCGCACGCAGGGCGATGTGTTTGGCCTGCTCGCCGAGCCGGATCGCCTCCGGGTAGTCCTCGGCCGCAAACGCCCCCGCGGCCTCGGAGAAGAGCTTGACGAGAATGTCTCCCTTGCCCGGCCTGGCGGTCGACTGCAATTCCTTGACGATCTCGTCCGAGAGGTGGACCGGCGGATGTTTGGGACCGGCACGATCGGCCGACCGTGATTCTGTCGGCCGTCGTCTCGAACCGGGGGCCGCGCGATTGCGCGACCACGTGGATCGGCTTTGGTTGCGACGGTCCCCGGGTTTTCTGGAGCGGCCATCGGCCATCGCTCGACATTATCTGGTGCTCTACTGTGGGAAACCTGACCACCAGGCGGAGTCGTGGCAAAAGGAATGGAGTGAACGAGACATCCGAGGCCCGAGGCGTCTCTTGGTCACCGGAACGAGGTCGTCCCATCAGAGGTCGCCTTCGAGCTTCTACAACGGGTTGAGTGGATCTGAATCGTCAATTGGCTCGATGGACTCGTCTCAGGAAACTCAAGGTTTCGTAGGCCTCAGGCACAAGGTTTGGATTGCGAGGCTCCTCGGGAGGCGCCGTCGCAGGACTCGAAATGCCCAGGTCGGAGGCGTTTCCGAAGGCGTGAGCCTTTCCCTTTCGATTGATCAGCCAGTAGCCTTCGCCGTTGGGCGTGGGGACGATCCCGGTGATCGGCATGGCCAGGTCTTTGCCTCGTTTGTCGCCGAAGAATTGAGCTCCACCAAACGCAAAGACCTTGCCTCTCGGGGTGACCAGCCAATAACCCTGCTCGGGTGAGCTCGCTATATCGACCACGGTGAACTTGAACTCGGATAGATCCTCGAGATCCTTCGCACCACCGAAGTTGAAGACGCGGCCGTCTCGAGTCGCAACCCAGTAGCCGCCCCCTCGGGGCGTACGAGCTATGCCGGAGGCAATTACGTCTTGCCTGACCGAGCCGTGGCGCTCGGCGTTGCCGAAGGCCACCACCCTGCCCCGCCTCGTCACTATCCAGTAGCCGCTTCCCCTAGACATGGCCGTCATGTCGGCCACCACGGCGTCCCCGCGTACCGTCCCCTTGTGCGCGGCATCGCCGTAGGTCAACAGGGTCCCGCCTCGCTTGATCAGCCAGTACCCCTTCCCGCTGGGGGTGGCGGCCATCGAGACGATCTTGCCCGTTGTGAACGAATTGCGTTTGTCGCCGAAGAAATCACTCGCCCCGGACCTCAAAACCGTCCCGTTCCCGGTGCTCGCCCAATATCCCTGAGCTTTTGGATGCGCCTCGGTTGCAAGAACAAAAGTGCGCGGCGCTCGCCAGTAAGAAGTCTGCTTCCTGGCCCCGGGCCAGGTGAAGCTGAAGTGGACGTGGTCGGTGTGCGGCGACGAACCCGTATAACTCCGCCAGCCATACCACGAGGTCCAGATCCTGCGGTTCCAAATGATGTACATGACTCCGAAGCGGCGAGCGCGCGCGTAGCGACTTCCATATTCGTCGCGATTCAAAAGCCAGTTGAGGACCTTGCCAACCTTTCTCCGATCCGCGTCCGAGGAGGCGTTGAGGCTCGTCCAGTCCCAGGCTCGACCCTCCTTGTGTTCGCTTTGCCCACCCACCGAGCACGAGCGCGAGATGTAACCCTCGCCCGTACCGGGGAAAGCTTTGTGCACGACGCGTTTGAAACCGACCACGCCGGGCTTCGGACTCGGACTGCACGTCCTCTGGCCCTGGTATGTCGGAAAGGGATCAATGCCGGGGCCGAACGATCGGCGAGGAAGATCGGCCAGAGCCGGAAAGATCATCAACGACGAGAACGCGACGACGCCCGAGATGGCCATCGCAAGAGGCCGCCGGCCTGTTGCCGGCAGCAGGAGTTCCACAGCGCGTTTACTCGTGAGGCTCAGGCGATTTCTCCAAACGAGGGGACGGGGTAAGAGATCGATTATCGACCATTTGCCCGAGTGTCTGTACGCTTTCGGACAAGGAGAGCCGAAGCAGAATTAGACAAGGCGTAATCGCAATGCTGGGAGTCAAATCTCGGGGGGCCGTTGGCCCGGACGGGACCCCATGGACCGTTCGGAGACGTTGGATGGCATGGCGCCCTCGCTGGAGAGCCCGCGGAACCGATCTCATCGATGTCAGCGACATTTTCTCGCTTGCCGATGACGTGATACCCGCGCCCGTCCTTGGCGTTCTTGCCGTGCTCGTCGTCGTGATCTTCGTCCTTCCACTTTTCATCTTTATTGTTGAACTGCTACTCATCTTGCTCTTGGTGATCATCACGCTCGTCGGGACCACCCTCTTGAGGCGTTCCTGGATCATCGAAGCAGTTCCGAGTGACCGGAGGGCCAGGATCAAGCGATGGAAGGTGACCGGATGGCGCCGTAGCAATCAAGTGATGGATGAGATCGCCAAGTCGTTGGAATCTGGAGTCCCGTTCGTGAGCCCCGAGGCCATTCCAGTGACGGACGGGCAGCCTGAGGTGATCCCCTGAAATCGGCCCACTCGTGATGATGAACCCGTCTCTCGTGGGCCGGTCACACTTTGCCGGTTCGTTTCGTCAAACAGACTGGGATGTTGAACGCAACGCAGAAGGGAGACAACCGTGCCTCTGCAGGTGACCGCCATCATGATCGGTGTCGAGGACCTGGGCCGCTCCAAGACGTTCTACGGGGAAGGCTTGGGCTGCAAGATTGACCAGGACTATCCCAATTTCGTGTCGTTCAACCTGGGTGACGGATCGTCCTCGCTCGCGCTCTACGAACGGGAGGCAGCGGCCCAAGATGCCGGCGTCTCCTCCGAGGGATCCGGATTCCGGGGGGTCTCGTTTCACTTCATCGTGCCTTCGAGGGAAGCTGTGGACGAGGTCATGGGCGACGCCGAGGCGGCCGGTGGCGGCGTCGTGAAGGAAGCAGCAGCCGCTCAGTGGGGGTACTTCGGGTACTTCAGCGACCCGGACGGCTACCTCTGGAAGGTCGCGTCCGCCTCTTAATTGGCAAAGCTCTCATAGCGAGTGGACCGTCGAAGGGATCCCGTCGCGACGAAGACAGATTTGAAAGCAAAGAAGCCGCCCTCTCGGGCGGCTTCTTGTTGAGAAAAATCCCGGCGGCGACCTACTCTCCCACCCCGTCTCCAGGGCAGTACCATCGGCGCTGGAGGGCTTAACTTCTGGGTTCGGAATGGGACCAGGTGTTTCCCCTCCGCTATAGCCACCGGAAACTTCAGTTCTGGTGGTCTTATTCGGTTTTCAGTGCTCCTGTGGGACCTTGAACCCTCCAGAGCGAGCGCGAGCAAAACCAAGTCCTCGGCCTATTAGTACCGGTCGCCTGAACACATTGCTGTGCTTACAGCTCCGGCCTATCAACCTTGTCGTCTAGCAAGGGGCCTTACCCGGTTAACCCGGTGAGAGATCTCATCTTCAGGTGGGCTTCGCACTTAGATGCTTTCAGCGCTTATCCCATCCGCACGTAGCTAAACAGC
>JALZEK010000181.1 GCA_030862065.1 Actinomycetota bacterium | reverse complement strand
TGCGTCTCAACCCGACGTTTGCGCGGCGCAACCGGACGTTCGCTTTTCCGATCAGGGTTCGCCCTCGACCAGCGGGACGAATTGGGCCGGAGTTATAACCTTCATTCGCTTCACATCGCCATCCTGTTTGCGGAACAAGATGACGTCGTCCCCGAAGGCTCTCGACAGTGGGATGACCAACCTCCCGCCCTCTTTCAGCTGGACCTCCAGAGCGCTCGGCACCTCTCGGGCCGCGGCCGAAACCACGATGGCGTCGAAGGGAGCCCGGGCCGGAACGCCCTTCCACCCGTCTCCGACGACGACCTCGACGCCCTCGATTCCCGCGGCCGCGAGGTTGGATCGAGCGGTCTGGGCCAGTTCCTCGAAACGCTCGATCGAAACGACTTCCCGAGCAAGTGTCGAAAGAAGGGCCGTCTGGAATCCATAGCCGGTTCCAACCTCAAGGACCTTGTCGGTCGGCTCGAGTTCGAGCGCATCGATCATTCGGGCGATCAACGAGGGCTGGCTCGTGGTCTGCCGCTCGGGGATTCCCACCGGGTAGTCGGAATACGCCTCCCGACGAGCGTGCTTGGGCACGAAATGCTCCCGCGCCACTCGCCTGAACGCCTCGACCACCCTGTCTGAGACGCCCTCCTTCTCAACGAGTCGAGCAAGCGCCTCCTGCGACCTCGGCATGATCTCAAAACTAAGCCGTTACCATCGGGGTCGTGGCCCCCGAAAGACTCACCGTTCTGGATGAATTGTTCCTCCATCTGGAGGGACCGGACACTCACATGCACGTGGGTGGCGTGGCGATCTTCGACGGTCCTCCGCCCGATTACGAGGACATCCTCGACATGGTGGAGGGGCGGCTGCAGCTAGTTCCGCGCTTCAGGCAGAAGCTGGCGTTCGTCCCGCTGGGACTCGGCCGGCCGGTGTGGGTCGACGACACTCACTTCAACCTCGAGTATCACGTTCGACACACCGCTCTTCCGGCGCCCGGCGACAGGGTCAGGCTCAACCGTCTGTCGGCGCGCATCATGTCGCAGCAACTGGATCGAACCAAGCCGCTGTGGGAGATCTGGTTCGCGGAGGGTCTCGCGGGAGGCCGGTTCGCTCTGATCTCGAAGACCCACCACTGTCTCGTCGACGGCGTGTCTGGAGCCGACATCATGTCGGTCATCCTCGATCTCGAGCCCGAGCCGGAAAAGGTCGAGCGCAAGCCGTGGAGGCCACCCCCCGAACCGACACCGGATCATTTGTTCGTCGAGGCCCTGAAGGACAGATTGACCTCCCCTGCAGAAGCCGTGAGAACCCTGCAGTCGGCGGTCTCGGATCCGGCCAAGCTGCCCAACCGGCTCCTCGAGTCGCTCAGGGCGGTCGGAAGCTTTGTGGGTGGATCGTTCTCGGCCCCCTCATCGTCCCTCAATCAACCGATCGGTCCCCACCGGCGCTTCGAGACCGTCCTCGCCGACCTCGAAGAGATAAAGGACATCAAGAACCGGTTCTCGGCAACCGTGAACGACGTTGTTCTCGCGGTCGTGGCCGGAGGGCTGCGTCGCATGCTCAGAGCGCGCGGGGAAAACGTCGAACTCATCGAGTTGCGCGCGATGGTCCCCGTCTCAGTGAGGGCAGAGGCCGACAAAGGAGCGCTCGGCAACCAGGTCGCCTCGGTCTGGGCAAGGCTTCCTGTCCACGAGGCCGATCCGGTCGAGCGACTTAAGTTCGTGCACGAGGAGATGAAAGACCTCAAGGGATCGGGTCAGGCCGTGGGGGCCCAGGTCCTCACGACCTTAGGAGAGTGGGCTCCTCCAACGATCGTCGCGCAGGCCAGTCGTCTCGTGGCCCGGCAGCGCGCCTTCAACCTAGTCGTGACAAACGTGCCCGGCCCCCAGATCCCCCTCTACTCATTGGGGCGCGAGATGGAAGAGGTGTACCCGGTTCTTCCCCTTGCCGACAACACCACGATCGGCGTCGCCCTCCTCTCGTACAACGGAACGATCGGTTTCGGCTTGCTCGGGGATTACGACACCGCGCCCGATATCGGAGTGCTCGCCGAGGGGATCGAGAAGTCGATCGCCGAACTCGCGGCCGAACAAGGATCGGGTTAGCTCCATAGGACTCGGGCCTGCGCGCAAGCGGCCTTAGGGAAACTAAACCTAGTGCGTGTGTCCGACTACCGGGGAAACGGCTCGGCGGCAGATGTCGCCTCCGTCGGGGCCGGGAAGCGCCACCATCACGGCGAGGGCCCGGTATCTGCCCGTCTGGTCGGCGAGTTCGACCTCGAAGTGACCGAGGTCGTCGGTCGTGACCGAGCTTACGGTCGACCAGGAGCCCGAGACCCTTCGCTGCAATCTCACCTCCCTTCCGGTCCCGCAACTGGTGAAACTGTCGAGGACGGTGACGTCTCCAAACGCGTGGATGTGCTCCAGCAGGGTGAGAGTGACCGTGCGCGCATGACGGGTCGGGTCGTCGTCCACGATCGACGCGCGCGAGCGCCACTGCGAGGCCGCGGCCCCCTGCGGGCTGCTGATCAAGAAACGAAAGACCTCCGTGTCCTCGTCGAGCCTGTCCCCGAACACGGGGACTTCGATCTCTGCCGAGGCCGCACCCTTCGGAATCGTCTCTATCCCGAATTTCGACTCGAAGTCCTCATCGTCCGTCGCCCTTATCCCGTCGGTGCGGTAGAAGAACGAGATCTTCTTCAGGGCCGGCGAGGACAGCCGGACCTCAAACGAAACCGGGGTGAAGCCCGAATCCCCCTCGATGATCGGAGCCGGAGCGATGACGCTAAGCGACTGCATCTCGAATGCTCCGCTGTCGCATTCGGCGATGAAGGCCCTGTCCTCGGAGTCCGCCGGACGCGCCGCTCCTCTTTGATCGAAGGCCGCGCACGGCGCGACCCCACCATCGAGGGCCAGGCTCGAGTTCAGCAACGAATGGGTCCTGGTTGCTCCACCGTTGTCGGCAAGCGGCAGCAAAGATGGATCGATGCCCAGGAGATTGGACGCGCTGTCGATGTCGCAGTTCGTTGTGTTCTCGATGACGTTGCCGCCGCCGGAGTGCCAGACGCCGTTGCAATCGTCTTTTACCCCAGAGCCGGGCCGGCCCGAGTTGTTGTTGGCAACGATGACGTTCGTAAGCGCATGGGAGGTAGCTCCCCCACCGTTTCCTGCCGAGAAGATGCCGCCGCCCGAACCGCCGCCTGCTCCGTTCGAATCGGCCCTGTTGTAAGCGATCGTCACGTGGGTAAGCGTCGTCGGGATGGAAACCGAGGGTCCGAAGATGCCACCTCCGTCGTCGTCGGCTCTGTTTCCGCTGATCGTCGTGTTCGTCGCAACCGTTCCGGTCGCGTTGATGCCACCACCCGCACCTCCCGAGAGGTTCCCGCTGACGGTGCTGTTCTGAAGGGCAAGGTCCGCCAAAACCCTCAAACCTCCCCCGTCGGAGCCGGCGAGATTGTTTCGGATCGTGGAGGAGCCGACCGTCAAGTCACCGTTGACGAAAAGCCCGCCCCCCTTGTCGGCCGCGTTGTTGGCGGCGACGACGACCTTGAAGAGCTCGACCGACCCCCCCTGGGAGCGATTGATGCCCGCTCCGTCGCGCGAGCCGGTAACCCTTCCGTTTCTGATCGTCATGTCCCGAAACGAAACGGGGAACGTGGTGCCGACCACGTCGAAGACCCGATCGATGCCGTTTGACGACTTACCGCCGGAGGTGCCGGCCTGCACGATCGTTCGACTAGAACCCTGACCCACGACGATCGTGGCCTGGGTGACGTCGAGGTCTCCCCGGCTCGCGGAGTTGTCGCTCCCCTCGCGCTCGAGCGTGATGGTGCCGGCCGGAAGCGAGACCGTGTCCGGGTCGCCGGGAAGATTCGTGCCCGCAGAGCACTGATCGATCTGGAGATTGCCGTTCGCCGCGATGAGCGCCTCCCGGACCGAGCAATCGCCGTCGACGTTCAGCTCGTCGGTCAAGGTGTTCACCTGGATCAGGGCGGCGGCGCGAGCAGGGACAACTCCCGTGAGCCCGGCAACGAGGGTAGAAACTGCCACGAGGATGAGGGCCTTGAGCCTCCTGGCACCTGTTTTCCGTATAGAGGCGATTGGCATTTCACTTCCGGGGCTCGTCAAAAGGACCTGAGAAGCCTAATGGGCCTGCAGCCACAACTATCTTCTGCCTAACTCCGGTCGGGCGGCTTGGTCCGTGAGGCTTGAGCAGCTGCTTCCCCACTCGGGTTTAGGCCGTCGTCCGGCCCTGTCCGCCTTCAGCGGAAGGAGATCAAGCCAGAGATAGCGAAGTCTGCAGACAAACCGGGAAGGGGCGATCTAAGGAGCGACCATGAGGCGACTCATCCTGCTGGCATCGGCTTTCGCCATAGCGATCCTCCCGGGGACCTACTCGGCTCATGCCCAACACGGAACGACGTGCGGTCTCACCGGTAAAGCGACCTTCAACCCGGGTCTAACGGTCGTCCCCGGAGACAACGGTTTCAAATTCAAGGGAAAGCTTGCGGATTGCATGTCGTCCGGCGACGTAACGGCCGGAACCGTCACCGCCAAGGGAAAGGCGGCGGGTGCATGCGAGGGCGGAACCGCACAGGGCAAAGCCCTCGTTGAGTGGAACACCGAAAAGGAGACCGCCGTCAAGTTCTCGACAGTCAACGTCGGGGCACTGGTAACGCTGCGGGGTAAGGTCACCAAAAGCACTGAGCCCGCTTTCGTTAAGGGAGACACGGTCCTCGGCGAACTCGTCTTCGAGGCCGATCCATCACAGTGCGCGTCCGGTTTGAAGAAGGCGCATTTCGTGGGGCAGGTCGGGGGCGGCAGCCCGACATAACAAGAGCGGAGTTCGTCGGGCGGGTCGGGCCGGCCCGATTTAACCCGGGCCGAGTGGGGGCGCTACCTCTCGGTTAGGTAGGCGTCGAGTCGTCTGTGCACCTCGATGGCGCGGCGCTCGAACTCTTCGTAGTTGTCCTCCCCCGCGACGTCCGGATCGAATACGGCCGACGCGAACCCGACGAGTTCGGCCTCCGCGTCGAGATAGCCGAGGTAGTTCTCCGCGGTCAGCCCACCGGTGACCAGGATCGGTGTGTTCTCGAGTGGGCCCAGAACATCGGCAATGTAGTCCGGCCCCCCCAGGCTCTCGGCCGGAAAGACCTTTACCCAGTCGGCACCGGCCCCCCGGGCGTTGAAGATCTCGGTTGGTGTCGATGCTCCGAGGGCAATGGGCAACGACAGCTCGTGGGCGGCGTCGACAACCTCGGGGATGACCACCGGGGTGACGATGAACTCCGCGCCCGAGTCGTACGCCTCCTTCACCTGCTCTGGAGCGGTGATCGTGCCGGCGCCGACGATGGCGTCGCCCCGCCCTGCCACCTCGGCCAGGGCGTCGGCGGCATCGGGCGTGTTCATCGTTATCTCGACGGCCTCGAACCCGCCGCGGACCGCGGCGGCCACGCCCTGGATGGCCTGCTCGGCCGTGCGCATCCTGAAGATCGCAATGGCCGTGGCGTCCCGGAGCCGCGCCGCTCTTTGCTCGAACAGCTTCTGGTTCATCATCGCTCTCAGTTTAGAGGGAGCAGGCGGCCAAGCCGGTGCAGTGGTGCAGCCGGTGCAGTGGTGCAGCCGGTGCAGTGGTGCAGCCGGTGCAGTGGTGCAGTGGTGCAGCCGCACCGCTGCATCGCGTGCACCGCACGTTTTGACATACATATATGCCTCACTCAGCACCTGTGGTCACCGCGGCCCGCGGGGCGGGGTTCAGGCGGCTCCCGACACGACGATCGTCGTTCCCTCCGGGCTTTTATCGAGAACGATCTTGTCCTCGACCCTTCTGCCTAGCTCGGCGACGTGACTCACGACGCCGATCAGCCGGTCCGGACCGACGATCCTTTCGATTCCGTCGAGCGCCAGATCGAGCGACTCAGGATCGAGCGACCCGAAGCCCTCGTCGATGAAAAAACATTGCAGTCGGCCGCCGTGGCGACCGA
>JALZEK010000175.1 GCA_030862065.1 Actinomycetota bacterium | reverse complement strand
GGCGGCCGCGGCCGCGGCCGACGTCGATTCACCCCAACATGGTCGACCCGAGTCGTCGAGCTCTCTCCCGAGCGAGTCCGTACGCGGCCACCACCAGAACTGGCCGCCCGGGTAGTCGCTGTTCTCAATGCGGATGTCGAAGTGGTTGTGGGTGGTGTAGGAGTAACAACTCACTCCCGAGAACTGCGTCCCCTTCGCAATCTTTCGGGTCTTGCTATTGGAGATCGCCGCAACGCGGTTGTCGGCAGCGGTCCCGTAAAGATGCTGCGACGCGCTGGCGCCTCCGATGCAGGAGTTGTACGGAACACTCCGGAAACCGGAGTTGATACCGACGGGATTCGAACCGCCCTTCTTCCTGAGGGCCTCGAGACGCCACATCAAACGATGCACGTTCCGCTTTACCTGGCGCGTGGAAACCTTTCCGCCGCCGAACGTTCCGGCATAGGCATTGGCCTGCGCAGAACACCCCGGGTTGCTGTGCTGGCGAAACTCAGACCAGTTGAAGTGTTCGGTCGAGCCGTCCGAGTCCTCGATCCGGTTGAGAAGCCTGAAGGTCATGCGCGAGGCCGTACCGTCGGGACGGCGGAGACCGTAACGGCGCTCGAAGCGCTTGACCGCCTCGACCGTTTGCCCCCCGTAGGAGCCGTCGATGTGGAAGCGGCGCTTGTTCCAGCTGGGATACCAACCGGCGACCCGGATCTGAAGAGCCCGGACGTGCGGGCCCTTTTGACCCCGGTGAAGCCGCTTCGGCCAGTTACGGCCGAGAGCCGGCGCAGACGAGAACAACGCGATCAGGAGCGCGATCGCGACGACGGCCGCGAACCTGGATCTGGAGGAATGAAGAGTCATATCTGATTTGTCGGACGGACCCCGCCCCCGCCTTGAGTTGGAAAATGCTGGTTGATCAAGAATTCACTCTTGCGGGTGGGACGACTCCCCTTTCGGGTGGCGCTCCGGTTCAGCGCGGGCTCGCCCGACCGCGGCGGCCACCAGCCAGGCCAGCACCACGGCTCCCAGGGCGACGACGGCCCCGACCAGGATCTGGACCCAGGTGGGAGGCTGCACGTAAAAAGAGATGACCCCGACCAACAGAACCACACCAAGCAGAGCGACACCCGCCACCAGGCAGCCGACCCCCCACCTCACCGCGAAGTCTCGATGCGGTGACTCGTCGGAGGCTCCCGACTCAAAATGGCGGAAACTTCCTTCTGGGGGGGGACCGCGGCCTATCATCGCTCTATGGAGACGGCCGGAGCGATCCGTGTAGTTCTCGTCGACGACCACGACCTGCTGAGGCGCGGCATCAAGACGATGCTGGACGGCGAGGAGGACATCGAGGTGGTCGGCGAGGCCGCGGACGGCGAAGAGGCCGTCGCGGTCGTGGAAGACCAGGTCCCGGATGTCGTTCTCATCGACGTAATCATGCCTAAGAAGGACGGCATAGAGGCGACACGTGAAATAAAGGGCTCTCTGCCTCACGTCGGCGTGGTCGTCCTCACCGGACATGAGGAGCAGCAATTCGTTTTCGATGCCATCAAGGCGGGGGCCTCGGGCTACCTGCTTAAGACGGCCGATCTCGACGAGGTCGTCGGGACGGTGAGCGCCGCGGCCCGAGGTGAGGCAAGGATGGACGCAACCACCGCGGCTCGCGTTCTCTCGGAATTTCAGAACTACCAGCAGAACGAGGTCGCCGATGTCTACCAGCCTTTGACGCCGCGCGAGAGGGAAATACTTTCCTTCATGGGCCAAGGGCTTCCCAACAAAACCATCGCCGGAAGACTCTCGATCTCAGAGCGAACGGTCACGACCCACGTTGCCAACATCTACTCCAAGCTTCACGTGAACAATCGCGTCTCGGCGATCCAGGAGGCAATGCGCCGGCGCATCCTCGACTACAACCCCTAAGACCGTGGCGGAGAAGCACGACGAGCTGCGGCGGCTGCCGGCCGTCGACCGGATAATCGACGCTCTCACGGTTCGCGGCCCCCACGCGTTGCTGGCGCAAGCGGCTCGCGCCGCGATCGATCGCGCGAGAACGCAGATCACGACGGGAGAACCGGCGCCGTCCTTCGACGAGGTCGTCTCCGATGCTCGGTCGTTTCTCAAGGACATTCAGAGAGGCCTTCTCCTGCCGGTGGTCAATGCCACCGGAGTGCTCGTTCACACGAACCTGGGACGAGTCCCACTGGGAAACGAACAACTCAACGCCGTCCGCTCAATTGCTTCCGGCTACTCCAACTTGGAATACGACCTGCCGACGGGACGAAGGGGAAACCGGTACTCGCATGCCTCCCACCTACTTACGACGCTGACGGGAGCAGAGGATTCCCTCGTCGTGAACAACAACGCGGCCGCCGTCCTCCTGGTCCTTGCCGGCCTCTGCTCCAAGAAAGAAGTTGTGATCAGCCGGGGGGAACTGATAGAGATCGGTGGCGAGTTCCGCATTCCCGACGTGATGGAAATCTCCGGAGCCCGTCTCGTCGAAGTCGGCACGACCAACCGAACTCATCTCGCCGACTACGAGCGCGCCATTGGCGAGAACACCGGCGCCATCCTGAAGGTCCATCCCTCGAACTATCGTGTGGTGGGGTTCACCGCAACGGTCGGGGGCCGCGACCTGGCGCGTTTGGCAAAGGGGCGCGGGCTGCTCTTCCTTCACGACCTCGGTTCGGGTCTCCTAACCGACTCGCAAGATCCGGACTGGATGAGGAGCGAACCGCCGGTGGAGACCGCTCTTGCCGACGGTGCAGACGTGGTCACCTTCTCGGGGGACAAGTTGCTCGGGGGGCCTCAGGCGGGGGTGATTCTCGGGCGGAAAGAACTCATCGCCCGACTCTCCCGTCATCCCCTTCTGAGGACGGTGCGCGTCGACAAGATGACACTGGCCGCCCTCGAGGCCACCCTGTCCATCTATCTCGAGGGAAGAGACGTCGAGTTGCCTTTGTGGCAGATGGCTCTGGCAACACCGGAGGAACTGGGCCAACGGGCCCGCTCCGTCGCCACTCGAGTTGCCGAAGCCGTTCCCCCCGGCGCCAAGGTCGAGCCGGTGGCAACCCGAGCCGTCACCGGAGGTGGCTCGCTTCCGGGGGCCGAGCTCGGCTCCTGGGCCGTGGCCATCACCCACGGGGAGTTGGCGGCGGACGAGATCGAGCAGCGTCTGCGTCGCTCGGATCCTCCGGTGATCGGGCGAATCGAGGACGACCGCGTGCTGCTCGACATGCGAACGGTTGCTCCGGAGCAAGACGACTACCTGGCCGAAACCACGCTCCGGGTACTTGAATAGCCGGGCAGCGCTCAGGTAATCAGGACCTGCCGAAGGCAACCATGTTGTTGAGGATCTGACCTCCGGCCACCGTCACGCCGTAGTCGGCGAGTCCGTAGAAGTGGTCGTACTTCTCGGTCTGTTTGGGAAGGAGCGCCCCGATGATCCCGACCGTGCCCTTGCCGAGCTTCAGCCGGCCGAGCCCGATGCGCTCCTCGTCGTCGCCGACGTGGGCGATGCTCTTGCCGCCGGCCTCCTCCCACGCGGCCTTGGCGACCGTCCAGTGCGGTGCCGTGTTCTCGGGCGGGAAGCCGAGAGGGACCTCGTAGTAGGTCTGGCTCGCGGTGACGTGGACCTTCTTCGTGTAGGGATCCTCGAAGTCGTCGATGTTCACATGCCCCGCGTTGTGCCTGGACCTCGCGAGGGCACTCTTCTTGACGACACCCAACCTCACCAGGAATCGGAGCGCCCTGTCTGTGAGGATCAAGTTTCCCCCGTTCGAGACCCATTGCCTAAGTCTTTTTGTCGTTTTGGTCTTAACGGCGGGTCGCCCTCTCGGATCCTTGGGGAACACCTTCTGCGTGATGATGAACGTGTCGAGGCCTTTGAGCCCGTCCTTCTTGACGTCTGCCGAGAGCACTCGCCGCAAAGGCGTGTTCGTGAAATTGGAGAGGTCTTTGAAGTACCGCATCCGCGTCGCGCTGTAGGGCTCGGGGTCGTACCCCTTCGGGGGCGGCGGTCCGCCGTAGCCATCTTTTGACGTCTTTTTCGTGGGATCGAAGAGATATCCGGTTCGGCCCAGGCTCAGGTTCGCCTTGACCGACCTCGTGACCATCGCCTCGACGATCATCGTCTCTATCTCGCCGCGCACGGCCGCAACGTGAGCGTCCTCGAGCGGAGGTGACCAGAATCCATTCGGGACCAGGTGCGATAAGAAGTGCTCGACGTCCATATCCACGGCCCCGCGCTGCGTGAAGTAGTCGCCCATGAAACCGGAGTCGTCGTATCCGACGACGTCGTATCCAGTCGCGTACTCGGCCGGCGTCATCGCTCCGCCCGCGCCGGTGATGTCTCCCAGAACGACCCCGTCCTCGTCGAAATAGCGTTCGATGTTGGACGTCATGTGGCGCGCCAGACGTTCCTCCTGCGACTGCTCTTTCGGGTTCCACTGGCCCGCCGGCAACATGATGTCGGCGAACGCGTTGTTGGCAGAGGTCAGCTCACCGTGGAGATCGGCCGTCACAACCGGGTCGATTCTCTTGACGAAGCGGTGCCACGACTTCGACTCGGGCTCCGAAAGCGGCGTGTAGCCGCGGAACACCCAGCCCATCGTGGGGAACTCGCGGTTGAGGTCGACCCCGTTGCCGTTACCGCGGTTGTAGGTGTTATCGGGGTCGTCGCCCGCCACCCACCCGTCGGGGTTGATGTTGGCGAGATAAAGGTGGACCTTCTTGAGTACCTGCGAGACCGGAACCGATATCGAGTCCTTATCCGTTCCGTTCTTGAGCTTGTGGTCGGGGTCCTCCTTCGCCCAGGTCGCGAGGTCCTCCATGTAGCGAACCCCGCCCTCGAGGCCTGCTCGCTCGTGCCCGTGCACCGACAGCGAGACCATGACCGGGAGCTTTCGCCTTTCGGGAACGCCGAAGTTGGTGATCTCCACCACGTGGATGGGATGGCCGTCGAAGGAGACGGCCTTGTCGTCGTTGAGGAGTTTGTCCAGCGTGCTGACCTTCACGAACTTCGGATACTGATCCTCGAGGGCCAGGATGCCGTCGGTGTACTCGCCGTTCGAGAACTGCACGAAGTCGAGGGTGGTGTCCGGCTCGGGAAAGATCCGGCCCCCACACATCGTCTTGTCGTCGGGGCAAACGGGAGTGGCGCCGGCCGGGCCCGGGATCAGGGCCGCGCAAAGCACGGCAGAAGCAAGACAACCCAGAATCCGCCGGCTCGCAAAAGAGCTTCCAAACACAGAGATCACCTCGCGAGAAAGAAAGTCCTCTAGTGACCATTCGTCACTTTGGCGGCCAGTCCTGCGACCGGGACCCCGGGGAGACAGGGCACTCGTTGAGGTCGGTCGCTCCGCTCCGTCGAGACGCGGCGGGCGCGGCCCCACGGAGGACAATCGGGGCATGCACGTCATGGGAACCGCAGGGCACGTCGATCACGGGAAATCCCGCCTCGTCGAGCGACTGACGGGCATCGATCCCGATCGCTTCGAGGAGGAGAAGCGCAGAGGACTCACGATCGATCTCGGATTCGCCTGGCTCACGCTCCCATCCGACCGGGAGGTCGGAATCGTCGACGTCCCCGGACACGAACGATTCATCAAGAACATGCTGGCGGGGGCGGGAGCGGTGTCGTTATGTCTATTCGTCGTTTCGGCAAACGAGGGGTGGATGCCCCAATCGGCGGAGCATCTCTCGGCGCTAACCGTGCTCGGGATCTCGGGCGGAGTGGTGGCGTTGACCAAAGTCGATCTGGTCGACGAGGAGATGATCGAGGTGGCGACCGACGAGATCAGGGACAAGTTGGTCGGCTCGCCGCTGCAGGACGCCGAGATCGTGGCCTGTTCGGCAGTCACGGGTGCCGGCCTGGAAGAGCTGAAGACCGAGATCGACCGCCTCGTTCGGCTCACCCCGCCGCCACCGGACGAGGGTCGGCCGCGTCTCTGGGTCGACCGCGTGTTCACGATCGCGGGGGCGGGAACCGTCGTCACGGGGACGCTCGGAGGAGGTTCCTTCGCCGCCGGCGACTCCGTAGAGATCTCCCCGGAAAAAAGGAGCGCCCGCATCCGGTCGATCCAGAGCCACAAGAAAGAGGTCGAACGGATCGGCCCCGGAAACCGGGTCGCGCTCAACCTTGCCGGACTCGCTCGCCAGGGAGCCAGCCGAGGCGATGCCATCGTCAGGAACTCTCAATGGGAACCAACGTCCAGGACCGACGTCGAGGTATCGGTCCTTCCTCGGGACATGACGGGGGTCGATCATCGCCTCACGGCCAAGGGCGCCCACCTGCTCTACGTGGGTTCGGCCGAGACGCCCGTCCGGATTTCGCTAATTGGATCGACCGAGATCGGAGCGGGCCACAAGGGGTTCGCGCGATTGTTTCTGCGGGACCCTCTTCCCCTAAAAAGAGGGGACCGGTTCGTCCTCCGAGACGCCGGACGGGTGGTGACCTTTGGGGGCGGCAGGGTCCTCGATCCTCGGCCCGGTCCCGAGAGGATCCGGCCGGCCAGAAGGCTCGAGCTGCTGTCTCGACTTTCGTCGAGCGACGGCGCGGGGGCCCTCACTGCGATCGTGGAATTCGAGGATCAGGTTCTGAGAAGCGAGGCTCTGATGCGATCGGGAACAGCCGAGGCGGAGGGAGTCGATGTACTCGGGGATCGGTTCTTCTCACGCCCCCTCGTGGAACAACTCATGAAAACTCTCAGAGAACAACTCCGCGACTGGCACCGGCGTAATCCGCTCGATCAGGGGATGCCTCGGGAAGCAAGCCGGCGCGCCGTCGAACTCGAACCAGATGCCTTCGAGGACCTTCTGGCAATGCTCGACGACGTGGAAGCCACACAGACCGTCGTCCGTCTGGCCTCTTTTAGCGTCGAGTTATCCCCCGACCAGCAGAGAGCGCGAGCCGATCTCATCGGACGGCTCGAACAATCGGCATTCGTGCCCCCGCCGTCCGGTGAACTGAACGCGGATCCCGCTTTACTCAGGTCGCTTGTTGCTTCGGGAGAGCTGGTTCGGATCGGCGACTTCTATTTGACCAAGAACAAAGCGGTTGAGGCGCGCTCGACGGTGCGCCGGGCCATCGAGGAAACGGGACCTTTGACCGTTGCTCAGATACGCGATCTTCTCGGCACGACGCGCAAGTACGCGGTCCCCCTTTGTGAATGGCTGGACGCCACCGGAGCGACGCTAAGAAAAGGAGACCTGCGGGCTCTCGGTCCGAATCCCTAACCCTCTAACGGCCTCTTTCTCCGGGAAGCCTGTCGCCCGTTACGACGGTCCCCCCCACGAGATCCTGATCCGGTAGCTGTGTCGGCGTCCCTTCCTTCATCTCGTCGACGAGCGAGTCCACCACGGTGGCGAGGTCGCGCGAGCGTGCGTATTCCTCTCGCTGGCGAGTCGCGGAAGTCCCCCGCTCGAGAATGCTGTTCACGCGATTCAGGTCCGGAAGGCAATGAAGCCTTTCGGCCACCGGGGTCAACGTTTCGACGAGGTCAAGAATCGATCGACGCAGCGATAGAAGATTGCCCTCCTCATCCCGGATTATCTCCGCCTCGAGTCCGTACCGAGCGGCCCGCCACTTGTTGTCGCGAATGGTCCAGGCGTGGTGGCGAGGGAGCTCCAGGCCCGCGTTGTAGCGTTCGGCAAGCCACACCACGAGCGACTGCGCGAGAGCCGTAATCGCGCAGACCTCGTCCATCGTCGGGATGCCGTCGCAGATGCGTAGTTCGAGTGTCCCGAAGCCCGGGTGGGGCCGGATGTCCCACCAGACCTCTCTAATGCTGCGAATGGTTCCGGCTCCGATAAGAGTTCGCATGAATCGCTGGAATTGCCCCCAGTTCTCCATCATGTAGGGCAGGCCCGCCGTCGGGAGAGATTCGAAAATCTTCGAGCGGGTGGACGCGAGGCCCGTGTCCCGTCCCATCCAGAAAGGACTCGACGAAGACAGCGCAAGGAAGTGAGGAATGTAGGTCCCGAGGCTGTTGGCCACGGAAATGGCTTCCTCTCCGGACCCCAGACCGACGTGCGTGTGGACTCCGAAGATCAACAGCCGCCGCGCCGTCCATTGGCAGGTTTCGATGAGCCGGTGGTACCGGGGATCCGGAGAGACGGTCTGGTCGCTCCAGGATGAGAACGGATGCGTCCCGGTGCACATGATGCGGTAACCCAACCGCTCCGAAACCTCAATCAGTTGATCGAGTTTCTTGTCCAGGTCGGTGCGAACGTGGCCCACCGTGGGGCAGACGTCGGTGATGACCTCGATCGTGCATTCCAAGAGCTCGTGTTTGAAACCTACAGAGTCGCCGAGTTCTCTCAAAATCTTGGTCGCCGCGGTATTGGTGGCGAGCGCTCCCGCCTCGTCGACGACCTGGACTTCGATTTCGACTCCAAGCGTGGGTCCCTCGGACCCATTGAAGACGATGTTCATCGCTGCCCCCTATCCAGGGATAACTCAGCCGGTGACGCGGAAATGCTACGGCAAAGCCCCTGCGCGGGCTCTTCGCCGTCCGGCGACGTAGATCCCTGCAAGAAACATGGCTATTGCTCCCGTCGCTATAACTCCTCCCCCAGATGGGATCGGCAGAACCACCGGGATGATTGCGCCGGCCACCCACGCCAGCTGCAGGATGGATTCGAACCGGGCAAAGGCCCATCCGCGCCCGCCCTCGGAAGTCCTCTTCTGCACGATCGCGTCGAACGCCACCTTTGCCGATCCCGAGGCGAGTCCGAACACCAGGACCAGGATCGCGGCGGTTCCAACCGAGAACCAGTACCCCACCACCAACGCGGTGAGACCGGCAAACATGGTCGAAACGGCAAGGATTCCTTCCTCCTTGAGAACCCGGCCGAGGCGGGGCGCCACCATCGCCCCGATGAGAGTGCCCATCGCAGCCGATCCGATCAGCAACCCCAATTCGAGCGATCCCGAGTCCTCACGCCTCAACGCGAACGCGAGGTGGAAGACTAAAAAGCCGACGAGGAACCTCATCCCGGTGGCCGACACCACCGCTTGACGCATGGGTAGCGCACGAACCGATTGACGGGCTCCCAGCCGTTCCTCGATGGGTCTTCTTCCTCGACCCGAGGGGACCATCAACGACGGGATCACTCCCGCGAGGTAAACGAGTGCAGCCATAAGAAGTTCCGCTCGACTGCTGATCCACTTGACCAGAACTATTCCGGGAAGCACCGCGACGATGCCCGCCAAAGCCGAGATCTTGGACAAGGACGAATTCGCCTGGACGAGCGATCGCTCTCCCGGAACAAGGGTTGGCAACAGAGCGCCACGGACGACGAGAGATGCTCGCGACAGAAGCAGGACCCCGAAAGCTATCGGGTAGAGATAGGCCGACTCGAGCCGCGTCGACAGCCACCATGCGAGGATCCCCCGTCCCAGAGCCGCCGCGACCATCGCGGCCCTCAGTCCGCCCCGATGCCTATCCAGGACCCGCGACAGAAATGGAGCGATCACCGCGAAGGGAGCCACCGTCAGCAAGAGGTAGAGGGCGACCCGACCGCGCGCTTCGGCCGTTGGAACCGTGAAGAAAAGCGAGCCGGCGAGGGCCACCGCAAGAAGGGCATCGCCTGCGGCCCCGCTCGCCTGGAAGAAGAGCAATCTCCCGAAGGACGGGGTGATCGCCTGATCTCTCAGCCGTCGCGCGGCGCGGCGGGCGGCTATCCGAAGTAGTGGTTCCTCGTCGGGATGGGGAGGCCGTCGAGACATCTGATGCAGCGTAGAGGGCCGCGCGGGTCCTTTCACAAGGCAGCTTCGGAACAGGCGGTCCCCGTTCGGCACCCGCGCTTCGCTGGTTCCGAAGACATCCGTTGAAACGGATGCCTTCTCCACAGGGTGCCTCAGGGGATCCGCCTGTCCCTCGCTCGCCCCGGACAGGGGGCGCTTTCAAACTGGGTTTGGGCGGATTCGGCACCGGGAACGCCCTAGTAGAAGGGCGGGCCCGGCCCGGGCCGCAGGAATAGGCGGGTGCCGAAGCGAAGCCCCTATTTAAGAAGCCAGAAAGAACATGCCCAAGAGGAGAGTCCCCCGATGCGCAAGCTGAAGACCGTCGCCCTGATCGGCGCGACCGCGGTTGCCGCGGGCCTGATCGGCGTTCCCCGCGCCTCGGCCGACGCGCCCTACGACATCGACGTCTCGTCTCATATCGTGAAGACCAAGTACGGAAAGATCTTCGTCGAGGTCGCCCGCCCGGTGGACGGGAAGAAGATGGTCAAGGGCCCGGCGATCCTCACCTACTCGCCGTACTCGATCCTGTACGGAGGCGACCGGACCGGCGACGCGAACGAGTGGGTGCCCCAGGGATACGTCAGGGTGTTCGCCGACGTCGTGGGAACGGGGAACTCCGGCGGCTGCTGGGACTACGGCGGCAAGCGAGAGAAGGTAACCGGCCACGACGTCGTCGAGTGGATCGCCAAGCAAAAGTGGTCCACCGGCAAGGTCGGAATGATCGGTGGTTCCTATGAAGGGACGACTGCAACCAGCACGGCCGTGACACGGCCGAAGCACCTGACAACGATCATTCCGGAGGCCGCGATCTCACGATGGTACGGCTACGCCTTCGCCGGGGGAATCCGCTACTTCTGGAACAACGAGCCTCTCAGCCATCAGGGGAGAACGGGCGCCGACGACGAGGGATTCGATACGCCGCTGGCCTTTGATTTCGGCTTGGCCATCCCCCCGCCCCTCGACGTTACCGATCCCAGCTGGGCAGAGAGAGTGGCCTCCACAATCACCCCCTGCGAGGAGATCGAGCACACTGAGCACGGTTACGACCAAACCCCCAACTACACGAAGTTCTGGCAGGAGCGCGATTACCTCAAGGATGCGAAGAAGGTCAGAATCCCGGTCCTGGTGGCCCACAACTGGGGGGACTGGAACGTAAAGCAGGACGAGGGATGGAACCTCTTCCAGGCGCTCAAGAACTCGCGTAACCGGAAGATGTTCTTCGGGACCCGGTGGGAGGACCATGGCACGCCGACCGAAGGACCAAAAGGTCTTGAGTTCGACGTCGTGGTGCACAAATGGTTCGACCACTACCTCATGGGCAAGAACAACGGCATCCAGAAAATGCCCGACGTCATCACGCAAACGTCGGACTACGAGGGGGAGGGTAAGTACTTCGCGGGCAAACCCAAGACCAAGGACGTGACCCTGATCGCGCAGGAATTCCCCAAGACGGATCCGACCGATTACCAGTGGAAGCTTCTGCCGCACAAGCCTCTGAAAGCAGGATTGGGTCCGCGCAATCCCGCCACCTTCCTCTCCGTCGGAATCAACACGGAATCGCACGCCGCGCATCACTCACGGCTGAACCACGATTGGTTCTGGTTCGAGACCCCCCATCTAAAGCGAGATCTACGGATCTTCGGAGAGATCAAGGTCCAGATTTACTCGACGGTGATGAGGCGGTGGGTGACTTTCACCCCGAGCATCATCGACGTCAACCCCGAAGACCATTTGAATGCCGGATCGGTACATATAGGAGCGACGGATACGCAAGCCCTTATCGGAGTGACGAGAGGATGGCTCGACTCCCGTTATCGCGACACTCTGAAGAAACAGAAGATGGTGAAGCCCGGCAAGCCGTTCGGGATGACGATCGAGGCTCATCCTCAGGACTACACCTTCAGGAAGGGTCACTACATCGGGCTCAACATTCAGACCGAGATCAACGAGTGGTCGCTGCCGAAGCCCTATCCGGGCTGCGACGAGGTCCACCAGGACTGCGCCAATGTGAGGATCAACTGGGAAACGGGTAAGACCAGGTTGATTCTTCCGGTTGTGAACCCACCGAGGAACCCGATGGGGCTCTTCGACATGCGACACGATCACTGAGCCGATGAGAAAGATCCTGGCGACCGGTGCGATCGCAGCGGTCATTGCTACCGCTGGCGTCGCCACGCCCGCCCGGGCCGGCGCCTGCGCTCCAGGCACGATGATGGAGACGGTGAATCCGAGAACCTTCCACGTGGACATCAAGCCGTTCAAGAAGTCCTACTCGATCGGGGAGGTCGTTCCAGTCCAGGTCACGGTGAGCAGACCGGCCGAGGAAGATCCCTTGGGGCTCGGAGTGAGCTACGAGCGCCCCGTCTCCTTCCCGGCGGAAGAGGTAAACGTGGGCGTCGGCATCAGCGTGGGTCGGGCATTCCTCCCCGGTTACGGCTTTACGAATGGGAAGGGGAAGGCGACGGTGAAGCTGTTGTTAGCGCGTTACGTTCCGAAAAAGACGGCCCACGTGCGCGCCTTCGCCTACAAAGAAGCGTTCAGGAGTCCCTGCCTCACGGTCGAAGAGCAAGGCTACGCAAACCAGCCGAACGCATTCAAGATTTCCCGCTAACTCACGACACGAGTCCGGGGACTCTTACGGCTAACTCTTCTCCCTCGGTGTTTCGAAGGCCGAAAGGTCCGAGCCAAAGGCGGCCGCGAACGGCTTCAACAACTCGATGGGAATCGGCACCACGAGGGTTGAGTTCTTCTCCGACGCGACGTCGGTGATCGTCTGCAAAAAGCGCAGCTGATAGGCGATGGGATGACGCGCGATCACCTCGGCGGCCTGAGCCAGCCGCTCCGAGGCCTGCCACTCACCCTCGGCGTTTATGATCTTGGCCCGCCTCTCGCGTTCCGCCTCCGCCTGCTTGGCCATGGCCCGCTGCATCTCCTGAGGGAGGTCGACGTCCTTGATCTCCACGAGCGCGACCTTGACGCCCCAGGGCTCGGTGAGCTCGTCGATGATCCGCTGGAGATCGTTGTTGAGCCTGTCGCGCTCCGTAAGTATCTGGTCGAGGTCACACTTAGATAGAACGGCCCGCAAGGTGGTTGCCGCGATCTGAGACGACGCGAACATGTAGTTCTGGATCTCGACCGTGGCCTTCACGGGATGGAAAACCTGGAAGTACAGGACCGCGTCCACCCGAACGGTGACGTTGTCCTTGGTGATGATGTCCTGCGGCGGGATGTTCAAGGTGACTATCTGAAGGTTTACCTTCACCATTCGATCGATGATCGGAATGATGAAGAAGAGGCCGGGGCCCTTGGCCCCCTCAAGCACGCGGCCGAGCCGGAAGATGACCCCCCTCTCGTACTCCTGAACTATGCGAATGGATGCCGACGCCAAAATCAGCAGAAATACGACGACAACTCCAGCGATCGCGAGGCCCACATCTCCTCCTCTTGCTCGGCGGATCGTGCCCCGAGCACCCTACGACCGATGAGGCTCCCCGGTCCGGCCTGGAACCGATGGCGTCTCGACCGACTCGTCCGATTCGTGCAGGGGCTCGACCAGTAAGACGAGGCCCTCCATGGCTTTGACCCGGACCTTGGACCCGGCTTCGATGCCCGTCTCCATGGTCCGGGCGCGCCAGAGTGTTCCCTTGGTCGCGACCGTGCCCTCGGGAGCGATATCCGTTTTCGCCTCGCCGACCATCCCCACGATTCCGTCTTCCCCGGTGACGGGACGCCGAAGCCTGACCCGCAGAGCGGCAGTCATCACCGAAAAGAAGAAGAGAGCGGTGAGAAGCACGGACAGGACGATGGTCAGCGGACTCAACTGCAGTTCGGGATCGGCGTCGGCGAACAACAACAGCCCGCCGGCGATCAATGCCGCGGTTCCACCTACGGTCCAGGCTCCGAGCCCGACCGTCTGGAGATCGACGACAAAAAACAGGATGGAGAGTGCGATCAGGCCGACTCCCGCCCAATTCGTCGGCAGTATCGACAGGGCGTAGAACCCGAGCAACAGCGCCACCGCCCCCAGGATGCCGGCCAGGCCGATTCCCGGGTTGTAGAGCTCGAAGATGATGCCGAAGGCTCCGATCAACAGCAGAAGATAGGCGAACTCCGGGTTAGTAACGACGTGGAGTAGCTGCTGAAGAGGATTCATGTCCTGGAAGCGAACGGTCACGGACGGTGCCCCGTCGGACCAGGTCTGGAGCACGGCGGTCGTGCCGTCGGCGACCTCCACCGACTCGCCATCCATCTGACGCAACAACTCATCCAATGAGGACGCGACCCCGTCGACCACTCCGATTCGGGCCGCCTCGGTCGCCCCCAAAGAGGCGGCATCCGTGACGGCTCTCTCGGCCCACTCCGCGTTGCGCCCTCTCGTTATCGCGATCTCACGCAAAAACGCCGCCGCGTCGTTGACCACTTTTTGCTCGAGGACATCGCCGCCGCCGAGATTGACGGGGGTGGCCGCGCCGATCTCGGTCGACTCGGCCATGTAGGCGAGATTTGCGGCATAGGCGATGAACGTTCCGGCCGAGGCCGCTCGCGCCCCTCTGGGCGCGACCCAGACGATCACCGGGACGTTCTCGTCGAGGATGTCCTGGACGATCTCTCGCATCGAGACGTCGAGACCCCCGGGGGTATCCATTTGAAGCACGATGGCGTGGACGCCGTCTTCCTCGGCACTCTCGAGGCTCTCGCTGAGGTAGTCCTCGGTCACGGGATCGATGATTCCGTCGATCTCCACAACGTCGAGGACGGCCTCGGTCTGCGCAAACGCCGTTGCGCTCGCCAGTAGAAGGATTCCCATAAAGAAGAGAAAGATCCACGCGATGCGCACGCTTCGAGCCAACTTCCGCGAGCGTTTCATACTCCAATGGTCCCAGATACCCGGATGAACGTGGCACCGGCTAACCTGGCGCGTTCCGACCGAGCGAGGAGGCGACGTCCGGGCCTTTCCGGAACCAATGGACATCGAAGAGTTCCTCGAACCAAAGATCCTCATCGTCTCGGGCAAGGGAGGCGTCGGCAAGACGACCGTCGCCGCGGCTCTTGCACTCGTGGCGTCGCGGACCGGGCGGAAGGTGTGCGTCGCAGAGGTGGACCGAAAGGGCACACTGGCCAAGCTGTTCGGTCACGGCGATCTCGGCTACGACCCGAAGGAGCTGCTCCCGCGACTCTGGGGGCTCAACATCGTCCCCGAAGATGCCCTCGCCGAATACCTCCAGGTCCAGTACCACATGCGTGGGATCTCGAAGGTGTTCACCAGTACACATTTCGTGGACTACATCACGACCGCGGCCCCCGGACTCAAGGACATCCTCGTTCTGGGAAAGATCTGGTACCTCGACCAGAACCGCGGCAACAAGCCCCAACACGACTTCGACACGATCGTCGTCGACGCCCCGGCCGCCGGCCACATGCTCACGTTCTTCTCGGCTCCCGTCGGACTTGCCGATGCCGTTCGGGTCGGGCCTGTGAGAAGGCAATCCGATTGGCTCGTCCAGATGCTGCGCGATCCCAAGAAGACGCGCGTTCACCTCGTCACGCTCGCCGAAGAGATGCCGGTGGCCGAAACGCTGGAGACCTCGGAGAACATCCGGAACAAACTCGAGATGAACGAGGGAGCAATATTCGCCAACGCCGTCTACTCAGAACTAGTGACCAAGCAAGAAGAGCCGGTTTTGGATTCACCCGAGGACCGGCATTTCGAGAACATGCTGCTGGAGGCCCGAGGCGTGGGCCTAAACCTTCAGGGCGACGAGCTTCGCGGCCTTATCGCCTACGCCCGGTTCCTCAACTCGCGTCGCGAGATTCAGAAGACCTATATGAGAAAACTCCGCCGGGGGACCGACGAGGACGTTGTCGAATTGCCATTCTTGTTCTCCGCCGGTCTCGCGCTGCCGGACATCGAAACGCTGGCCGATATCGTCGAGGAGAGGGTGACCAAACTCTGAACCCCATCCGTGAAATCGTCGACAAGAAGCAGATCATCGTTTGCGCCGGTGCAGGCGGCGTGGGAAAAACGACGGCCGCCGCCGCAATAGCCCTGCGCGCGGCGCAGCAGGGGAAAAAGGCGGCCGTCGTTACGATCGACCCCGCCCGCAGGCTGGCCTCCTCCTTGGGGCTGACGGAGCTTTCAAACGAGCCTCGCAAGGTCAATTCTCGAAAGTTCTCTGGCGCGGGACTGGATGCAAGCGGTTCCCTTTACGCCATGATGTTGGACACAAAATCCACTTTCGACGAGGTGATATTGCAGTACGCGCCCACTCAGGAGCAGGCCGACCGGATCATCGCCAACCGCTTCTATCGCAACATCTCGGGAACTTTGTCCGGTACCCAGGAATACATGGCCATGGAGAAGCTCTACGAGTTGCACTCGACCGGCGAGTACGACCTGATCGTCATCGACACGCCTCCGACAAGAAACGCCCTCGACTTCCTCGACGCTCCACGTCGGTTGACGGATTTCTTCGAGAGCCGGGTACTGAGGTGGTTCCTCATGCCTTACATGAAGGCGGGGGGCGGGTTCATGAGGGTGGCAAACGTCGCCGCCACAACCTTTCTCCGGATAGTGAAACGCATCGTGGGAGCCGACGTGCTTGAGGACACGGCCGAGTTCTTCGCAAATCTCGAGGGGATGTACGAGGGTTTCAAGGAGAGGGCTCGGGAGGTCGCAGATCTGCTCCAGTCGAGGGCCACGTCGTTCGTCGTGGTTACGTCGCCGGCCGAGGAATCCGTGACCGAGGCGACGTACTTCGCCACAAGGCTCCAGGAGGCGGGGCTCCCGTTCGGCGCACTGGTCGTGAACCGGGTGCATCCCCATCACGAGATAGGCGATCCGGCGCGCCCCCGTCAGATCGCCCGACTCGAGGGCGGTAACGCCGACGCGCGCCTACTGGCCAAGCTGCTCGAGAACGGTGAAGCCTTCATGAGAGTCGTCAACCTCGAGGAAAAGAACCTGAGTGCACTGGGGCGCAAGGTTCCTCGCCACCTCTGGGTCCGGGTTCCCTACCTCGAACAGGAGGCGGTCGACTTTCAGGGCCTTGCCGTGGTCGCCGACCAGTTGTTCAACGCGGCCTAGTAGTAACCGTCCCACGACATCTCCTTGTTTGACCTTCTTCTCGTCCCACGTTTCGAAAATCGAAACCTCAGACGAAAAGATCGGCCGTCAAACTGCCAAATTCGGGGTTCTTCGGATCACAGAATCGTGTGGGCTCGCCTCGGCGAGAGACGTTTCGCCCTCTGACTGACGAGCTATCGACGGATGCACTGCAGGAAGCCCGGATGTTTCGGTTAACCAGAAGGGATATGGGGTCTCTACGAGGCGTTCGCCGCCTGGCCAAGATAGTTGTTGCGGCCTGCTTGGTCACGGCCGGTCTGACCACCATGTCTCAGGGCGCGAGCCGCTCTATCGACCTTCGGAAGACCCCGCCGGCGGTGACCATGACCGGCGCGTACAAGGTAGCGAGAGTGGGCGACGTAAACGGTGACGGGATCCCTGACCTTCTGGTTTCCAAGGGCCAACATGGGGCCGATCCGTCGGCGGGCATCGTCTACGTCGTCTTCAACACGCGCCGAAGGCGCGAGGTCGACCTGCGCGAGGTCGGCACCCAGGGCTTTGTCATCCGGGGGACCAAGCCGAACGACGGGGCCTCGTTCGCGGCAGGAGCGGGGGACGTAAACGGAGACGGACTCGACGACATCGTGGTGGGCGCGCCCGGCGCGGACAACAACGGGCGGCTCGACTCGGGCTCCGCCTACGTGGTGTTCGGCAAGAAGGACTTCCTGCCAGTCCACCTCGCGGAGTTCGATGCCAACGCCCAGGGGATCCAGGGCTTCCGGATCGACGGTCCATCGAGTCGGTCGATCGCCGGACGCTACACGGCCGGGGCCGGCGACGTCAACGGGGACGGCCTCGACGATGTCCTAGTCGGAGCACCGTTCAGGGGCGCCAGCTACGTCGTGTTCGGCAAGGCGATTCCTACCCCGGTGGACTTGCTTACGTTCGACCTCGGGCTTCAGGGCGACGCGGGATATGTCATCGAGACGCCGTCCCCGGGGTGGGACGATTACTACTCACTGGCGGGAGCGGGTGACGTCAACGGAGACGGAACCCCCGACGTCGCGGTTGGGGTCAAGAACAGAAACCCCTCGACCATGGGTCTCTACATCGTGTTTGGCAAGCAGGACTCCGAGCCGGTCGATGTGCTGAAATCCCGGCGTTACGGGTTCAGGATCAAGGCAGATCACCGTGAGTCGGTTGTGGGGATCGGCGACGTCAACCGGGACGGACGAGATGACGTCGCGATGTGGAGCTACCCGGACGTCTACGTGGTCTTTGGAAAGAAGAGTCTCGGAACGATCAACTTGGACCACTTGGGAAAACGAGGATACTTGATCAAGGGTCCGCAGTATGGGTACGCGGGGATATCCATGGACCGCCTCGGCGACTTGAATAGCGATCGGAGGCCCGATCTCGTCTTCGGTGCCCCGTTTATGGGCCACAACCGGCGAAAAGAATCGGGATCGGTCTTTGTCGTGTTCGGGAAGGGGAACTCGAAGCCCTTGAACATGCTCAACCTTGGGGGACACGGCTATCGCATCGACGGAGCTCAAACACATAACTTCCTTGGTACGAGCGTTGCAGGACCGGGCGACGTAAACGGGGACGGGGTTCCCGACGTCGCGGCGGGGATAGAAGGACTGGGCGACGGACCGGACGGCCTCCCATACGACGACCCTTCGGACGCGCCGGGTCAGGCGGTCATCGTTTGGGGACGCCCCTAGGCCTGCGAACGCCCTACTCAATTGATCCCGGGGTTGAAAACCCCGACCGTGCCGAAGCGTGGCACCGCGACCGGTTCCGTGCACAGGGCGCCATGACCGGCAAGCGGATGGGACGGGTTCCCTACCTCGAACAAGAGGCGGTCGACTTTCAGGGCCTTGCCGTGGTCGCCGATCAGTTGTTCAACGCGGCCTAGCTACCGCCCTCACTTTTGGGCTCGGCATCCCCGTTAGCGCCCAGGACCCGCCTGTAAGATCGACGCCGATGATCGCGGCAAAAGTGATCGAGGGACTGGTCTTCGCCCTCACCGTGGGCGCCGGGCTCTTCGCCCTGTTCCTGCTCGTCGACCTCCTCAGGCTGCGAAGGTCGTCCAAGGGACCCGTTTACAAGGGCGGGATGGGCCAGTGGACCTGGGCCGCCCACCGCATCACCGGTGTCGGCGTGATCGCGTTTCTCTTCGGCCACATCGTCGATACCTTCGCCGTAGGCTTCGGGCCCGAGCTGTACGACGAGACAATCTCCCTCTACAAGCAATGGTGGTTCAAGCCGTTTGAGGTCCTTCTGATCGGAGCGACGCTGTACCACGCTCTCAACGGACTCCGGATCATCCTCTTCGATTTCTGGCCCCGTCTCGCTCTGCGACAACGCTCGATCGCTTATGTCGAACTTGTCCTGTTCCTGAGCGGGTTCATACCGGCCGCGTACTTCATGCTCAGATCGGCCTACCAAGGCTCTCCGTTCGCCTGATGGCCGTCGCTCGAACGCCGAAGGCCGACCGGTTCGCCCCCATCATGGAGGAGCTGGCGCGGGCGATAGCCGCTCAGGGCATTCAGTCGGGTGACCCGGCCAAATCCAAAGGCGTTCTTCGAGTAGTAAACGAGTTCTCCGTAAAGCGAGTGATCCAGGTCTACTGGACGCCGTTCGCGGCAGACGTACCGGGAAGGTCGATCGGTGTTCATCTCGAGGTGGCCGAACCGAGAGTGCGCTGGGCCGAGTGCTATCTCACGCCCGACTTCGTCAACTGGGTTTTTTGCTTTCACGAAAGGGCCGACGGGGAGATCCAGCTCTCCTTCCACGAGCATTACGACGATCCCCGATCGGCAATCAAGGGTTTTTTCGACCTCGCCTCCTGGTACGTCCTGACCGCCGCCAACCTCACCTGGACCGACGTCGCCTATCAGCTCTCCCCCGAGCTCGAGTGGCCCGAGCATCTTCACAACATCGTCAGCGCCGAAACCGACAAGGCCGTCCAGGAGTCGCTGAAGAAATCCACAATCTTCTGGCTTCGATGGACTCTCGACGGACGCGAGCACACGATGCCCGTTTGGTACTTCTTCGACGCAAAGGCAAACCGGATCTACGTGTTGTCCGGTGAGCGTCAGCAGAAGCTGCCGGGTGCCGAGAGAATCAGACGCGCCGACGTCATCTTGCGGTGGAAGGGAAAAAACGCCCAGGTGGCCGAGTTGCCCGCCTCGGTCCGGGTACTTCCCCAGGGACCGGAGTGGGACGAGGTCGCCGAGAAGATCGCGGAGAAAAGGCTCAACATCCCCGGCTTGCCCGAAGACACCGCTCGTCGGTGGCGGGACGAGTGCGTGGTCCTGGAATTAGTTCTGCAGTAGCCCTACTGGCCGGAGGCCATCGCCAGGCGCCAGTCTCCGTCCGAAGCTCTCCGCCTGAAACCTCGCCTCTCCCGCTCGGTGAGCCCTCCCCATATCCCGTGGTCCATGGGGGTCTCCATGGCGTAAACGAGGCACTCCTTCTGGACAGGACACATCCGACAGACGCGTTTGGCGATCTTGTGCTCGAGCGCTCCCGGAGCAAAGAACAGATCGGGTTCTACCGACGCACAAAGTGCTCCGGCCCGCCAGTTCTGGTCCACTGAAGCGCAGGTCTCTGGGGACATTCCTTGCGAAACCTCCGAAGTCTGAAAATTTCACCGACAAAAGAACACTAGACAGATAGGTGTCAAAAACCGATAGCCCATCCGGACCTTTTCTTATGGTCCTGATTGACTAGTCGGGGGATAGTCCAAAATGACTATGTCCTCGGTGAAAATACGTAGGGATCGGTTCGATCGAGGCCCTAACACGCCGGCCCTCGAGAATCACAACGGCGCGAGACTTAGACCAATATGCGCCGACTCCTGATTGTGTGTGCGGGGGCTTGCCTGGCACTGACGTGGGCCGCGGGGGCGACGGCGCAGCAGACCGGGCCCGAACCGGTGAGCTCCAAGCCAGAGGACGGAGAGACCGTCCACCGGGCACCGGACAGGGTGGAGATGACCTTTTCCGAGCCCCTCGACGAATCCTCGAACATCACCGTTTACGACGAGTGCGATCGAGTCGTCTCCGCAGATACCGACGTGTCGACCAACGAGATGTCCGCCCCCCTCACTCTCAAACCCTCGGGGCACTACCGGGTCGAATGGGAGGCCACCGGGCTGGCCGGGGCCTCGGGGACGAACCGGGGAGACTTCGACTTCCACGCTCACCTCGGCGACCCCTGCGACCCGGAGGACGACAACAACGACGGCCACAACCACAACGGGAACGGGAACAAACACCAGAACCACGACGGAGACCACAACGGAGACGGCGACCACGGAACCGGCCACGGAGATACCGGTCACGGCCCCTCGATGCACACCACGGACCACACCGATCACCTCGGGACCGATCACGGCGAAGATCACCCCTCGGGGGATCACGAGAAAGGCCACATGGGTGGAGATCACGGAGGGGGCAAACATCGTGGCGGCAAACACGACGGCAGGCATCACGGCAAGGGCGGGCCAGCATCGCCCAAAGGCGGCGCCGACCACCCGCGTTTGAGTAGCGAGGGTCCGAGTCGGGGCGCAGAGAACGACGCCCTCAACCTGCTCCTGGCGCTAGCCCTTCCGGCCCTGCTCGGAGTGGGCGGAGGAACCTTTCTGAGAACTCGGCTGACTTGACCGCCTGAATAGGGGCCGCGCTCTTTCTCGTTCTCTGAGAGCCGGCCAGCACCCCCGTGAGCCCCATCAAAGTCAGCCCCAGCGTGAGTTCGACCGCAACGATCCGTCTGAAAGTATTTTGCGAGGGAGTGGGTCGGTCCTCCTCGAGAGCTCGCCTGAGTTTGGCGCGCAGAAAGAAATGATTGGTTGTCCCCAACGCCACCACGACTACAAAGACGACGATCTTGAAGGAAAGGACGCGCCCGTAGGTCGAGTCCACCAGGTTCGAGACGGCCGCAACGTTGACGAGTGAGTTGAGCGTTCCGGTACCGGCGATGACGACGATTGAGATCCCGGCGACCTGTGAGAAACGCACCACCGAGGGGGCCAGTAATTCCAGCCTGCGGCGATCATCCAGAGCCCGGAGCCCCCGCGGAAGAACGGCCGACAACAAAACGATTCCGGAGAACCAGATGGAGCCGGCTGCCAAGTGAAGGATGTCGTTCGGCACCGTCAAAGGAGCGAGACTGGACGAGGCGGCATGTCCGGAGAGAGAACTGGTCGCGAGCAACGCGAACGCTACGCCACACCATCCGATCCACCACGCGGCCCCCGGACTCTTCTCATCGCTTCGGGTGCCCGCGAGCGCGAGCAGCCGAACCTTTCCGGCAAGGATCACGACCAGGCTTACGAGCAAGGGGAAGCGGAGGAAATGCCAGCGGCCGAAAGACGACTCGACCACCGAGGAGAAGACGTCGAACTCAAGGTCTCCTCGGCGTGAGAGCTTCGCAATCAAAAGAGCCTGTAGAAGCAGGGCGATGGTTGTCACGAGGGCCGACGCCCACAGGGCCGAGCCGACCAGCGCTTGCAGACGCCGCCCCAAGCGATCACGGGTCCCGGCCCAGTCGCCCTCCGCAGAGGCCAGGGCCGGGCGCAGCACGAATATCAAAATGATCGGAAGTCCAAAGAGAAACGCATGCGCGGCGAAGGCTCCGAATCGAGCAACGGCGAACGCAACGTCTCGGAGAATCTCCTCCACGCTCACTCCGACGGGCCTGGGATAATCGTTCTGACCCGGGTGAAGATATTCGGCCCGCTTACGACTTGCTCAAGGAGCTCCGGATGACCCCCGCCCAGCTGATCCTGGTATCCGTCACCTCCGCCGTGGTTGCAATCGCCGCCATGATGCTCGTCGCGACATTGATGCACAAGAAGGACGACGAAAAACGTGACTAGGCGTGGGGTGGCGTTTGCGGGGGTCGGCGTGGCGATCCTGGTCGCCTTCGGGGCCGCAGCCGTGGCGAGCGGGGACCGGCCGGCTCCGGAAACGAAGGAGAGTGGCGAGGTGCAGGCCAAGCACCGCATGGACAAAGGTGAGGGAGGGTGGCTGGACGCCCTCGGCCTATCGAGCCTCGAGGACGTCCCCTGGGAAGCATTTCCGGTCGGGCTGGCGCTGTCCGCGCTCATCGGCACGGTCGGCGGGATCATCTACGTGGGCTTG